>NZ_CP020038.1:3495284-3802879 GCF_002157225.2 Agarilytica rhodophyticola
AAAGGCTCTTCCTGGTCTAGTTTCATAAAAATCAACGAGGCAGGTAATAGCGTTTTGTCAGCATGAATTAAACTTAACTCTTCGCTAGGTAGGGATATCTGGCAATTGAGGCTATGTGTTTTTGCGTCTTCTGTTGTAACTGCCAGCTTTGTTTCTGTTGTATCCGTAGCGATGATATTGCTAACAAAAGGAGAGGGAACTTTTGCTTCGCTATTTACTTTACTCGTTTGGGCGTCTGCATCGATAAAGGAGGGGTAACCGGTAATATTAAAGTGTTCAATATTGCTCCCGTGGTCATAAGAGATAACCATAACACTGTAAGCGTCATTGATATTGGGAATATCAAAAAAATCTTTTAAATCTATGATTTTGATGCCAGTGCCAATATCTTTCCCACGCGCTTCTGAAGGCTTGGCTTTACTTTGTGAGGGTGGGGGCACCATAAGCCGCTTTCCGGATGGTGTTTTCTTAGAAAAGCGTGCTACCTTAACTTGCCCTGAAGATCGATTGACTAAGATGATATGTGTATTAAGCACTTCCGATACTTGCCAATCTCGCAGGGTGCTTGTATGAGACACAAATATAATCGGTAATTGGCTATGGTTTTTACCATTTACATTCTTGGGGGCGCTAACGGCATAGACGATTTCTGGTTCAGCGTCAGAAAAAATAGCATCGCCACGTAGAGCTTTCGCAATTGCTACTTCGTAAGCACTTTTGTCTTCTTCGTTTATATGAAAATATTGTTCATCAGAGAAGTCTAAGACATCACTGATTACTTTATGCTTTTCATTCATTCCCGTTTTACCTTTTTGTTGTGTTCTGGTTTGCTGTGCCTTCGATTTCAGATCTTGTTGCATTGAAGGCGGGGGCATTGATATGGGGTTAGCGCAAGACACTGACGTCCACAAAAAAGCCAGAGCTATTAATATTCGTCTTTTTTTACCTATATTTTTCATCGATCAACTTGTTGCCCGTTGGAGCGAGTTTTTACTCATAACATATTCATACTATGTCTGACATATCTTGTACAAGCAAATACGGGTGACATACATCACAATAACGGTTAAGCGATCCTTTTATTGGTCCTGCATCGTACATCACGCACTTGTTAGTTAGGTAGCGGCAGTGATTACCTTGATTATTTGCATTTTTCTGATTCGGATGTCGCGGAATGCCTTTAATTCCACCAGCGGGGTCACCCTCAACGACTTGTCTGAAAGCATGGCCGATTTCATGTACAATGGTATTTTGAAAATCCTCTTTTTCTAACTGTGTGCCTTTTGCCTTATAAACGGCTAAAATACGTTTCATAAATGATTCGCCTAAATAGCCAGCAGCGCCTTGAATAACCAAATCTTCTATCCATATGTGAGTATTGGGTTTAATCCCTTTTAATTTGCTAGGGGTTTTAACCGTCACTTCTGTTAATTTTTTTCTTTTTTGATTGACTGTAATATCTCCTTTCCCTAATTTACCGCGTCTGACATTAACATATTTAGAGCTTACTTTTTCTGCTGCAACCCATTTGCCACTCACTAATAGATTTCTACCTTGGAGAGGGGGATCTATAACAAGTTTATCTGTCTCAATATCTATCGGGAATTTATTTGCGTAATCTTTCGCGCTCTTAGCTTTGGTTTTGCCATCCGGATCCCATTGAGCATCACATACCAGAATAGGAATTTTTATGGGAGTATCCGCTATTGGGCCATCGCCTTTAAAAAAATGTTTTTTATTGTTTTCTGATACCACCAATACATTATCTGTTCCGCCATTGACTCGCACCATGTATTCTGGATAGAGCGCTTGTGGCTTGAACTTAGAAACTTGCTGTGTAGAAACTTTTATTTCTGGCGCTTCATCCATGAAGGCTTTGACATTGTCATATTGTTGTATTGCCGGCGCTAAGCTTGGCATGTTAATGCCATCGACTTTTACATATTGGCACCAAAACTTTCGCCACACGTTAATGGCGTCCTTGGCACTTACAGGTTTTCTCTTCGCTAAATCAGTATGACCTGGTATATATTTAGCCAAATGGGGATCTTCGTTGATATAGCAGGCGGGTGTAAATATATCGCCGCCAAATTGGCTGAGTACTACCTCTTGCGACACTTCACCATTGCTATCTGTTTTCCCACAAAGATGTAAAAAATCGTCTTCTTTATTTTTGTCTTTATGTTTAACATCACTGTCTATTTTGTCCCACTTCCAGGTCTTGGGTAGACCTTTTGCCCCCCAATTGGCGGCTTTCTTGTTATTGGCATTCGCGGCTAACATGAAGTGCACGTCGATATCTTTAATTTTTGTACTAAGCTTGGCTTTAAGTGTGATTTTTCTACCTTTGGGAACACTGTCTAAATTGATGTAGTAGCGTTTGTTACTTGCGTCCCAGGCCGCAGCCTTACCTGGGGTCGGTGTATAGTCAAGGGCAATATCTTCAAGTTTGATCGGACTGAACACAGCAAAATCAGCATTTCTTTTCGGGGTTTTGCTTAAACCACCTTGTTTTCGGTCAAGGCCAAGGTCAAGCACCACATCCCCTTGTTTTTGACACGCGGTGGTACCTTCAACCCAAAACTCTTTGTTATCGACCAATAAGTCTTTTAATTTGACTTTGACCGGGAAGGTGGCTTTTTTGCCACTTTCTTGTTGATCAAAGATTGTCGTGCTTCCCGATGTGTTTTTTTCACTGAGTATAATATCGTAATCATCACACCCCTTCGGTAGGTGTGATTTTTCCAGTTTTTTAAGAACGATTTTACCCCGGTCATGGTTAGCATTATTCTGCACATGTAAAACACGGCCTTTATTGACTTTATCATCATCGGATAACTTAATTTGGTCAGGAATTTTTTCATCTTTGAGTTTTTTATGGTAGTCGTCTATAGGATCAACATTTGGGTTTATTTTGACTTTATTGAGTTTTGATATGTCATTTTTGTACACTTCTAAGATCAACTCAGCAACCCCCATCTCCTGAGTTGCTGGAGGCTTGATAATAAAGTCACTATTAGATGATTTTTCTGCTGTAAGCTTTAAGGTTATTTTTCCCGATGTCTTACCTTTCAACCATACTTCTAACTTCTTACCTCCAGTGATATGTTTTTTGTCTATTACTTTTTTTATATTCAGTACTTTGGTAAGTTTTTCATCTTCGAAAAGCTCTATTTTACCTGCCCCTGAAACTTCAAACCTGGCCCCCTTGTCAAAAACAGGTGAGGGGCTGTCTTGAGTTAGGGAAAGCTCAATTCGTGTGGCTTGAGTTAAGATTTTATTGTCTTTGCTTGCATTTTTTTGTTTAACATTTCTATCTTGCAATATTAAAAGGTATTCACAGTCAATTTTGGGGGTAATATTGATCTTCTTGGGATCTTCAGGTTGAGTCTCGGGTGCAAGTTCATGAGGGCGCACCCCAGGTAGGTTTGATACACCATCTTGCACTATAGGTTTTTCATCGGGCTTAATCGGCTCGCTGTCTTCGAGTATAATAATTTCTTTGTTTAATATTTTTTCCGTCAGCTTTTGTTTAACGGTATTATTTGCTGTAGATACTTGGGATGTTTTGAGCTTAGGTGTATATGTTTTATTTGGTGAAGTATTATTTATATCATTATCTACAGACAAGATATTGGTAATTAGATCTACCTGAGAGTCATCTGAGAGAACTTCATCAACAAATTCTTCGGTGTTTTTTTGGGTAGTCAGAACGTTGGGCTTTTTCTTACTGATAAGTGTTTTCTCATCTGTATGAGAAAGTATAAAAGTTATGCCTTTTTTGTTTTTAACGATTCGCTGTTCGATGGGTATAGAAAGGATGCCTGTGTGTATATTTTTATAAAATTTTATTTTGCCGGCAACCATAAGCTGCGCCAATATATGTTTCGGAATATGATGATTTTGGTTACTTGTAATATAGCCCTTGACAGTAAACTCAGATACCAATGTCAACCAATATTTGTCTTCCCGGTTAAAATTGTTGAGAAAACGCAGTGCACTTAATTCATCGTTAAATTGTTGTGGATCTCTATTTGCCGAGGCGTTATCCGTTAATATGTGAAGTGTATAACTTACTCCGAAAACATTGCTTAAAGTAATTGGCGCCATATAGTCAACTTACATGTATAAGGGGCACTTATTATTTTATTTTGCTTAACCCCGTTGTTTAAATTGCAAACAGTGAATCTGTTTAGTTTTACTGGCATAGTATACGACGATGATATGGCTCAATTAATCAAGTGCGGAATGAAAAAGTTGTTAGAATCAACATTTTGGCGCACATTGTCTTTGTGCGTATAAAATTAACATATCTTTGACTGTAGCTGCGCAAAACATTTTTTGATACTGAAAAGTTTGCGCAGCTATCAGTGTCTGCAGCCACTATTGTGCAGTCACTAGTGTCGAGTAAAATAAATAGTCGAATTACCTTTATCTCACAGCTACCTCACCACATCCCAAAATTCATTTCGCCATTGAGTATAGGCAGGAGAATTTCTAAACGAAAAAGGTAACATGTTAAGATAAGTGCCGGGAATATATGCAACAGTGCCGGCTAAACCTGCGGTGTAAAAAACTTCGTGACAGGTGTGCATGCCGCCACCTACAAGATAGGCTACACAGGCCATGACATATTGCTTATAAAATTCATTATTAGTAAGAATACCTGGAAAAAATGACATGGCCGATGCTATTAATGTACTTGTTGTACCTGAGGCTGAGGCACTGAAATTAAGGCGATTGTTTGCTAAACCTTGCGCATAGGGGGTGTGCAGGGCGCCTGTAACGGCAAACATATCGATACCACGGCGTCGCGTCATTTGAGCAGTTGGATAATTGCCTAAACCATTGTTGCCAACACCAGCACGTTGTAAGGCGGCAATGCCCTGAGCCATACTGGCTCCTGGAACAATGCCTGGTGTGTTGGGAATGATGCCTGGAATACTATGTGTCGGAGCTTTGGGATTACGATTAGCGCGGCCACGCGGCCCGCCCTGATCGAACCAAGCCTCACGCACGCCACGTCTGCGTGCTTCATCTCGTGTGGTGTCTAATACTGCGGAACCAGGACGTCGGCTCTCTATGGTGACATAAATCTCAAAAAATACATCATAAAGCGACATACTTCTTGGCACATCGTCACCATTAATAACCCGAATCCAACGGGCAATATTTGCCATAGGCTGCGCTTGTATTACTGGGGTAAATCCCGGTCCAAAATGCCGACCAAAGCTGGTAGGGCTACCTAAATGCCGACCGGCTTGCATTACCGTGTTGATGGGGCCTCTTCTACCAGGAACCAACGCTCCCCATGAAGGCTGCGCCGCTAAGTGATGTACACGTTGCATTTTTTGAGCAAAGGTTGCTCCTGGCGGTGTTGGTGGTGGCGGCGGTGGCATATTGGCTACAAACTGCCGAATGCCTTCCGTCACTCGGGTGCGAGCAGCCTGTGTAAACTGGGGGTTGTCGATCATAAGCATCCCCAGTGCCGAGTCACAATATTTACGTCGTAGTTTATACTCTTGGGTGGTATAGCGTCGAATTTGTGGCGTAGCCGCACCGATTTGATTACGTTGCTGCAATGGCCCGTAAACTACTTCGCCAGTTTGATTCACAATGCCGATAGGTTGGTGATTCCACGGTGGATTCGCCGGTGCATTTACCTGGCGATAATTGTTAGGATTTGCCGGATCAAATATTTGATAAGCCATTTTTATTACTTCCTTAATATAAAATACAAGTTCGAAAAATAAAGGTGTAGAAATACATGTGAAAATCTTCTTCAGACGATTTTCAGCGCATTAATTACTCGAATCTTTTAAAAACTCCCAAAGAACTGTATGCCCTATGTGTATTTAAGTACGGAAGAGTATCGTAGTTCGTTGCAGTTAATAGGAAAAAATTATTAAAGAGATAATTATATTTAATGTGTTACCTAAATTAACATGTTGTCGAAAGAGGTATTGCGTTTCTGATATTTAAATAAATAACTTATATCTGATCAACTTAAATGGCATCGTTTAGGTAAATCTTTTTGATGTTATGTGCGGCTAATTTTTGATCGCTTTGGCGGGGTTTAGAGCCTTCCGGTGATTCGTCTTGAATTTGTGACGATACGGCTGTTTGAAAAGGTTCGAAAATACCGTCGTTTCTCCGAACTTCTTTAACTGGAATAAAATATCGAATCGCATGTGATGGAAATAGCTACTGCATACTTTTTGTTACATCCAGATTTGTCTGCACTATTTTATTATAAATACGTTTTGTTGTGCCCAGCGTTTTATGACTAACTTTGAAATTGTAAGTCTGCTAGTCGTTTATAGAGAGCATTACTTTTAATTAAGTGATGATGGGTGCCAACGGCCAGTAATTTTCCCTTGTCCATGACGGCAATGCGATCGGCATTTTTTACGGTGGCCAAACGGTGTGCCACAACCAGTGTAGTTCTGCCTTGCATTAAATGATCGAGGGCTTGTTGCACCAAATATTCGCTATGAGCGTCGAGGGCACTAGTGGCTTCATCCAGCAACAGTATCGGTGCATCTACTAATAGTGCCCTGGCGATTGCCAATCTTTGTTTTTGACCTCCAGAAAGCCCTAAGCCGCTATCGCCCAGATCAGTGTCGTAGCCTTGCGGTAGTTGCGAAATAAAATCATGAGCATTGGCTGCTATGGCGGCAGTTTCGATGTGTTCCTGCGTTGCCTCAGGTCGACCGAAGGCTAAATTATCTTTGATCGAGCCGAAGAACAGGGCAGGGTGTTGGGATACAAAAGCGAAACACTTACGAAGATCTTTCGGGTCGAGTTGTCGTATATCTTCACCTTCTAAATAAATACGGCCGCTACTGCTATCGGTAAAACGCAGTAGCAGGTCGAATAAGGTGGATTTACCTGCGCCAGAGGGGCCGACAATAGCCAGGGTTTCTCCAGGATGAATATCCAAACTTAATCGGTCGATGGCATTGTATTCTGGTCTACTGGGGTAATGAAAGCTGACCTCGTCCAGCTGTATGCGTCCAGAGACTCTTTGCGGCAAGAAGGCCTGCTGTTCCTTCGGTGCGGTGATATTATTTTGTGCCTCCAGCAGTTCGACAATTCTTTCACTTGCCCCGGCGGCGCGTTGTAACTCACCGATAACTTCACTAATAGCGCCCAGTGCGGAACCAACGATAATACTGTAAAAGACAAATGCCGCTAATTCACCACCGCTGATATTGCCATTAATAACGTCCATGCCGCCTGCCCATAGCATCATACCGATAGCCCCTAGTACCAGCACAATAACAAGAGTAATCAACATTGCGCGTTGTACAATCCGTTGCTTGGCAATACTAAATGCCTCCTCCACATGTGCGCTAAATGTGGCTTTATCAATGGACTGATGGTTGTACGCTTGAACCGTTTTAATTTGCGTCAAGCGTTCGCCAACATAAGCGCCGACGTCGGCGACTCTGTCCTGACTTTGGCGTGATAGACCTCGCACCCGGCGACCAAAAATAACAATAGGGGCAACGACTAATGGGAGTGAGATAACAACGATACTCGTAAGCTTGATGTTGGTAATAAATAACCAAATCACACCGCCAATCATCATAATAAAATTGCGCAGAGCCACCGACATGGACGAGCCGATGACAGATTGTAAGATGGTGGTGTCAGCTGTCAGACGAGATTGTATTTCTAAGCCCCGATTGCTATCAAAAAATTCAGGGTGCAAATCAATAATGTGGCTGAATACTGTTCTACGTATGTCGGCCACCACACGTTCACCTAACCAGGTTACCCAGTAGAAACGCATGAAGGTGCCCAATGCTAGAGCACCAATAAGTCCAAAGAAAATCAATATATAATGACGCAACAGTTCTGGAGAGCTGGTAGCAAAGCCCTCATCGATTAACAGACGAACACCTTGCCCCATAAATAATGTGATGCCCGAGGTAAATAGCAGGGCACACAGGGCGATAACAATAGGCAGCCGATAGGGCGCCACAAAGCCCAGCATAACTCTTAATGCATTTGTGCGTTTTGGCGGTAGAGGGGTATCCATATGGCGTATATTTATGTCGTATTGAAGGTATTGAGTTGCTCGATGTTAGTGTAAAAAGTAATGTGTTGATTGGGGCCGAACTCTAAAACAAGAGTGTGAACATTATGTCTCTACAAAAATCATTCGCTGATAGAATGAATATGGGGGCGTTGTTGATAAACTCAAATACTCTCAGAACCGATTAGATATAAGACAAAAAGGAAAGAATATGCGCTGTCATGAAGTTGATTATGAAATTATTGGCCACGATATGCAGATGGTTGAGGTGGAGCTAGACCCAAAGGAGACTGTGATTGCAGAAGCAGGTGCTATGAACTATATGCAACACGGTATCACCTTTGAGGCTAAAATGGGCGATGGCTCGGAACCTGATCAAGGCCTTTTTGGGCGCTTAATGGGTGTGGGCAGACGTGTTGTTACTGGCGAGTCGGTATTTATGACGCACTTTACCAATACAGGCAGTGGCAAAAAGCGTGTGGCATTTGCTGCACCATTTCCTGGCACCATTATTCCTGTCAATATGGCGCAAATCGGTGAAGAGATTCTGTGTCAGAAAGACTCATTTTTAGCCGCAGCCTTAGGAACAAGTGTGGGTATTGCGTTTAATCGCCGATTGGGTACAGGCTTTTTTGGTGGTGAAGGTTTTATTTTGCAAAAGCTCAACGGTGACGGCATGGCATTTTTACATGCCTGTGGTTCTGTGGTGGAAAAAGATCTTTCCGCCGGTGAGACGCTGCGCTTAGACACCGGTTGCTTAGTAGGTTTTACCTCCAGCGTCGATTACGATATTGAAATGGTCTCAGGGCTTAAGAGTATGTTTTTCGGTGGTGAAGGGATGTTTCTCGCTACCTTGAAAGGGCCGGGCAAGGTATGGGTTCAGAGCCTACCATTTTCGCGTTTATGTGATCGTATATTGCAACATGCACCAAGCGCTGGTGGCAGTCGTCGAGGTGAAGGCTCGATACTAGGAGGTATTGGCGATCTCCTCGATGGTGATAATTAATTTGCGGTTATAAATATGTGTTAGCGAATCCTAGATGGTGCATATAAGCGTGCGCCATCTTTTTAAACCCCGCCTGTGCGATAAAAAACCTATAATGATACTTACTTGAGATCTTCATGAGTACTGCAAAATTCAAACATTTTGATCCTTCGCTTTTTCGTTTTTTAGAAGAGTTACGTTACAACAATAATAAGGAATGGTTTACTGAAAATAAGCCTCGTTATAAAACGGATGTTGTCGCTCCTATGCTGGATTTTATTGTGGCTATATCTGGACCCTTGGCTGATATATCACCTCATTTTCTAGCTATTCCCAAAGCCCATGGCGGTTCATTATTTCGTATTTACAAAGATGCGAGATTCTCAAAAGATGATACCCCCTACAAAGAACATACTGCCTGTCGTTTTTTACACAGTGCGGCTAAAGATGTCCATACGCCGGCTTTTTATGTACACCTGGGGATTGAGGAAGTGATTTATGGCGGTGGTATTTGGGCACCCGATAGCGAGACCCTTTATGCTATACGAGATCGTATTCGAGAAAAACCTCAAGAGTGGCAGAAGGTTTGTAACGATAAACAATTGGTAAAGATCTTTGGTGGCATAAGTGGCGAAGGCCTTAAACGTCCTCCTCGAGGTTTTGATGCAGATCTACCTTTTATCGAGGATATTAAACGCAAAAGTTTTTTTGCCATGAAAACCAGCACGCCAGAAATGGCCATGAGTAAAACGTGGATGAATGAAGTTAAAAAAACATTTACTGCGGTATCGCCGTTGTTATCATTTATTTGTAAGGCGATTGATCGACCGTTTTAAATCTTGGGCGCTTTCCTAAAGCCTAATGTAATACAACTATTCAGCTGTGATTCATAAAGTACAAGCTATAGTTTCGTGTATTCGTATACTGAAAAAGTCACCTTTATGAAAAAGATACTCGTCTCGACGCTGCTTGTTATTACTATGATGTGCAATAGTGTGTACGCTGAGAAAAAAGCGTACGAAAGTGTCTATCAAAAAATAGAGTCAGTTGATGTAAGTGTTGATACAGGCACAAACGCAGACAGAAACTCTGTTAAATATTCAACTTTTACTACTGCTCTTAATCATTTACCGCAGGTGCCTGTTGATCCAAAGCCTAATGCTGTGATTGATGCCCTAGAAGTGACAGCATGGGTATTGCTGCAATATCATATAGGTTACCATATCGCTCTTTAAACTTATGACGCTTATGTGCCTCATTTACCTAGGGCGTGTTAACAGCAATTTGACCAGCCTTGTTTGCTATGCGAAAAAATGTTTGCCAGAGAGCATATTTTAATTAGTGTTAACAGGCTCCAACAGCTGTTTTACGGTGTTAATAAGTGTTTGATTATCAAAAGGCTTGCTAAGGCTAGCATTTGCTCCCGCTTTTTCTGCTTTTTTTAGCTGATTATTATCTAGTGCTGATATAACAACAATTTTTAAATTGTCAAACTCACTCTGATTACGTACAAATTTTAGAACACTAAAACCGTTCATTTTGGGCATACTCAAATCAAGTGTCATAAGTTGCGGCTTGAGTATGCCAAGTTGTGCTCCGGCTTCAAAGCCGTCATGGGCCATATAAATATCGTAATCTTCTTTACGCAGTACACGCTGAATCGACTTTGCCATATCCTTTTCATCGTCGACTATTAGGATACGAGGTTTGGATACCTGAAAGTCATCGGGTATCGGCATACCATTAGATGTTAAGAACGCTAAAAAATCTTTTTCTTCAATACGGTTATTGCCTCTCCCCGGAAGCTTATATGCTTTTAAATCCCCTTGCTGTATCCACCGTATGACTGTTCTAAGGTGCACACTACAGTACTTCGCTACTTCGCCACTTGTTAGAACTCGCTGTTGCTTATCCGTCATTTTTAATAGCTAACCCCTATATCCAATGTCAATTAGTTTGCAATAAGGTTTTTAATAGTATTGAAGTGAAAATTTCCAATACATTTTTACAGTAAATCACTGAAACTAGAAAAAAACAATATAATGACATTTGTGACATTAAAGACATTTGTATTTATTATAGATTCCAGGTTGACGAGCTTTTTGGTGTCAAGCCCTTTTAGTCTCTACATGTTAAATATAGATGCAGGTATTATTATGAATGACTCTATTCTTTATGTTGATGATGATAAATTACTTACTCGTGCATTCTCCAGGCTCTTTCGCAAACAGCCATTTTCTATAAGTATTGCTCACAGCGGTCAAGATGCAATCAAGCAACTGGCCAAGAAAAACTTCGCGGTGATTATTTCTGATCTTCGCATGCCTGGAATGTCTGGTGATCATTTCCTTTTACATGCCCATGAGCAGCAGCCTAATGCCGTGAAAATCATGTTAAGCGGCTATTTGAGTAACTTTGATAATTTAGATGGCAATAGTGCTACTGAGAGTTGGCACTGTATTCATAAACCCTGTTTTGATGACGAATTGGTAGCGCTTATTGAAGATGCTGTTACGGCCTATCAAATAAACGACAATGAACATTTGCATTAAACAGTTTTACTTTTTTTTAAGCGACATTTTGGTACAAATGCTTATGGCAACTCATGTTAATTCGAAAGTAAATATTCTGGTGGTAGATGATGATCCGCAGGTATTAAATTCTCTCACCAGGGCTCTACGTCCACTTAATCATGTGGTTATGAGTGTCGCCGATGCCATTGAGGGTGAGTTTGTTATTAATAATAACAAAATAGATTTAGTGCTTTGTGATATGCACATGCCTGGTGAAAATGGCGCTCAGTTTTTGGCGAAAGTTGCACGTAAAAGCCCATCGACAACGCGGATGATTATTACCGGAGATGTGGAGTTTAGTTCGATTAATCAAGCCGTCAATGATGGTAAGATATATTCTTTTATGACTAAACCTTGGCAAAACGAAGAGTTATTGCAAATGGTCTCTGAAGGACTCAGCTATGGCCAGCAAGAAAATAAATAAGCCTGTAGTAAAATGGATAAGTTCACATGCCCGCCGATAAATGATTAATACCTTAGGTACTGGCATTGCCAAAATATTAAGCCGCTAAGCGCAAAGACAAACCCTTCTTAAACACCTCTGTTTTCATAATGCCTACTATCACTTTTGTGTTTTTCACCTTTATGTAAAAGGCAGATAGGCTTTTGGCCGCTAAAAACGCAATTAAAACCCATTATTGGTAGTATTAATGGTAATAATGCCCGGCGCATGACCAATCAGTCCATTTTGTATCCATGTAAGATTAATATTTAGATAGTGGAGTGCTAACTTCTTATAAATCAATACTTTATCATAACATTTATGGTGTGATTTCAACTTGAAATGATATTTTTTAAACGGTTTTGGTTGAAGGTTATACGGTTTTTATAGCGGTTCTACACGTATCAATGAGCTTTTAACAACATTTATCTCTAAATAAAACTCATGATGAGTTGTATTTGGGTGCCTTATTGATTTATAGTTAGCCTGTAATCTGATTCGCCTTAAGCCTAAAGTTGTTTAAAAGTGTTGATGTGCGATGGGTGCTCTCTTAAGAGATAAAACATAACAATAAAAAAGTGCTCAATATTGTTCTAGTTTAAGTGGCTCATATAAAAATACATTGTTCAACGAATATGTTGCCTAACCCATATGTTGCTCAAGCCATTATAGTCTTGTTATATGGCATTAATTTATTTGCTAGTGGGTCGTTATTAATCCGGCGGTAGTATATGTCGGATTAGTAGTGGTGCATGGAAGCTCCGCCGCGTGTCGATAGATATGCGCGAGCCTCTTAAAATCAAGCCGTTTCGCATAATGGCGCCGTATTTTAAGGGACGATGGCTAAATATATCAGGACGATATATTTAGCTGCCAGGTTAATAGTAGCTAATTAATTTTACTTTTTATTGGGGCATAAAAAGAGGGTTGTAGAAAGATTGCGCCGTCCTGTGACGTGTTTAGATACTTAGAATAATAATTGTATTGGAGAGAAGTCATATGAATCGCAATAAACTTAGTTTAGCTATCAGCTTATCACTTATTGGCGTTGCACAGACGCCATTGTTATATGCGCAGCAATCGGCAAACACAGATCAAGAAGTGGAAGAGGTGATCGTTACGGGAGTAGGTGCTATTGCCCGATCTTCTTTTGATACTCCAGCATCCGTGAATTCATTCGATGAAGAAGATATTACTCGCTTAGCGGCCAGTAGTAACGCTGATTTGTTACGCAACGTTCCTGGTATTTCTGCCGAAGGGGGTGGCGGTGAAGTGGCGGTCAATTTATTTGTTCCAGGCTTACCTGCCAGTGGACAATATGCCTATACCCCTTTGAACTTTGATGGTTTTACAACGTTTAGCTACTTTGGTCTTAACTCTTCAGCATTCGATGTTTACCATCGCACTGATTTAGGTGTTGAGCGGGTGGAGTTTATTCGTGGTGGTGCTTCTAATCTTTTTGGTCCAGGTTCTGTTGCTGGTATCGTTAATTACATTAGTAAACAAGGTAAAGATGAAGCTGAAAGTAAGGTGCAATTAGAAGTCGCACAAGATAATCGTGTGGCGACAAACTTTGCTACCAGCGGCCCTGTGGGCAACGGCGAAGGCAACAATTATTATGCGCTTTCAGGTTATTATCGTTACGACGAAGGCCCGATAGATACAGGTTTAGAAACCGATGGCTTCCAGCTTAAGGGAAACTTTAGACACGAATTTGACGATGGTTCAGGCTCTTTTACTATCTTTGCCCAAGCTATTGACGATAAGGTTCAATTTTATTTGCCTTTGCCATTAGATGCCGATAGTAATGAGTTTGCGAGCGGTAATGATGGCAATGAAGTGCAAACAATACAGACCGATCAGCTTGATAATTTTGTTTATCCTACTGCCAATGGTTTGCGCGAATTGCGTTTAGGTGACGGTGTTGAAACCAAAGGCGGTTCCTTGGCCTTTGAATTAAATAAAGAATACGATAGTGGCTGGAGTCTTGGTATTAAGAGTAAATACTCAAAATATACCCATAACTTCAATCTCTTTATTCCCGCCGGTGGTGATAATGTATTAACCACACAAGCTTTTTTACAGCAACAAGGTCTTGATGGTTATGATAATGCGTCGTTTGCGGTCTTGGATACAGGGGAACAATTAAGCGATACTGATCTTGTTTATCGTACCCAAGGCTGGGATAGAATTCGTCCAGCTCAAGATTACACTTCTCAGTTTGATATTAGTAAATCCTTTGACACAGGTGGTGTTACTCATACCTTTACCGGTGGTTTATGGTTGTCACGTGCACAAGCGGATGATTTTAATCACCGTTTATTTTATCTCGGCGAATTTAATAATCGGCCTCGGTTGTTAACCTTGAGTGTATCGGGTGATAATTCAGCAACCCCTGGTGTTATCGAGACAGGAACTCGTCATTATTCTGTTAATGGTTTTGCCGGCTCCGGTGGCCATGTTAACGCTGGCGGCAGCGCCAATCGTATTGCCACCTATTTTGCCGATCAAATAGAAGGAGATAGATGGAGCCTAGACTTAGGTATACGCCTTGAGCAATTTGATGCAGAATATTTTTCTGAAGGCTCCACCAGTGCAGCCATCGATCCTAGCCTTTACGCAATCCCAGATGGCGATAGTGTATTGCCTAACCTGCAAACAGATACGGTGGGTAATGGACGCTTTACTCGCCTTGATGTGGATGGCACTGCGTGGGCAGCTGCGGTTGCTGGTCTTTATCGTATCAATGATTCGCTTAATGTGTTTGGTAATATTTCTCGCGGTTTTTTCTGGCCGCAAGCCCGTACCTTACCTGGGCGTGTTAATAGTTTGTCAAGCCTCGCTGATCCTGTGAGTTTTGTTGAAGATCAATTTGAAGAGGAAACGATTGATCGTGCTGAAATTGGTTTGAAGTTTTCTTCCGGTATCTTTGATGGTTCTATCGGTGCCTATTATTTAACATTGAGTGATAACACAACTTTCCAGCAGTTGGAAAATGCCGATGGAACCTTTACTGCAGTGACGGTTATTTCTGATACTGAAACTACCGGTATTGATGCCAGTGGTACTTTTAGTTTTAACGACTACCTCGATTTGGATGTCAATTTAACTTTTGCCGATCACGAGTTTTCCGAAGGGCCAAATGAGGGTAATGAAATCTCGCGTCAACCCAATATCCTCGGCGGTTTTAGTTTAATCTTTAATAACGACACAATTGATTCAAGTATCACCTACAGTTATCGTGGCGATAGCTTTGGTAACGACGCCAATACACGAGAACTAGAATCTTTTGGTTTCTGGCGTGCTGATGCCGGGTATACCATTGCCATGGCGGATGACGAAGAGCTGCGTTTGAGTCTTTCTGTATTTAATCTTACCGATGAGGATGGTCTTACCGAAGGCAACCCCAGAGCGGGTACAGGTCCACAAGGGGATTTTGCGGTAGGGCGACCTATCTTACCGCGTCGCATAACATTCCGGGCAACATATAGTTTTTAATATGACATGTGCAGGGGGTTATATTTATAGTCGCGCCTCCTGCCTCCGATATTTATAATGCTTTTGTGCTTTTCCAACGAATGAAGAATTGTACTTACATTGTTTGCCTCCTTTTGAGGCAAGTTTAAGTGAGCATATCTGAAACTATATAAAAAAGAACAAATAAATGAATATTCTTGACTATCTTATTGTTGTTGGTTACCTCGGTGCAATGCTGGCTTTTGGTTTTTTTCTGCGTGATCAATCCAGCGAGGAAGATTATTTTTTAGGTGGTAAGTCATTAGGCTGGATGCCTTTAACACTATCTACAATGGCCACTCAATTATCGGCGATTAGTTTTATTTCGGCTCCTGGCTTCGTCGGTTTGAGAGAAGGTGGGGGGCTAAAATGGTTAACGTATGAATTTTCCGTACCGTTGGCGATGATTTTGGTTATGTTCGTCATTATGCCGGCCTTATACCGCGCGGGTGTGGTCAGCATTTATGATTATCTCGATAAAAGATTTGGTCGCTCAACACGTTTGTTTATCAGTGTTGCTTTTCAGATTGCCCGTTCCTTTAGTACCGGTATTATGGTCTACGCCACCGGAATTATTATTGAAGCGGTGTTGGGAATTCCATTTTGGCAGTCAATATTATTGATCAGTGTTATCACCATTATTTATTCTTTACAAGGCGGTATGAAGGCTGTCGTTTATGGTGATGCGGTACAAATGATACTCATTATTTTTGGTTTAACCCTTTGCATCTTTTTCGCTTTAAACGAATTAGGCGGTTTTGGTGAATTTGTTAAAGAGGTTGATCCTGAGCGTTTATATGCTGTTGATTTTTCCTCCTTTGGGTTTTCTGGAGATGAGTTTGGTTTTTTACCGATGATTTTTGGCGGTTTTGTTTTGTACGCGTCCTACTACGGATGCGATCAGACGCAAGCCCAAAGAGCACTCTCTGCGAAAAGCCTGGGCGATATTAGAAAGTTATTATTCTTTAATGGCTTTTTACGTTTTCCAATTACCTTACTGTATTGTACAGCCGGTTTAGTTATTGGTGTGCTTGCGACTTTACACACAGATTTTATGCAACAAATACCCGCAGATAGGCCAGATTTTATGATGCCTATATTTATTATCGAGTATCTACCTAATGGTGTTATAGGCCTTCTGTTAGTAGCTATTTTGGCTGCTGCGATGTCGACTTTAAGTTCGACAATTAACTCGCTCTCGGCCGTTACTATGGAAGATTTGACGATGCTTAATATAAAAGCCATAGACCAGAAACAAGAAGTTCTGCTTTCTCGCTATGTGGCTTTTTTCTGGGGGATAGTAATACTCACATTGTCTGCCTTTGCCGGCAATATTGCTCCGACCGTGATTGAGGCGATTAATAAGGTAGGGTCTGCACTTTACGGGCCTATTTTAGGGGTGTTTTTAATCGCCATACTTAATAAAAAAGTCAATGGTCTAGCGGTTAATATCGGATTGCTCGCGGGTTTATTTGTCAATGTTTGCTTATGGCTATTTGTTCCACAGGTGTTTTGGATGTGGTGGAATTTTATTGGTCTAGTCGTTACGTCTGTACTTGCTTTAATTGTAAGTCAAACTTTATCTAATAATGAGACGGGTGTGCAGTTGATAGAGGAGGTTGAAAATCACAGTCAGACTGAAGTCCTCACAGGAAAGTTGAAAACTAGTATCAGTTTGATCGTATATTTTATCGTGATTATCGCTGTTAGTGTTGCTTTAGGCCTTTAGATTATGAATCAGAAACAAATGCTTACAGAGCTTTTTTTATTAGGGTCACAACGTTGTCACCCTAAAAATAGCTTGCCGGATGCTTTATCAACAATAGCTTCAACGCCAAAAGGAAAAACGATTGTCCTAGGGGCGGGTAAAGCGGCAGCGGAGATGGCCGCCGTTGCAGTACAACATCTAACAGGCACTGTAGAGGGCGCCGTTGTTACCCGTTATGGCTATGGTGAAAATGTGGATACCGGAGCGGTGGAAGTGATCAGAGCTTCCCATCCTGTGCCCGACAATAATAGTATTTTAGCTTCACAGCGTATTTTAGAAAAAGCGATGACCGCTACTGCCGATGACCATGTTGTATTTTTGGTCTCAGGTGGAGGTTCGGCGCTTTTGTGCAGCCCTTGTGAGGGCATTACTCTTGATGAAAAAAAAGCAATCACCAAATCACTAGTATTAAGTGGTGCTTCAATTACTGATATTAACTTGGTGAGAAAAAACCTTTCCAAAATTAAAGGTGGCAGGCTTGCATCAAGTGTCAGTCCAGCACGGTTATCTACTTATATTATTTCTGATGTTGTAGGAGATGACCCTGCAGATATTGCTTCTGGGCCGACAGTCTATACAGCAGAGTGTCGCAAACAGGCACTTGATATATTGGCGAAATACAATATTGCTATCTCTAATCAAGTGAAACAAGCCATATTAAATAATTCCTCTGCCAGCGACGCAGGTGGAGATGTGCATGTTGTTGCAAAAAATATGGATGCTCTAAGAGTGATTGCTGAAAATCTCAATGGAAGTGACAGGCAGGCAATTATTCTTGGTGATGCTTGGCAAGGAAATGCCAGTGAGATCGGTAGACTGCATGCCCAAGAAATTAATATACGATGTAAAACACCCGGCCTTTATGCTTTGATTTCAGGTGGTGAATTAACCGTTGAAGTACGCAATTCAGAAGGTAAGGGTGGTCCCAATTTAGAATATCTTATGGGCCTGATGCTAGCGTTGGATACCCCTTATGATGTTGAAGCTATCGCGTGTGACAGTGATGGCATTGATGGCTCGCAAGATAATGCTGGCGGTTATATTAATTCCACATCATTGGCACGAGCGAAAGACGCAAGCCTTGATGTTGAAGAATATTTGGCCACTAATAATAGCTATGAGCTTTTTCGAGCGCTAGGTGATCTAATTGTGACTGGGCCAACAGGCACTAATGTCAATGATATTCGTATTATTTTAGTGGACTCCAGAGAAAACTAATAACTAGTGGTTAGTTGTTAATAAATTGATGAAAGTGAAATTATAAAATTTTAAAGAGGCGAATGTGACTGTGGATTTAGACTCTCGCGCACGAGAAGTAATGCAGGATAATGATTTAGGCAATTACACCGTACCTACTAAGGGGCTGTATCCTTATCAATGGAATTGGGATTCAGCGTTTTGTGCACTTGGTTTTAATACCTATTCTGAAGATCGTGCCTGGCTTGAAATTGAAACATTGTTTGCTTCCCAGTGGCAAAGTGGTTTTGTGCCCCATATTATCTTTCATAAGCAAGATCCTAACTATTTTCCTGGGCCCGATGTTTGGCAAAGTAATACTTCACCAGAATGTACCGGCATCACTCAGCCGCCTGTTTCCGCCAGTATGATTTTGGCTTTGTGGAAGAGTGGAGATAAGCGTGCAAATAAAGCACGCTTGCAAGCTATTTTCCCGAAATTAGTGGCTTGTCATCGCTGGTTTTATCGCACGCGCGATCCTTTAAATAAAGGCTTGGTGTTAACTGTACACCCGTGGGAAACCGGACGAGATAATTCGCCTGAATGGGATGCGGCTGCGCGACGTATTGATACGTCAGAAGTGGGAACTTATCAACGTAAAGACATTACTCATGTCAATAAAGATATGCGGCCGCTGGATGAGGAGTATGATCGCTATATCACTTTACTGAAATTTGGTCGAGCTACGCAGTGGGATCATGATCGTATTGCTAAGGAAAGTCCTTTTAAAGTCATCGATGTGTGCATGACGATGATTTTATCAAGAGCTGATCACGACCTGATGCTACTTGCAGAAGAGTTAGGTGAGGCGGCTATTGTTGAAGAGTTAAAAACAAGAATTGCTTTGACAAGAAATAATATAAATTATCTATGGGACGATCAGTTAAAGGCATTTTGTTCAAAAGATCTTATTAGCGGTTTGCCATCGGGTCATATTACCAGTGCCTCTTTTTTAGCATTTTATGCGGATGTTGGTTCCCAAGAGCAACGTGAATATTTGCTGGCGCACCTCGATCGCATCGCTAGTAAAGTTAAATACTTAATACCCAGTTTAGATCCAGAGTCAGATAGATTTGATTCCATGCGTTATTGGCGTGGCCCGGTTTGGAGTGTGGTAAATTATTTGGCTGCGCTAGGTTTAAAAGAATGCGGACAATCTGTTTGGGCACAGAGAATTTTAGATGATACGCGAGCACTTGTTAAAGAATCTGGTTTTTACGAGGCATTTTGTCCTCTCACTGGAGCTGGAACAGGTGGTGATCACTTTACCTGGACTGCGGCAATCTGGTTGTATTGGTTGGATATATAGCTTCTAAGTTGTCTAGCGGAAGTTACGTATCATTAAATTATCAAGGTTATTGAGCATTTGAATTACTTAATAATAAGGAGTTTTAATTGTGAAAGAGTCAGATATTAAATACAACATAGGTGATAGTAATACGCGACCATGGGGAGCATGGCAGGTCGTCGATGTGGGTGAAAAACATATTGTTAAAAAAATCACTGTAACACCTGATCAAATTTTATCGCTACAGAGTCATGAGCATCGCGCTGAGCACTGGATTATTGTTTCGGGGCAAGCAGAAGTTACCTTGGACGATAAGAAAATGCAGTTAGGTGCTAATGAGTCTGTGTTTATTCCTCAACGTGCGAAGCATCGTATTGCTAATATCGGTAGCGAGGACATGAATTTTATTGAAGTTCAAATTGGGGATATTTTAGATGAAGATGACATCACTCGTTACGACGACCGTTACGGCCGTACCAGTTAGTTACTGTTTGGAGGTGGTCTTGTAGTTAATAGATAACTACTGACTAGATTATAAGGATGTGCTGCTCAAATTAAGTTGTAGGTTTAAGATTTCTAGAATACAGGCAGGATGCAATTTTTAGATAAACATTATTTGATAAAGGCGTAGAGAAATATGTTTGGTGCAGTAGAAGCCGGAGGTACTAAATTTATATGTGCAGTAGGCCCTTCACCTGATAAGTTGTTGGCAAAGGTCAGTTTCCCAACAACCTCGCCACAAGAAACACTGGCGAAGGTCAATGAATTTTTCTTGCAACAGATTGAAGAGAATGGTGCGTTACGGGCTATTGGTTTAGGTTCTTTTGGTCCGATTAATATTTCTAGGCAATCGGCTGATTTCGGTAAGCTTGCCGCAACGCCCAAAAAAGGTTGGGCGGGTTTTGATATTGTTAAGGCTATTAGCAAAACGGTTAATACTGATGTGGCATTAGAGACAGATGTAAACTGTGCACTTTTAGGTGAAGCGGCTTTCGGTTCGGGCAAAGGCGTTGAGGATCTGGCTTATATTACCATTGGTACTGGTATTGGTGGTGGGCTAATGAATAAAGGTCGGCTGATCCAGGGATATTCACATCCTGAAATTGGTCATATGCTTGCGGTAAGACACCCTGATGATCAGGATTTTCCCGGTATTTGTGCTTTTCATGGTGGACAATGTTTTGAAGGCTTGGCTTCAGGTCCTGCGATAGAAAAACGCTGGGCGTGTAAGGCGGTTGAGCTTGATAAAAACCACAAAGCCTGGAAAATCCAAGGTTACTATATTGCAGCACTTTGCATGAATCTATTGCTCAGTGTTACTCCCAAACGCATTATTCTGGGGGGCGGAGTGATGAATCAGCGTCAGCTTTTCCCCATTATCCGCGAAGAATTAACCTCACTGCTAGCAGGGTATATTGATTTGGCTAGTAATAACTTAAACTTGCAAGAGGTTATTGTGCCCGCTGGGCTTGATGGAGAAGGGGCTTTACAGGGCGCAATACTATTAGCTAAGCAGTATGTGGATGAAAATGTTAGTCACCAACAGTCTGGATAAAATTGTATTCATGGTAGGGCACATTACCAATGGGAATTTCCAATAGAATCACTAACAATACAGAAACCGAACGGGTGTTGCCCTTTTTTTCTGACAATAACTTTCCTGTGACGTCGGAAAGTGAAAAAACAGTATTGGGTGTTGTATTACGCAGTGGCGAAATATCGCAGCCTAATATTGCCCATAAAACAGGTCTCGCACAGCAGAGTGTTTCACGCATTGTCAAAGGCCTACTCGATCGCGGCGCATTTGTTGGTGGCCGTGTATCCAATGGGCGGCGTGGGCAACCTAGCATGACCGTAAGGGTTGAACCGACCTTTGCCTATAGCTTTGGTATCGTATTGATGACCGATGCTTTTTCGGTCGCACTTATGGATTTCTCTGGCGCTGTGCTCGATGAAGTTCACTGTGATACGGTATCCATGACCCGCAGTGTGGTTATTCCCAAGATTCAGGCTCTGTTCGATGATTTCATTGAAAAATTTAATATCCCACAGCAGAGAATTTTTGGTATCGGCCTAGGTATATCAGGCTACTGTTTAGGTGGGCATGGTCGTTACAATTCGCCACTGGCATTGGATGATTGGGCTCTAGTTGATCTTGAAGATGTTTTATCCGAACAATTTGGTTTACCTGTTTGGGTAGAGAATGATGCGAACGCAGCGGCCGTAGGTGAAAGCCTAGTGGGCCAGGGTAGGGTTTATAACAATTTCGTGTATCTCTACATCGCCGCAGGTATTGGTGGCGGAGTGATTATAAACGGCGAGCTGCTGCGGGGTTGCCATGGCAATGGTGGTGAAGTTGGCTTAATTTTGCCGAGCAATGTTTATTTACATCCTACCTTAGATCTGCTGCGTAGGACACTCATTCAAAATGGTGTCCATGTAGATGGCTTGTCAGATATGTTAGCGCGCTTTGACCCCACATGGCCTGGAGTCGATGAATGGATAAGCCGAACGCAGGATGCGTTCTCTCTTATTATCTCGGCGTTGTCCGCTATCTTGGATACCGAAGCAATAGTGCTGGGAGGGCGAATACCTCGTTCGTTGGCAGAGAAGGTGATTCCTCATATTGAAGTGTATGATGATGCCCGCCGCTCTGCGCCGCGCCCAGTCCCTCGCATTGTCATCTCCGATTCTAGTGATGCAGGAGCGGTAGGGGCTGCAGCGCTACCGCTCAAAAAGTGCTTTTTTACTGGTTCTGTTTAACGCTAGTGATTGAGCCAGACCTCGGCAATATCTTTAGCACGTTTGAGGCTTTCTGGATCATCTAATAACTGCGCCTGAGTTATTGCCCCTTCCATAAGCAAGTGCAGCTTAAGCGCCAGTTCACGAGGATTGCCTTCGCCCATAGCCTCTGCTTTGCTTTCAAAGATATCGATAACTCGACGCTTATAGTCAATGGCGGTCTTTCTCGATGGGTGAGAGCGATCGCCAAATTCAATGGCTGCTTTAACAAAAGTACAGCCGGCAAAACCTGTCTGCTTGCCTTGCTCCTCGCGTATCCAGGTATCCATGATGTCAAAAATCGACAAGATACACTGTTTAGGATTTTCTTGGCAGCTTCCAATTTTTTCTTCTATTTGACTTAACAACCTTTCAGACCTGCGCTTTAGTGTAGCAACAACCAATTCTTCTTTATTGGCAAAGTTGTTATAAAGCGTCATCGGTGCAACCCCAGCTTCTTGAGTGATCTGGTTAATTCCTGTTGCAACAAAGCCATTCTTCTCGAACAATAATTCTGCGGTATCAAGCAATGTATCACGTTTATTTGTTCTTCCCATGGTTAGGCTCCTATAATTTTGAATGAAACTTTATTCTTATGACATTTCTATGTCATCCACTATATCAAAAACATTCGGTTACTCAATAGTAAGAAGCTATCAAACAAAAACTTAAAGTGCTTCTTAGATGAAATCAAGGCTATTAAGTGTACAAGTTTATATATTTCTGACATATTGTCGAGATGCAAAGTACTTCTATATGGTAGAAAACTCTGTATACAGTCTTTTTATACGAGCCAGGACAAGGTCGCGATAAACTAATACGTTTCACCTGTCTTTGTGGTTTGTATGCTCGAATGTATTGATATGATAACAGTAATTATGCCCACTCTTAGTGCTTGTCTATATTTGTAACCGTGGTTATTTTACGAAAAATATATAAGCTCCTAAACGCTTACTTTATGGATGGATTTTTTCTGTGCCTGATTAGTGCTTTTAATGTCAGTACTTATTTCAGTTATGCCGTTAGGTATTCTATTCTTGCCGATACAATAGTGTATAAACAAACGGCCAAGCATCTAGAGCTACAGATGCAATAAATATCAACATCGGGAATATAGGTATTGGGCAATGATGTTAAATTCTATAGCCCTTATCGGCATCATTTAAGCTTATAGGCTTTAACGAGGTAAATATGCTTTTTCCTATGTTCAGCATGTTACCTATCGATTTGGATGTTGAGTGTGCTCATATTGGCTCGCCAAATTTTTATATGATAATTCCCTTCTCCTAACATGTGTGCCCATTTTAAATTCGTTAATCGTTGCTGATCATTATTTCTTGATCGCTTTTGGTGCTTGGCTATCTCTATAGAAATATTTTTAGCTTCGCTCCGCCATTTTTTTAATTTTCTTTCAAAGATAACAAGCCTAGTTTTTTTACATCTGGATATAACTCTTTGTTTTTATTGTTAAGAGAATAATGACGACACGTTAGGTTTTTGTTCTCATTTTGTATAGCTTTTTGTCGTTAAAATCTATTGATTCGACAGTTTGTCTGCAATTTTATTTTTTGGCTTTTTAGCTATTAATTTTATTTTTGAGGGTAACCACTTGTCGACCGTTCAAAGGTTTATAGGGTGTCGATTTTTATTCTTTTAAAAACGTAAAGTTTTATACGTTTTTATCTTGCGCACAGCATGCGTTCATACAATATAAATTATCATGTTAATTAAATTTTTTTTATTGGGGGTTTCTATGGTAAGAAAACCGGTGTTTTTTTATTTTTTTGGGTGTTTTATTTTTAACTTTTATATATCCAAAAAAGACTTTGTGAGAAAACTATTGGGGTTTTCTTTTGTACTTTCTATGGCGACTAACAGCTTTGCCGCAAGCAATGTTAACGGTTCGATCGATGGTAGATTTGTAGACGCCAACGGCAACCAAGTTTCCGGTGTTGAAGTTACCATTACAAATGAAGAAAAAGGATTTCGACGCACTATATCTACAGGCTCCAACGGTAGCTTTAAAATAAACGTACCTGGTGGTGATTATAAGGTCAGCAGCGTTCGTCCGGGGTACGAGTCGGTGACTATCGAAAAAGTATCCGTCGCTATTGGTACAAGTTCGCCGGTCAGAATTGTTTTGCAAGAAGGAGCGATGGAGGAGGTTCTGGTTGTAGGAAATGCAACGCAGCTTATAAAAACCGGCACCGCAGAATCTTCGCTTAATATTAGCTTAGAGGAAGTGGCGAAATTACCCGTTCCAAGAACAATTGAAAGTGTCGCGTTACTAGCCCCGGGAACGGTTTTAGGTGATTCAGATTTTGGCGAAGATAAGAGCCTGGTTTCCTTTTCTGGTTCATCTGTTGGTGAAAATGCATATTTTATTGACGGTTTAAATGTTACCAATTTCCGCAACGGTTTAGGTGGTTCTTCCGTTCCTTTTGAATTTTATGATCAATTTCAAATTAAAAGTGGTGGCTATGGGGCTGAGTTTGGCCGTTCCTTAGGTGGTGTATTAAATGCTGTCGTCAAAAAGGGCAGCAACGATTTTAATTACGGTTTGGTTTCCTACTATGAGCCAGCTGCGTTACGAGAAAATGCTTCAAATGTATTACGTAATAACGGCTCTCTATACGATTTAAATAGTGAAAATGAACGCTCAATATTTGTTAGTGACTTGTATGTGAGTGGTGCTCTTATCCAAGATAAACTTTTTTTCTATGCTTTGTATGAGTATTCCGATACCAGCGAAGAGTTTAATACACGTGGAACGCCTGATGAGCTTAATGACCGAGTTACAGAAGAGCCTTTT
Organism: Agarilytica rhodophyticola; assembly: GCF_002157225.2. Lineage (NCBI taxonomy): Bacteria > Pseudomonadati > Pseudomonadota > Gammaproteobacteria > Cellvibrionales > Cellvibrionaceae > Agarilytica > Agarilytica rhodophyticola. The sequence continues at coordinate 3,520,730 of NZ_CP020038.1, forward strand.
TGGGGAGGAAGCTTAGTATGGAATATCACGGATAATCACGCCTTAACTCTAGTGGCATTTAGTGACGAAAGAACTCGAGAGAATAGTGTTTTTGAATATGATGTGGATAATCGATCAAGAGGCAATTTTGTCGGCGTATTCAATGAAGAGCGGGGTGGCGACAATATGCTCGTGCGCTACGATGGTCAGCTCAGCGATTCCCTTTCCCTTTCAGTATTGTGGGGTGAAAATGAATACAATCTTACCAATCAAGCTTCTACCGATATTACTTGTCCTCTGGTAGTGGATGTTCGAGCTGTGGCGACTTCATCTCGTCCTGGCTGTGAAACCAATGCCGTTGCTGAAATTGGTGGAGATAAGCGTGAAGCATTAAGAGTGGACTTTGAATGGGAAATAGGAGGAGGGCACACCCTTGCTTTTGGTGTGGATAACGAAGATAACGAGTCAGACTCCTTGCAGACTTATTCAGGTAGTGCTTTGAGGCAAGATGGCGGTGTTTTCTATCGATATTTTGATGCTGCTGTGGGTTCCCAGTTGGCAAATGGGGGGATTGTTCCCGATATTAACGGTGACGGTTCGAATGTTACTGTTGTACGCTATCGTATTCGCGAGGTTGGCGGTGCTTTCGAAACTAAAGCAAGTGCTTGGTATATCGAAGATACATGGGTGATTAATGATAATTGGACCGTTTCTGCAGGTTTGCGTAACGAAACTTTTGAAAACTTAAACTCCAATGGTGATACCTTTATTGAAATTGATGAGCAATTGGCGCCACGATTGAGCGCCTCGTGGGACCCTAATGGAGATGGTTCATCACGGGTTTACGCACACTGGGGACGTTACTTTCTACCTGTCGCTGCCAACACAAATGTAAGGCTTTCGGGTAATGAGTTTGACAATCAACGTTTTTTTATCTTTGATGGACAATTTGAAGCTAACACCTTTGCACCTGTTTCGCGAGATGCCAATACTGGCCTACCGACTACTCAAGAAATTGGCTCAGTGCTAGTAACGGCGAATGGAGTCGTACCAAATAGTGCGGAATTGGCCGATAGAGATATCGACCCTATGCATCAAGACGAACTTATTTTAGGTTACGAGAGGGAAATCGAAGATTGGCTAGTGGGTGTTAAATATATCAAGCGTGAACTTAAAAGCCATATCGACGACGTGATTCTAGATCATGCTATAGAAGCACTGGGCTTACCTCTGGATGGTGGCAATCATTATGTGCTGGCGAATCCCGGGTCAAGCATTACAATACCCTACCTAAATAACAGTGGTGATGTTGTGCAAACAACATTTTCTGCTGATATCCTCAATTATCCTCGTGCTAGGAGGGAGTATGAGGGATTGGAATTCAGCACACAACGGAGTTTTGATCGCTTGACAATCAGTGCAAACTACTTATGGTCTAGTAGCAAAGGTAATACCGAAGGCTATGTTAAATCGGACAATGGCCAAGATGACGCAGGGATTACCACGGATTTTGATTTCCCTGAACTCACTGACGGTGCCTTTGGTCGTTTGCCTAACGACCGGACTCATCAATTTAAAATATTTGGCAGCTTGCAGGCAACAGAGAATTTAACCCTTGGGTTGAATATGCTATTGCAATCTGGTCGACCCATTAACTCATTTGGCACAGGCCACCCCAACGGGACGCCTGCCTATGGTCAAACATACTATCTTACAAGTCCCGGTATCGATGGTAATGTTGGTACTGCGGATGATGTGCTATTTCGAACACCTCGAGGAAGTAGGGGGAGAACCAGTTGGGTTTCAAGTGTAGACTTTGCGGCGATTTACTCGTTGGCTTGGGGCGCTGCGAATATAGAATTAAGAGCCGATGTGTTCAACCTCTTTGACGCTCAAGCCGAGTTAGAAGTTTTTGAGAATGCTGAAACCGCACCCGGCGTCGCTGATATTCGTTACGGTATTCCCACATCCTTTCAAGCACCAAGGACATTTCGTTTCGGTGTGGCTGTACGTTTTTAATTTTTATTTTTTCATCTTGGATTGGTATTTTATTCACATTCAGCCTGGTGCTTCGCCGGGCTGAATCAATGTATGAATATAGTTTGAAACATTTACTAAATATTCATAATAACTTTGAAGCTTCTCATAGCCCGCCTCAAACTTCTTCGCGATGCCAGTAAAATAAAACTCTCCACATAGAATAAAAAAGCTTTTAGATTTTTATTATAAAATATTATATGTTAATTCGCGCCATTGGCGGCGCTCGACATTAGCTGCTGTTTGGCGCAAGAATCATTTTTTATTTTTTCTTCGATGAAAATTTATTTGCTATAAATCATTTTAAACAAAAGTGTTTCAAATATTACATCTGCAAGCGATTGATTTTATTTGGACGACACGATACGATTAAAAGGATAATTTTGTTTAATCTAAATAATACTACTTTGGTAATGGTTTTATTTGCAGTAGTAGTTTTATTTGATCAATAGATAAATTTAATATTGAGCTGTTTCAGATATTAAGTTATTTCGGGTATTAAGTTGTTTCAGATAATAAGTACAAATGAATTGTTTATCAAAAATAATTTTGTAATAGTTTAAAGCCAATGTGAGGCTTAAATTATATTATTTAAGGGGCTTTAGGGAGTTGGATTGAGGCTTGGAAGAGTTTTAGATAGGATGTTGATTAGGATAACGCTACTTCGAGATAGCTTTTATTGGCAATTAACTTGCTGGTGATTAGCTTTTTGTTACTCATTACTTATCGTGCTTTCAATTCAAATTGTAATCTTTATTGCGGCTATAAATTAATTTAAGAAATAATGTTGCTGTCAGTGAGCATTGCTTCTTATATTTGTTTAACAGTTAACTTTGAGGATCGAGCTATCGAAAGTTATAGTTTGACTGCCGGTGACGTACTCATTGATTATTTGCACAATATTGGTGTGGAATACGTTTTTGGCATTCCTGGTGGAGCAATTGAACCTTTATTCGATTCGTTAGCGCGAAGCGAAAGGCAAGGAAAAACTAAAATCATTGTCACTCGCCATGAAACAGGGGCTGCGTTTATGGCCGATGGCTATACGCGTTCGTGTGGTAGATTAGGGGTTTGCTGTGCGACAACAGGCCCCGGTGCTACCAACTTAATTACAGGTGTAGCGGCGGCTTACGAAAATTCTATTCCAATGTTGGTTATCACCGCTCAAACAGCATTAAGCAACTTTGGTCGTGGAGCTTTTCAGGAATCTTCAGATACCGGCATTAATATTATCGGTATGTTTAAACATTGCACAGTTTACAACACCATGGTTAGCCATGTAGACCAGCTGCAGCAAAAGTTAACCGCTGCGATAATGATGGCAATGAGCGAATCTCGTCCAACACATATCAGTATTCCCATCGACGTGTTAAGAACCCCTGCGGATAAGTTTCCTCATTACCAAACACCACTCTCACTCATTACTCCAGAAGGTAATGCCGATAAAAAAACGTTAGATAGTTTATATGACAACATTATCAGAGCAAAAAAGATTGTATTTATTGTTGGAGTGAAGTGTTACGACGCTGTCAGTATTATAGAAAAGATTGCCTTTTTGTTAAATGCGCAAATGGTGACAACCCCTGATGGGATGGGGCTAATTAGCGTTGATCATCCGCTTTATCGAGGAGTTGTCGGATTCGCTGGTCATGAAATTGCACACGAAGTTATGCTGGAAGAAGATGTAGATTTAATTGTTGCTGCCGGCACTACCTTAGGTGAGTGGTCAAGTAATGGTTGGGATTGGCAAGAACTTTTTAGTGATCGCTTAATACACGTCGACTCAATGATAAAGAATTTAACCTATTCTCCGATGGCTCGTTTGCATGTTCGGGGTGATGTTAAATCCATATTTGAGTCTCTACTTATATACTTACAAGAAAATTATCGAAAAGCTCAAACGAGCAATAATAAGAAAATATTTAAGGAATACATGGATCGTAAACTAACCGAGCACTTGGTGGCATCAGAGGATAAAATTAAGCCCCAGTTTCTAATGACATATCTTCCGGAGATGTTTCCTGTAGGTACTGGATATTTTGCCGATACAGGCAGTAGCATGGCTTGGGCAATACACTATCTCAACCCTCGAAATCAACGTATGTCCGAGCGGCGTGGTATCCACGATTATGATAAATACGCCGAGAGAATAAAGTCGGGGCGTCGTAAAAATAATGCTGATTTATTTCAAGTAACGATAGAGTTTTCTTCTATGGGATGGGCGATAGGGGCATCTATAGGTGCAGCCTTTGCCAATACTTCACGCCCCGTAGTATGCATTACGGGCGACGGTAGTATGCTGATGAACGGCTCGGAAGTTACTGTAGCCTTACAACACAATTTACCTGTTGTGTTTGTTATATTGAATGACAGTGCACTAGGGATGGTGAAGCACGGTCAAAGAATGTCTGGGGCACAAATGATAGGGACAACCTTGCCAAGTGTTGACTTTTCTCTTTGGGGGCAGTCGATGGGGATTAAAAGCCATCTTATAAAGTCGCCACAAGATCTACAACAACTTTGCTTTGATCACAACACTCTGAGTAAGGGCCCGATATTATTGGATGTTAGGGTGGACTGTGAGGAAGTGCCTCCTATTGGTGTCAGAATTAAAGCGCTGAACAAAGCGAATTAGAACTTTAGTTTTATATTTTTAATTTCCTTTAGTTATTATGCTGCCATTTTCTATTTGATGTTCTCTAAAAGTTGCATTCTACATTCGCAGAATGGTTTATATGCTTCAGCTTGATATATGTATTAGTAATATAAAGCGTATTCTATAGGCTTTCCTTAGATGATAATGGGGCCCCATGAGAACCGCGGGAATCAATCATTAGAAGTGCTTTTAGAGGCAGTTGTTAATGCCTAATAGTAGCAGCGCCACTCTTTTTTGAAAACCGCGCCTGTTCGCGTGGTTTCTTTTATCAACTATCAATTTTATATCTATACTCAAGTTAACTGTCCCATAGACGGGCAGCTTATTATGCTCGTGGGTGTTTAATACTAATGATTTTTAGTCAAATATATATAGTAGGGCATAGTGGTTATCTGGGATTTAAGCGCCTGTCTTAATAAGGTTTTACAAGATGGCAATTTGTTTTTAAATCGTATGAGTTTTCAAACAGGAATTCTATCGCCGTTCTATGAAATTGAAGTTTTTTAGGCAAGCAAAACCTTACCCAGAGGAGAGTCATTGTAAAACTTCAGTAGGCGCTCATCGGATAGAATATCGTTTCTCAAAATTCTTTTCTCACTTGACTTATGTTTTTTTATTGCTAGTTAGTATCTTCCTTTCTGTTAACGTTTCTTTGACGTTTGCAGGGGAAGACGATGTAGCCGTTGTATATCCTAAAGTTAGAGCTCCTTACAACAAGATATTCCTTTCGATAATCGATGAAATAAAAGCGTCGACAAATAATAATGTTCTAATGTACGAAGTGGAAAAAGGTGCAACCTCAGAAAAGCTTAAAAAATGGATAGATAAAAAGAAGGTGGTCAAGGTTGTTGGTCTAGGTAATAGGGGAGTTAATATAGTTTATCAATTAGAAAATAAGGATGATTTATCGATAGTCTTTGGTGTGTCGGCCATTAACCCAGACAAGTCACGGGATTTTTTTGCTATCTCACTTGTGCCTGAACCTAAAAAGTTATTTCAAGAGCTTGGCACTGTCAATCAAGCTATTAAAACGATATATGTGGTTTTTGAAGAAGGGAAACAAGATGAACTTATGGATATCGCTGCATTAAGTGCACATGATTTAGGTTTTAACCTAGTGACTTTGGGGGCGTCAGATGTTGTCGAAATGGCTGAAATGTACCGTAGTGTTCTAAGAAAAATAAACCCTAAAACCGAAGCTCTCTGGATGGCAAAAACGGGAAAGTCTATAGAAAAAGCCATACTAAATGAAATATTACGAGATGCTTGGAAGAAAAAATTTATTGTTTTTTCAAGTAATTTAACTGATGTAAAAAAAGGCGCACTATTTTCTTTGTACCCAAATAATAAGAAAACGGGTGAATATTTGATTGAAATATTAAACAACATTCATAGCAATCCTGATATAGAGCCGCATGTTGTGCTCTCCAAAGAGCTAAATGCTGGTCTTAATATCCGTACTGCCTCTCATTTAGGTATCCATTTTGATGAAGATAAAAAAAGGCGGTACTCCCTTATTTTTCCACCGCAACTGAAATGAGAAAACTTCGAAATGAACATTATATCTTAAGTGGCAAAAATGTTTAGCAAATTAAAATTTCAACATCAATTAAGTATTATCTTTAGCGCAGGTATTTTAATTTTGGCTTTTGTCTCGACGCTTGTAATTTCGAACGTCTCCTCACGAGCCATGTATAAAAGAATCGTTAGCGAAGGCTTGAAATTGACAGAAACTTTTGCTGAACAAAGTACACTGGCGCTTCTTTATCAAAGTCATGATGGCGCTGCAGAGGTGAGCGACGTATTTTTATCCTTTCCCGATGTTCTCGGTGTAGAGGTTATACAACGAGATATGACGGTGCTGTATAACGTTGGTAAATACTCGAAGAAACAAGATTCAAAACTGCTATTGCCCGGTGAATCATCATTATTATCAGAAGATAGCCGGGGCTGGGAATTTGTGTCTCCTGTGTATACTGGTCGGGAACAAGAGAGTCAGCAAGACGATGAAGGTTTGGATGATGTCTTCTATGAAGATCAGGATCTTGAAATTGAATCCGATGGTATCAGTGTTGATGATGATAAACAGCTAATAGGTTACGTCAAACTGTATATTGGTAAGGAATCTCTTAACAAGATAACGTCTGATATTTTTTCATACAACCTCCTTATTTCTATAATACTTGCTTTTATTTTGCTACTCACCCTTTTAGCTATTACTCAACGTTTGACTAATCCTATAAATAATCTATCTAGAACTATGAGGGCGGCTAAGGAAGGGGAGGAAGAGGTAAGGGCCACTTTGGGTGGGCCGAGAGATATCTTTGAGATGATAGAAGCTTTTAACTCGATGATGGATGTTCTGAATGATAGAGCGAAACAATTAAAACTGGCTAGAGATGAAGCTTTTGAATCTGCGCGGGCAAAGGGCGAGTTTGCTGCCAATGTTAGTCATGAATTACGTACGCCTATGAATGGCGTGTTAGGTATGCTTGAACTATTGCCCGATTACGGTCTAACGGAAACCCAATCAGAGTATGTCAGAATTGCCAAGAAGTCTGCTCAGTCGCTGTTGACCTTGATTGATGATGTATTGGCTTTTTCTAAAGGTGAATCTAAGCATGCTGTCGTTGAAATTTGTGAATTCAATTTGGTGGATTTACTCGATGATATTATTGCGCTGCTTGGCAGTAAGGCACAATCAAAGCGTATAGAGTTTTCTTATATTATCGATGCTGATGTGCCTAATCGATTATTTGGTGATGTTGAAAAAATACAGCAGATCTTAATAAACTTGGTAGGTAATGCTCTTAAATTTACTCAAGCGGGGTATGTGTATGTGGGTATCTCAGTTGAAAGTAATGACAACAACACCATTATTATCTTTAATGTTAAAGACACCGGGCTAGGCGTTTCAGATGAGGCGAAAGAGCGAATATTTGAAGCATTTTCCCAAGCTGATAATTCTACAACACGACGCTTTGGTGGCACAGGTTTAGGGTTATCAATTTCTCGCCAACTGGTATCCCTTATGAATGGCGAAATCGGGATTGATAGTGTGTTGGGTAGCGGCAGTAACTTTTGGTTTAAATTGCCCCTCGAGCCTGATGATAAGCACTATGTTGAAGAGGAATATCAAAACCTGACAAATGCCAAACTCGATATATTGCTCGTTAATGAGGAGCCCATATTAAGTAAAAGTATATGCAATATGTTAGAACCCTATGCGACTTCCATAGATGTAACCACGGCGATTACAGATACCTTGAGAAAAACAGAAAAGCCGCAGGGAGAAAATCTCAAATATGATGTGATTATCATTGATGAAGAGTTTAGTGAGTTTAATCGATTGATAGAAAAACTTGGCCAAGTATTGGATTTGCGCTCCATTTCAGTCATTGTGATGGCACAGCGTTCGGTAACCTCATCTTTTGTTAAGAATGTAGAAATTAATCATTATTTATCTAAGCCTATCAGGCGTAAGCAATTGTATGATTGTATGGTTGACGCGCTATATTGTGATGATCCCTCATATTCACATCGCGCCGAAAGTAACGTACATGTACTCGAAGTACCGAAAGAATCTTACGGTGATAAGAAAATATTGGTCTGTGAAGATAATGAAACTAATTGGTTAGTGGCAACTAGAATGCTTGAAACCCTAGGTTGCAATGCAAAGGTGGTTAATAATGGTAAAGAATGCCTGGATGAGCTTCGCAAAGAAACATATCATCTTGTGCTTATGGACTGTCATATGCCCGTAATGGATGGCTATGAAGCGACGATGAATATTCGTGAACAAGAGCAAGGAAAAGATGAGCATATCCCCATAGTCGCCATGACGGCAAATAACTCAAGTGGAGAAAAAGAAAAATGCTTAGCGCATGGTATGGACGATTATCTTCCTAAACCGCTGAGTCGTCTCGAATTAGGTGAAACGGTAGCACGTTGGCTAGAAGCAGATGCGAAGGAGCCCAGCACACTCTCATTGAAGAACAATACACGCGAATATGGTAATCAGTATATTCCTAATCGCCGAATAGAAGAGCCCAAAGCTGAAGAGGAGATTGAGCTAAAAGTGATAGATGCCAAGGTATTTGGTGAACTCAAGCAGCTTCTTGGTGATTCCATTAATGATGTAGTACGCAGCTTCCACGATCAATTAAAATCTAATTTAGAGCTGCTTGAGCAGGCAATTATTAATGACGATAGCGAACAGACCAGGCTGTTCTCTCATTCAATAAAAGGCAGTGCGAGCAATTTTGGTGCAGCTAAGTTAGTGGAATGTAGTTGGGAATTAGAAGCGCAATCGAGAGATGGTAACCTTGCTAATGCGATAGAGAAACTCGATAAAATCCGTGCAGAAAGTGATAAGGTCATCGATTATTTGCATGCATACTTATAAGGATTACCCTATTAATTACTAGTATAAGGTAATCATTGGTCGTTTAAGGCTTTACTTATACAGTCTTCCATATAGTTGTATAAATATATCATTGCATGAATATCATAAATGTTAAATATTGAAAGCCTAAATAAACTGACGTGATAGGAATACATGGGTTTAGATATCATATAGTCGAAGCCTTATAAGCACCTCTGCTAGAAAATAACATCACAATCGATTCAGAATTAACGTAATGGGTGTTCAGCTCATCCTAAGCTTCGTTTACCCTCTATATGAATGAATAAAACAATATCATTGTATATTTTTGGTATTGCCTATTTATGAAATGATCATTTTTCTATACATACCAGTTTCTATGCTGAATTTATTGCAGCGAATTACAATCAATAACTTTTTCAATAGATTGGGATGGAGCTAAATTTCCCCAAGTATTAACAGCGATTGAAAATGAAGTGCAAATTGAGAGTGTGAATTGAAAGTGCAATGAAAAAATGTGTGCCAGTACCGAATTAATTGTGATTGACCACAAATCTATATAAAAAGTAAAAGAGACGCATCATGCATTTTAAATGTATCATAGCCAAAGGGCCGAATATTTTCACTTCGATATATAACATCATCACCGGGCTCTCAAGTGCTTATTAAGCTCTTCTAATATACATAGATGATTAATCGTATTGTTATTAACGATATAAAGATTGTTGAAATAGTTTAGAGCCTGCTGAAGGCGCTTAGTGTTAAACCGCGTAGCGCTCTTCTAGTTCTCTAGAGAACACTTACAGATCTGTTTGTGAGAAATACTTGTCCATACGGTTATCTGGTTGATTATAAGGTGCATAAACTCTAGTAAAAACTTATATTATGAGTAATGTGCTTCAATAAATGTGCCTGTTGTTAGGCTATGAATAATTTCGTACATTTTTTTACATACTCTTAGTAAGTCGGAAAATCTATAATGTTATATCAAACAATCTATTTCTTGAAAACCTGACTACAGGTTTACAACAATCAAATATATGTATTCTGCTACTATTGCTAAATTTTTAACGTAAGGTTTGTTCGATAAAAACATTTAAGGTATGTGTTTTTATCGAAGAGATATATTTCTTATTATCTATTTCTTTGAAAACTGCGAAAATTTTACTTCTATATTTTAAGTGTTTTTTGGTTAGGTTTTTCTAATTTTTTCTTTTTTGAAAATAGAAAACATAGAGGGGATGGTTGTAAAAATACAAGTAATTATATTTTTTTAAGCCACATGAAAAAATATACTTGTAAGTTTTAAAAATAAATTATCAAATGTTTATTGTGATTTTCTAAGATATGATTTTGGTATGACCAAGAGCGAATATAGCGAATATTTTTTAGGAAAATATTTTATTAACTAGCTTTTAGGTTTTTCTTATACTTAATATATTAACGTTATCACGTTTTGGAAGCTCGACTAGTGTTTTAATGTTGTAATAATTAATTCTAAAAATTTAAATATTAAGATAAATTCAATTACAAGTAATATTTAACAACCGGGACTTACCTATGAAACCTTTGAAAAAAATGCTGCTATGTGTAGGGTTGCTGTTCATGACCGAGACCGCACTTTCACTTCCTACTCCTCCGGCCGGAAAGAAATGGCAACTTATCGATAACCTTTCTGACGAATTTAATAATGGCTTTAACACCAATAAGTGGGCAAAGAATACTCCTAATTGGGCTGGACGAAAGCCAGGGCTTTTCAAAACCAGCCAGGTGACGGTACAAAATGGTAATCTAAGAATTACAGCGGATATACTACCTCCTAATGAAAGAAGAAATGGTTGGACTCATGCAGGTGGTTTGGTTCGCTCCATCAATAAAGTACCCGCTTCATTTCGTGGCTATTTCGAAACAAGAATGAAAGCGAATAAAACGTTTATGTCCTCGACTTTCTGGTTAATTAATCATGCTAATGAGGAAACTGGTTGTAATCGCAGAGTAACAGAGCTGGATATCACCGAGACTGTGGGATTCAATTCCGGTGGTCAGAGCTGGATTAATAATACAATGAGGCGCATGAACTCAAATACTCACAGTCGCCGCGTTTCATGTGGTGATCCTGAAGGGCAGAAGGGTGGTGGTGCCAACCTTGGTGGCTTGGCTTCTGCTGATTACCACACTTATGGTGCTTGGTGGAAAAGTCCTACCGAAGTCATCTTCTACCTCGACGGTGTCGAGAAATTCAGAGTTAATCCTGCGGCTAAATTCAGCCTGGATATGTATCTTAGAATGGTTGTTGAAACCTATGATTGGAACCCGCCTCCCGCCAACGGCGGCATGAATGGCTCTTTCCAGGATCGAACTACTTTCTATGATTGGGTTCGTTCTTATCGACTCGTTGACGACAATGGTTCTGGCGGAGGTGGCAACACCGGTGGCAGAACATCTGTGCCCGCCAAGATCCAAGCCGAAGATTACAGCAAATTTTATGATACGACGCCAGGCAATGCTGGGCGCGCCTACCGTAGTGATAATGTCGATATTCAAACTACCACAGACGCCAATGGTGGATACAATGTTGGTTGGATAGATGGCAATGAGTGGCTCGAATTTCCTATCAACGTTACTCAGGCGGGTGAATATAGAATTGATGCCCGAGTGGCTTCTCAACCTGGAAACGGTATGTTTTCAATAGAAGTTGACGGTGTATCTCGCGGCAATGCTATAAGCGTTGAGTCTACAGGTGGCTGGCAAAGCTGGAAAACCAAATCCACTTCTATTGGTCAGCTTTCTACTGGCAATAAGACCTTGCGGATTCAAGTGCAATCGGGCAATTTCAATTTAAACTGGATTGATGTTGTGCGCACCGGCGGAGGTAGTATTATTGATCAGTGTGACACTACGCAGCAATGTAAGAACATTTTTGGTAACCGCGCTACTGATTGTAAGAACAGTAGAAGCAACGCTAGCGTATGTATGTGCGGATCTTCACCTTGTAACTAGTTAACTATCTGTTATTCGATAAACCTATAGTGGTATCACTATAGGTTTATTTCGTTTTCAGCGTTTTTCTCCCTCGCGCTATTTTATCAGCGAATTCTATTTTTTAGCGTTTTCCTGCAGACCCTAAGTGTTTCTGCTATTCTTGCCTTTTTTCTGTGTCTTTTAGCTCTTTAGCAGAAGGTTCACCTACTCCTATCACAATGTATGAGAACAATAATATGATGAAACAAAGTGTCAGTGAATGGGAAAAGGGAGGACAATATTTTAACTTTCAAGATCATGAGATATTTTACCGGTTTCACGCTAATAAAGATGCTCCAGTACTGCTATTAGTTCATGGTTTTCCCACATGTAGTTGGGATTGGTCTAAAATCTGGGCTGACTTACAACAACATTTTCAATTATTGACGGTGGATATGCTGGGTTTTGGGTTTAGTGATAAGCCTAGACAAAAGTACTCTATCATGCAGCAAGCGGATATATTTGATGCAATCTTGGCGCGTTTGGGTATAGATCATTTTCATGTAATGGCTCACGACTATGGTGATACGGTTGCTCAAGAACTATTAGCACGTCATCAGCAGACGGGTAGGGTATTGAGTGTTGTTCTGAGTAACGGTGGATTATTTCCTGAAATGCATCGACCTCTTCTGTTGCAAAAGCTGCTTCTTAGTCCTATCGGTTTTTTAATTAGCAAATTAACAAATTATAAAAAGTTTAAAAAAAACTTTGATCATATATGTGCGAAGCCAATAAACGAAGAAGAGTTACAAAACTTGTGGCTGCTGATGAGATATAAAAACGGTACAACGAATTTTCATCGTATTATTTACTATATTCAAGAGAGGAAGAAATACCGAGAGCGTTGGGTTGGCGCTTTACAAAAAGCCTCGGTACCCTTGCATTTAATCGTAGGAGTGCTCGATCCTATTTCTGGCGAGCATATGGCAGCCCACTATGAGAAATTGATTTCTCAACCAGATATAACCCGCTTACATGATGTGGGCCATTATCCTCAGTTAGAGAGTGCCACAGAGTTTAGCCAAGCAGCCCTTTATTTTTGGCAAAATAAAGGGATTTTAAGTAAGTAAATGGCTTTATGTTGTGTATAGCTTATTAGAATAAGTTTTTATCTATGCCAGTTTTATATGACATAGTCGACTTTTCTATCCTGGTCTTTAATATCAAAATGGTCCGCTAAGGCAATGCATTCGTCAACATAACGAATACCTTGGTAGTAGCGAATTTTGGTTTTTTGCTCTTCAAACCAATCGCTATAAAATACACATTCCACCTCGTTTTTGCCTTGGTAATATTCTAACGAATTGCCATCCTCAATCTGAAACCAGTATAGTTGGCAATCATCCACAACATAACTGAGCCCTTTTTGATACAAGCCCTCAGTGAGGTTCCTTAATGCTGGGTCTCGCTGATCAATATTTGAATTTACCAAGCGCCTTTTATACTTGTGTGTTTCTTTGTAACCAAATGCGATTTCAGAGTCCACAAAACGTTTCAAGCGCACTGCAATATGTTTCAAACCTGCTTCTACCTCGATATAAACTTTGATTAATTTTTCTACTTTAAATAAGCCACACCAAATATCTTATTGTTTTACTTCAAGGTAAACCAATAAGGGTAACCCCGTATTCAAATGCTTTATAAAGTTATGTATACAGAGTACTGACGATTTTGTTCAGTTCCGTATAAGGGGTGTACAAATAACACCCAAACAACACACTAGTTGAGCACAGCCACGGCTGAGCTTCTCGGAAGTGGTTAAAATTTAACTAGTTGCGGTGTTGACGTTCGAGTCATATGGAGTATCACACATACTAGTATAAATGATATCAACTTTTTGGCATTGGTAAAATAACGAACACGGGAGGTCGAGCTGGCGGATTCTACTCTCAACGGAAGTAAAAAGATATTTTATATTGTACTTATTCTCTAAAATAATGAACATTTCTTCCGTACTTGCCCATTATTAATACACTTTATTGTTTTCATTGGCTATTTGGATAAATATATTTCAGTCTCTATTATGTATTTCTACACATGAATACGTGTATTTAATTCAAGCATAGGAAGTAGCGCTAAGAGGAGGATTTTATGAAACTGGTATTTGATAACCTTTCTTGGAACAAATAAGCCTGAAACCAATAGGATCTGGTGCAAATAAAACTCATACATTTGATCAAAAATCGAGATTTAGCACCTATTTCGTTGTCTACAGCATTAGTGCCTGTTTATAAATGTCGAGTTAGTTGTATAAAAAGACTTTTTATTTCATTTTGACCTTTAAATCTACGCTATTTTTTATTTTTTAACCCTTTAACTTTTTATGTTACAAATAGTGACATTATTTGCTTTTTTCTTGGCAAAGCTTATACGCCTTAGGCTGCCAATCAAGCATTGATGCTGATTAAGTCAGTAGATATTTGAAATGGTATATAAAAATCGTGGTTTTTTATTTTAACCTTTTCTATCATTTATTTTTAGCGACATACACTAAAAACAATACGGTGTTAATGGGTAGTAACAAGTTTATACCATGCAATTTATTCAATAAGCGCTGCTCACTTTAGCCTTAGCCAAATAAGTATATATAAATTACCTAATAACACGTGTTAATCTTTTCGACACTCGCTCTTTCCATCACTCGGTGACAACAAGATAATTGTTATCACCATATAAAATTGTATTTTTACTTAGAACAGCCAGAAATTACTTTTCAAGATTGGGGTAGGCTTTGGAGCGTTTGCGCTTTGAGTCGTAAAAATAAGCCAACCAGCTATCCGGGAGATGCAGATAGAACATAATATGAATCATGATCCAACCAACAATAATAGACTTTCTAGATCGCCCTTGAAAACGTCGAGAGGAGCTAACGATATGTGGATGATTAATGCAAGTGGTGGGCAACGAGTGTTTTTGCATGCGCCTGACTAGGGCATAATCTTCCATTAAGTCCTTGGCAGGAATACCGCCTAACTCATTTAAAATGTGTCTTCTGATAAATATCCCTGAGTCGCCATAGTAAAAACCACGGTCTCGTATATGGCTATAGAATCTATTTAGCCAAAGACTAAAAGGGTCGTTGTCGCTGAAAGTAATAGCAAAATTGCCACCAATAATCTGAGTGTTAGCTTTCAATGTTTCTATGATTACATCCACATGACGGCTATCAACGTGGCTATCGGCATGTAAGAACCAAAACACATCACCTCTAGCTTGTTGTACACCTAATTGCAGCTGACGACCTCGACTCGGGGGACAGGTGAAACAGGGTATACCAAAGCGCTGAGTAATATCTCGTGTACCATCGTCACTACCACCGTCGACGACGATAATCTCGATATCTGTTCTATGGTAAGGTAAGGTTTTAAGTAACTGTCCAATATTACTCGCTTCATTTAGAGTGGGGATAATTATGGATAGGTAAATGCTTTGACTCACGTTGTATGCTCTGATGAATGGCTGCAGTTACTAGCGATTAAGCTAAAGTATTTAACTTCTGCAATTATGTGTTCCATGCTATCTTCAGTATATGCCGATACGGCCAAGTAGCGCTTCTTTTGCGTCAATTCCGAGTTGACGTATCGTTGTATATCTTGTCTGAGGTTTGTACTTTCCTTATGCCATATATCGCCGATCTCACTTTCTTGTCGGCGTATATTGATATATGCACGCACCAACAGATACGGATTGGTGAATGTTTGTTGCCACTTAGGGGACAAACCCCAGTGGTCGGTGAGCATATATCCTGATGTAGGTATTGAGTGAGGCTTTTGTGATACTTCATTTTGGTGGTAATAGTAAAATGCCACGGCTTGTTTAGACTCCAATCTAAGCCTATTGTTTATGGGAATAAACACGGTTTCGGACTTCTTCTTTAATCCCAGTGTTTTCCAGTTACTGTCGAAACTTATATCGCTTATTTGGGTCTTTTTATTATCAGCTTGATGAATGTCATGTTGCGATGTTTCATCAGAAAAAGCAGTTATACTCGTTAGTAGTGCAACTATACATGCAAATATATATCGATAGGATGATGAGTTAATGAAAGCAGTCTCCTTTTTTTTTAAACGCTTTATAGTGTTGTTCTCAATATTACTCACAATGTTATGCTCTTTATATTCCGCCGCCGCGATGGCTTCAGAAGAGGCCTTTTCAGAACTGTTGAAAAACAATGTCAAAGATGGTTTTGTTAACTATAGTGCATTTGTTAATAACGAAGGCTTTAATAATTATATTAAAGATATCGCAAATAAAGAAATAACTGAAGATCTCTCCCTAGAAGAAAAGCTAGCATTCTACATAAATGCTTATAACGCATTGGCGATTAAAGGCATTATCGACGGTTATTCCCCATCTTCATTTACTAGTAAAGTACGTTATTTTTATTTAAATAAGTATAAAATTGCTGGCAAAAAAATCAATCTATATAATTTTGAACATAAAGTTATACGTCCTTTAGGGGAGCCTAGAATTCACTTTGCCTTAGTGTGTGCTTCACACTCTTGTCCAAAACTACGATCTGAAGTGTATCTGGCTGAGGATTTAGATCGACAGCTCAATGAAAATGCGATCGACTTTATTAACGATAAGGAAAAAAACATCTTTGATGCCAGCAAAAAGAAAGCAAAAGTATCAAAAATATTTGACTGGTTTAAAAAAGACTTCACCGAAAATATGAGTTTGCAGTCCTATATTGCGCAATATATGCAAGATGAAGAAATTAAGACGCTGTTATTGAATGATGATTTTAAAATTAAACATAAGAAATACGATTGGTCACTAAACGGAAAGAAATAGCGTGATCACTATAGCTAATCCAAGTATTGAAACTGAACACTTTCTTTTTGTACTTCTGGCGGGTGAGCGTCTCGCGGCATCGGTCAGTGCTAAACAGTCAAAGTTTTTGAAATCCAGTAACCCTAAGGTGTCACGCTTTTTAAAGGCACAGTCTCGACAAGAAAGCTTCCATGCCAGCGTATTTCGTGCCTCTTTATTATGGCTTAATCCTAAGTCACGCTATACGCATAAAGAGCATCCTATTCTCACCAATATGCAAAAGCAATTAGAAGATGCCATTGATCATGGAAGGATAGAGGAGAGCATTCTCGGTTTACAGGTAATGATTGAAGAACTTGGTGAGTGCGCACTGAATGATTTGGACATTACCTTAGAAAAATATCGCTTTGGTTTACATAAAGTCAGACGCATTATTTTAAATCAAGAGAAAGCACATCATACCTTTGGTGAACGCTATATTGCTGAGCAAAAATTTACCTTAGCATCTAGGCAAACGCTTCTGCGATCTTGTGATTCATATCTTGATGATATTGACACCTTACTTGCCGATATAGAACCGGCTCTCAATTCTCTCAATATTTCACCGCAAGACTATCTACAACGTATCTCGTCGTCTATTTATCAGGCTCTAAGCTAAACGGCCGGCGCTAATCTGTCTAACTATACATATGGAGTGGTATAGTTGGACAGGCTTAATACGCAGTCTGTAGGTGAAGGGGTGAGGGAGGCTCTAAGTGATGCGTTTGTATCTATTGGCTTGAGTGGCTCGAATACTCTAGCAGGCTTGGCTGTGCTTATTTCCTTGGCTCTAGGATTATGGTCAACAGCCAAGTTATTTCTTTTCTAAAACTACTATTAACCTGCAAAACATGGAAAATAGGTTTGTCAGGTTAATATGTCGAGCAGTCTAATGATGATGCTTAGGCTGCCCGTCAGCTATTTTTCAATCGTCTGGCTATTGGCTCGCCAAGCCCGGTAATCTCCTTTTAGGTGATATACTTTTGAATAATTTGCATCTTCTAAGTAATCAGTAACACGTCCCACGCGACCACCACTATGGCAATAAAATACAATGTCTTTATCAGCGAACTTATCCAATAAAGATATATTATCAAGTATTTGATCATGGGGAATATTTATCGCACCAGGTACGCGCCCACGCTTGAACTCCGATGGTGTACGAACATCGATAACAGTAACGTTTTTAGTATCCGCTGCGATTTTATCCTTAAACTCTTGCTGACTTAAATGGATTACTCCGGTATCGCCAGCCTTGGTAAATAGTGAATATACGAATAACATACATATTAAAGGTAGTAGTGTTATTGCTTTTTTGGATAGTGTCATAGTGATTAATCTATTTAATTAGGGTTATTTTTAAAGGGAAGTTTTAAACACCATACGATGGAGGAGGGGGAGTCATTTTGATATTCTGACAAACCAATTGTCATGTTATCTTGCCCTCCTTGAACATCTTTAATATAGGTGCGACATAATCTATCCCATACTGATAAGCAAAATCCGTAATTGCTGTCGGTTTCGTGAGGGAAAATAGAGTGATGAACTCGGTGCATACTTGGGGTCACAAACAATAGCCTTACGATTCTTTCAACGGCTAAAGGCAATTTAATATTTGAATGATTAAACATAGCTGAAGCATTCAGAATCACTTCAAAGGCGATCACTGCGAGGGGTAGAGGGCCTAAAATAACTACGATTAAGCATTTATATATCATTGAGAATAGGATTTCTATCGGGTGGAAGCGAATCCCAGTAGTTGCATCGATATCGCGATCACAATGATGCACTCGGTGTAATTTCCATAATAAAGGCAGTTTATGCGACAATACATGCTGCACATAGATCGCAAAATCTAGCAGTATTACACCAATTATAATGTCTAAATAAAGGGGCAGTGGCACCAAAGCGAGCAGCCCCCAACCATTGTCTAAGGCATATGCCGCAACTCCCACTGCTGTTATTGGACCTAATAATTTTAGGGCTAGGCTGTTTAAAAAAACTAACCCTAGATTGGTGACCCAGCGTCTGCTGCGGGTTTGTGTTCTCTTCTTATAAGGTAAGAGCGCTTCGATACTTATCATAAGTAGCAATACAATTAAAAACACACTTAAACGGACAGCGGTACTTTCTAACATCGATGGTACATCCTAAATTTTGAGATAGGGGCTACTTTATTCTGTTATTCTTAACTTTATAAACTCCTAACTCCTTAAATTCTTAACCGCCTACTCCTAAATCCTTACTTTGATTTAGTTAAGGTATTTATCTTAAATACACTGTACAGCGGGCAAAAATTTATAAAAGCAGTAATAATAAGAATAATGCCAACGTAGCCCCATAGAGTTTTCGGTCCAATAAAGGCTAAACTCAACAAGCATAGACCAACAATAATGCGTAAAATTCTATCGATACTGCCAACATTAGTAGTAAACATGATGTAACTCCTTCGAAGTAAATAGTGCTGCGACACATAAATATGTATTGCGTCTTGGTATTAATAGTCTCGCTACTAATACTCACATAGGCGTTTTAGTGAGTCATGTGATCAAGTTACTGTTGAGCTTTCTTAATTTTGCTTGGCCCTTATCAACAAGCCTTTGCATAGCGACTAAGGGCGTCTATATCAGTAATAATAATTTTGCCTCGTTGCTTTTTAATAACCTGTTCTGCTTCCAGCTTAGAGAGCTTTCTGGCAATCACTTCTCTTGCCGAGCCAATATCTTTGGCAATTTTTTCCTGGGTCATACTAACACAGTGGTTGGCATCACACTTCTCCAGCAGCAGTTTACTCATTTCTGCTGCGATATTACGTGATGTCATGCGGTCGATTAAGGAGACCAATGACGCGACGCGCTGGGCGTAATCTCGCAGTACAAATTGGCTGAATTCGTCTGATATCCGTAGTGCTTTCTCGAACTGATCTGAGGGTAGGGCAACCGCTTCTATATCTGTTTCTGCCAGCGCGCGTGCGGCATATATTTGATCACTCAGTAGTGCTGATGTCGTCAGAACACAAGTTTGATTCTCACTCATACGATATAGCAGAATGTCCCTTCCTGTACGAGACGTTAGCTCAACTCGCACTGAGCCTTTGGTTATAATTAAAAACGCTTTACTTAGATCTCCTGGACGAAACAAAGCATCGTTCTTTTTGAACTGGATGCTTTGGGCTCTTAAATCACCTGCGATAAAAAAATCTTCTTTAAGTCCAAGGTTGCCCATCGATGGGTGGAAGAAACTCATATTGATGCTCGTTTTTATGTGTGTGATACTTTTGTTCGGCTCGAAATCATATTAGCCGCTAGCATGCCGGCGCTCATCGCTAATAAAAATACCAAGGTTGTTGGTTGTAAGTACGCCAGAGCAGCTATTGCCGGCCCCGGGCAGTAACCATAAATACCCCAGCCTATGCCGAAGAGTAGGGCGCCTAAAATTAAATTTTTATCCACATCTTTTGTGCTAGGCAAATAAAACTCTTTGTCCAATAGCGGTGATTTGCCTTTCATAATAAAGCTAAAAGATAAGAGCGTTGTGCACAGTGCCGCAGCCATAACAAACATAAGATCGGGAGTCCAGGCGCCAAATACATCTAAAAAACCCAGCACTTTACTCGTATCCGTCATACCTGATAGAGCCAGTCCTACGCCAAATAAAATACCTGCAAGTAAAGAAAAGATATTTTTCATTTTGATATTCGTTTTGTTATGACCACCTCTGATAATTAGAAGTGGCTTTGTGTCTTATAAATTATTTTCTATGATGAGAAAAACCTAATTAAAGTTACGCTTATTATTCCAGCAAGCATAAAAATGATGGTTGCAATAATAGATCGCGGTGATAGGCGAGCAATACCACATACACCGTGGCCACTAGTACATCCACTACCTAGTTGAACACCTATGCCGACGATGAAGCCTCCAACTAATGCTGCAATATAAGAAGCATTCGCAGCAGGTGGTGGCATTTGACTGAGCCAATGGAACAGTCCAGCGCCTAGAGGTAAACCAAGTAAAAAGGCAAGGCGCCATAAGCCATCCTGCGGACGGCTTATGGCGGCCCAAAAAATACCGCTAACACCGCTAATTCTACCAAGTGCCCACAGCATTAATGTCGCTGCAAGCCCGATGAGTAAACCGCCAATAGAGGCGAGTATATAGTCGTTCATCATCTACAATTTATTTTATCTTTGAGTACTTCGTTTACTGCTTGAAATTGGGTTAAATATATATTACCCGAAAGCATTTTAGGAAAGCCGGACTTTTTTAATGCGTCCATAACCGGGCCTTTAACTTCGGACAAATGCAATGTCACACCTTGTGATGCTAGACGTGTATTAATGGTCTCCAAAGTCTCAAGTGCGCTGTAGTCAATTTCGTTAACTGCACTGCACATTAAAATAACATGGTAAATTTCGTCCCGTTGATAGATGGCACTGTAGATGGCATCTTCCAAAAAGTTTGCGTTAATAAAATATAAGCTCTCATCTATACGCAACGACAGCAAATGTGGATGGGTTTGCACATGGTAACGACGAATGTTACGAAAATGCTCTGTGCCTGCAACCAAGCCTACTTCTGCAATATGAGGTTTTGACGCGCGATATAGATGCAATAATATGGAGGCAATAATTCCTGCCGAGACACCTTTCTCAACACCGTAAAATAAAGTGATACAGACAGTGGCGCTGACGGCAAGAAAGTCATGTTTATCGTACTTCCAGGTCTTTTTAAAAATAGATAGGTCAATAAGCGAGATAACCGCGACAATTATCGTCGCTGCTAAAGTCGCTTTTGGTAAGTAAAATAGTACGGGAGTTAAAAACAGTGCGGCCAGACCAATGCCAATGGCCGCAAAAATACTCGCAGCTTGAGTGGATGCACCAGCATCAAAATTTACCACCGAGCGAGAAAATCCCCCGGTTACTGGAAAAGCGCCGGCGATCGCAGAGGCGATATTTGCACTACCTAAGCCAATTAATTCCTGATTAGGATCAATTTTTTGCCGCCGTTTTGCCGCCAAAGTTTTCCCTACTGATACCGACTCAATATAGCCTATGATAGAGATAAAAAAGGCTGGAAGAGTGAGGGTTTTCACCAATTCCCAGGATGGTAGAGTCAATGAAAAAGTGGGAAGGCCTGACGGAATATGGCCTACGAGAGCAACTTCATATGTTTGAAGATCAAAGATGTAGGCCACTAATATGGTACTAATGACAGCAATGATAGGTGATATTTTTGCTAAAAATAGGGTGGTTCTATCACTCAAGCCAAACGCCCTTAACATGGTCGTTGCATATTTTTTTGCGCAAATTAAAAACAATAATGCACACAAACCAAGAATTAATGTTATGACATTGGTCTGGTGAGCGTGGGTAGAAAAAGTATGAAGGATCTCACTTAGTGTATCCCCGGAGGCCTGCACACCAAAAATATGTTTTAGCTGACTAAGAGCAATAATAACCCCCGACGCAGTAATAAAGCCTGAAATAACCGAGTGAGATAAAAAGTTAGCGATAAGACCCAACTTTAGTATTCCCATTAACAACAACATGATGCCAGATAGTGCGGCTAAGGTGATGGCGGCATTAAGATATTCGCTACTACCTTGTGCCACAATATTTCCCAATGTTGTCGCGGTCATTAATGAAATAACAGCTACTGGGCCCACAGATAAAGTTCTACTGCTGCCGAGCAAGGCATAAATAACCAAAGGCGTGATACTGGCGTACAGACCAACTTCGGCAGGAACACCTGCCAAAATTGCATAGGCCAGAGATTGTGGAATTAATAATACCGTTACTACAAAGCCTGCGATTAAATCACTGACTAATAGGGATTTATTGTAGCTCGGTAACCACTTTAAAATAGGCAGATAATGAGATATGTTTTCCATTTTAACTCAACGTTTTATTGGCTTTGCCAACCATTCATGACCTTTGAGCATGCCTTGCCAATAAATTACTGGCAACATACGTGCTTTTAGAAACCAAGCGAGTTTAGTTGGCTTTAAACCATTATTTATCCAGCTTGGAAAAGTTGGCAGGAGTTTGCCGCCATAACCAAATTCTGCGAGCACTATTTTGCCTCGTTCAACGGTTAATGGACAAGAGCCATAACCATCGTAAGCCGCTGACATTGCTCTTTGATTCATGGAGTCGGTAATATTTTCTGCCACTACTGGAACTTGCTTCCTAACGGCTGCCAGAGTTTTCGCATTGGGAGTATTGAGAGTATCGCCCAACCCCCAAATATTGTCATAACGTGTATGACGCAAAGTATTAGGGTCAACCTCTAACCAGCCCTTGTCATCAGATAATTCACTGTGCTTGATAAAATCTAACGGCACTTGAGGAGGGCAGACATGTAACATATCAAAGTCAGTTTCATTGAAGACCTCATTGCCTTCTTCATCCTTAGATATAAACCATGCCTTTTTATTTTCGCCATCCACTTTCTTCAAGGTTTGATTGAAATTAAGTGTGGCTTGATACTTCTGCATATAAGATTCAAGCGCTGGAAGATAATCTTTTACACCAAATAATACGCCACCAGAATTGTAAAAATGTATGTCGATATTATTGAGTAGATTGTTCTTGAACCAGTGGTCGGCAGATAAATATAAGGCTTTTTGTGGCGCGCCGGCACATTTAATAGGCATAAGAGGTTGTGTGAAAATCGCTTTTCCTTGTTTTAGTTCTGTCACTAACTGCCAAGTATAGGGAGCCAGATCATAGCGATAATTAGAGGTGACGCCATTTTTTCCTAAGGTTTCTGATAAGCCTTCAACGGCTTGCCAGTCAAGCTTTAAACCGGGTGCGATAACTAAGTGTTGGTAATAAATATGGCTACCGTTATCTAGCTGCACTTTATTTTCTGTGGGCTGGAAACCTTCCACGCTTTGTTGTATCCAGGAAACGCCGTCGGGAATTAGATCTTGTGTTTCTCGTCGGGTAGTTTTAACGTCAAAAACACCTCCGCCGACCATGGTCCATCCAGGCTGGTAGAAGTGATATTGTGCTGGGTCTACAATGGCAATGAGTAGCTTAGGTTGCCTTTTTAAAAGGCTGGATGCCATAGCTATTCCACCTGAACCGCCACCGACAATAAGAACATCAAAACGCTCACTGGCGATATTGCTTCGCTTGTTATCTACTTTAGAAGCTGACGAGTCATTGGCTTGGCTTTGTGCTTCTTCCCAAAGGTGAGCCGAGCGCCTGCCCGTGCGGCAATAAGCATGAATATTTTTTCCGGCGTTTTGGTATTTTAAAAACTCTCTGATGTAGCGCTTGTCCATATTACCCATGGTAAAAGGTAAATATATACACTCTATGTTAAAACCTTTGGCTACAGTTTCGATATCATTATATGACGTCTGGTCGGCCGCTTCGCCATCGGGACGATTACAAATTAGGATCTCAATGCCCATGTCAGCAAGTTGAGAAATATCATTAGACGTCAGTTGTCCCGATACCGATACCTTGTTGGAGAGTTGCGTAATATTCATGTTGTTACCTTCTTGTCTCATTATTATGTGGGCAAATTTATGGATTATTTGAACGCGTCTATAGGGATTTTTAAATAAACGGTGTCATTGTTTTCGGGTTTAGGAAAATTTCCCGCGCGCATATTGATCTGTAGTGAAGGCAGGATAAGTCGAGGCATTGATAACGTTTTGTCACGTGCGGTACGCAATTCTACAAAAGCATTTTTTAGCATTTGATTATTAATATGAATGTTTTTTTGACGCTGTTCTTCTACCGTAGTCTGGTATTCTAAGTCCCGCCCATTAGGACAATAGTCGTGACACATAAAGAGCCTAGTTTGCTCGGGTAAACTAAATATTTTCTGAATAGAATCATAAAGAGTGGCGGCGTCTCCACCTGGAAAGTCGGCTCTGGCTGTGCCACTGTCTGGCATAAATAAAGTGTCTCCAACGAACGCTGCATCGCCTATAACATGTGTCATGCATGCGGGAGTGTGGCCCGGTGTTGCAATTGCTTTGCACGTTACATTACCCACTTTGTAAACTTCATTATCTTCAAATAAGTGATCAAACTGCGAACCGTTTCGTTCAAATTCACTTCCCTCATTAAAAATCTTCCCGAACGATTCTTGCACCACCTGTATATTTTTGCCGATGGCGAGCGTGCCTCCAAGCTTACTTTGGATATAAGGTGCCGCAGATAAGTGATCGGCATGTACATGGGTTTCAATAAGCCATTGCACAGTGAGGTGCTTTTTCTCAATATATTCGATAATACGATCAGCGCACTCGAAGCCTATTCCTCCTGAGGCATAATCAAAATCTAAGACCGCATCAATAATTGCACAGCTCTTTGTGGTCGGGTCTTGCACAACATAGGAGAAGGTATTTGAGTCAGAATCAAAAAATGGCGCAACAATAGGTGGCACTGCTGTGGGTGAAACTTCTGATGTAGTCATCTTTCTTACTCTTTTTCCAAGCAAATCAAATAAACGGGTATGTATACATAGTAAAATTGCATAGAGCACAACTTATACCAATTTTGTATAAGCTTATAACTATTTGTTTTTAAAGGGTTTATAAATATCTGACCGTTTTTTGTTCTTGACTTGCTACTGAGACTTTGTCAATTTTGACTGATAACTTTGACAAAAATGGCAAATCTTTATGAAATTGATTGCAAGTGATCGTGCTACCTCACCTCTGAGAAGCATGCTTGAAGGCTACGACTGTCCAGCCATCTTGGTTTCGGTGGACTATCAAATTTTGGCGACCAACAATTTGTATCGCGATGCCTTTGGCGAAATTGAACTCAATCATAAGCCCCGTTGCTTCGAAGTTTCCCACGGCTATAAAGTACCTTGTGATCAAGCTGGCGAAGACTGTCCACTAAGTGCTGCACGCGCATCGGGGCATCGCGAGCGGGTTTTGCATATACATCAAACGCCTCGTGGCCGTGAGCATGTTAATGTGGAAATGCTGCCTATTTTTGATGAAAACAATCGTTTGTCTTTTTTCGTTGAGCTTTTGCGTGCAGTGCCATTAGCCAGTGCCAAGGATTCTGAGAAGAAGCTGGTGGGTATGAGTGAGGCTTTTAATCACATGTTAAGTAAGATCGCCCGTGTGGGGGTTACCGAAACATCGGTTTTATTGCTCGGAGAGTCGGGTACAGGTAAGGAATTAGCGGCACAAGCGATTCATATGGCGAGTGTTAGAAAAGATAAGCCACTAGTAACCTTAGAATGTGCTGGTTTAACTGAATCGCTTTTTGAAAGTGAGCTTTTTGGGCATGTGCGAGGGGCGTTCACCGGGGCGCATAATAGTAAACAAGGCCTGGCAGAATTGGCCAATGGCGGCACGCTTTTTCTCGATGAAATTGGCGATGTGCCATTAAGTATTCAAGTAAAGCTGTTACGTTTATTAGAGAGTGGAAGCTATCGCCCGGTTGGTAGTGCTGAAGTGAAACGTGCCGATTTTCGCTTGATTTGTGCAACCCATAAAAA
This sequence comes from Agarilytica rhodophyticola, assembly GCF_002157225.2. NCBI lineage: Bacteria > Pseudomonadati > Pseudomonadota > Gammaproteobacteria > Cellvibrionales > Cellvibrionaceae > Agarilytica > Agarilytica rhodophyticola. Next base: position 3,547,110 of record NZ_CP020038.1, read on the forward strand.
TATTTTAAATATGGTGAAGGAGGGGTCTTTTAGACAAGATTTATATTACCGTATTAATGTATTTCCCATTCGCACACCCTCACTTGCTGAAAGGCAAGAAGATATTCCTTTATTAGTCAAAACACTCATACACCAGATAAGTCCAAATAAAGAGTACTATGTAACAGATTCAGCGATGAAAGTGCTAAGACAACATCACTATGTAGGTAATATTCGCGAACTGCGTAACATTCTAAATCGGGCCATTGTTTTGGCAGACACTAATATGCTAGAAGAGAATATTATTACGGAAAGTATTAGTGCTGATTTTCATCCAGTCGTATCGATAGAAGACGAAGTGGATAGTTTTAATGAACTTGTTGATTTAAAAACAGCAGAAAAAAACTACCTAAGTAAACTTATGGCGAAATTCTCTGGCGATAAAGAAAAAGTATCAACAATTGCCGGTATAAGCATCCGATCATTATATCGGAAATTAGAAGAGTGATCAGAGTCTGTCCTAGGGCCTGTTCACACTAATTTAACCGCTCCTGTTTGCACTCAAAGGCGCTAATCAAGGCGCGAAGAGTGTAGTTTAGTCGCTCTAAATGAGCGATGAGTAACGCAGAGTAGCGCCTTTGAGTGCAAACCCGAATAGCCACATGGATGTGGTGTATTAGGGCAGTGCAGGAGCAACTGCCAAGGGCTGGTAGCATTTTTCCGCCTAGCGTCGTTAACACGCACTTATTTATGCCTGTATGGATACAGGTAATTAGAGCAATGCAGGAGCAATTGCCGAGAATAACTAAACGGCGTTTGTGTTGCCTAGCTAGTCGAAAAAATGCTTACTAGCAGGTGCGATTCCATTAGTGTGAACAGGCCCTAGAAATAAAGCTTAGGCACCATTGTTTGTCATCTTCGCTTTTGTGAAGTCTTTCATAAATTTACTCACTCATCTATTACGCTTTTAGTCACTATCTGTCTATAGATAATATGTTGGCTTTAATTTCCTGCTCTATTGTTTAGCTTTCGTCTAACAAAAAAACATCTCTTAAAAATATTCTGTGTGGTGCTTTACAATTTTAGTGATTGTTTACAATGTATTTGTTCATAAAATCATAAGATTTATTTTTGTTGATTTTTTCGTGACAAAAATTTTATTTATTTTCTTGCGGTCTATCCTGTATCTTTGTTTTTAGGCCTATCAGCAAGCCTTCTAACACACATGTGTGTTTTTGCCTGATGCTGTTTTCTAAGCGTCTATTTTTAGTAAGCCTTTGTCGTCGCTTAGTAATGAAATAACTAATATGAATTATATACTGGCTGTTTTCTTCATAGTGCAACTATCGATTTATATGTTTTCTATTTTTAATTTTTGGCATATCGGGTGTTTGGGTTTTTTATTTCACAAAATAAAAGTTGGTAAAGTTTTCTGTGGTAGATGAAAGCTTAAATTGTTAAGTATTAGTGGTTTAAAACTCTAAGAGATCGACCAAAGAAAAAGAATACGTTGATAAGTAAATTAAAAAAAATTTAATTAATCAGAGACAACGAGGATAAGTAATGAACCATAATATTTCAGCTGTCGAGGGTGTAAAAAACCTCTTTAGTCGAACATGCAAACGCTTGCAAAAAGGCAAACATTTGCTTGCCATACCTGCATTATCAGTACTTGCCGCTTCGGTATCGAATATAGTATCGGCAGACAGTATAAGTCACAGCTTCAAAGCTCAAAAATATCGCTCGGCTTATTCTTACAGATGGCAGCCAACGCAGTCTGTTCGAGGTGTTCCGGTAACCGGCGCTAATCAGTTTTGTGGCCAGCAACGCTGGAGCTTTGAGGATCAAGGCATAGATCCGTTAAGCTTTCGTCAAGTAGCTGCCTATGCACCCGGTGAAGAGTTTCCTACTGTTTTAAGCGCTGAAGTCTGTCCACCAGATGCTATTCTCGCCAGTACTCACGATCCTCAATTAAGTTTTGATCCTCCAGGCCCAGCGCCGGCTATTACCTCAGAGCCAGACTCAAGATTGCAGAATGTTCCTTTACGAGATGTGCCTAAAAATGCGGGCATATTGCAGGGGGGAACAAATGGAATTCGTAATTTTATAGAGCCTGCTGGGGATTTTCCCGTTGATCCTTTTCCTATCGTGCAAACCCGTGATAGTGATCCTATCACCCTTGGCCAATGGGCTAGAGCGAGAGGTCGTTTAACGTTTCGCTGTAACGATGATGGCGGTGCTCAAGTGCGTATTAGAATGCGTAACCTGATTCCCAACGGTGTGTACTCAGTTTGGGGAATATGGAAGACGCCATTACCCAACGGTGTCTTTGTCGATCTACCTGTGCCTTTCGGTGGTGTGCCCAACGCTATTGTACCAGACCGCCACGGTCGTGCGGAGTTTGTTAGAGACTTAGCTTTTTGCCCATCAGAAACCACGGAAAACGAGTCCCAGTTATTGTGGGTAGCGGCAGCTTTCCACTCGGATAGCAATCTCTATGCTGGTGTGCCTGACGCGGCGAACGTGAGTACAACATTTATCAGTAGGGAAGGGGAAACATTTGAGAGTTCATTAAGCTTAATGGTTCATCACGAGCATCTTTCTTTTCCAATCAACTTTACGCGCGATCTTTTCCAGCAGTAAAAATAGGTAAGGCGTGATTTAAAGAAGTCTTAGTTGTGTCGTTGATGATGGTGGCAGGAGCTACTTGTGCCACCATCAGTTTGTTTTAGGCCAAAGGTTGCCAATGGCCTTTTTTATTAATCACCATTATTTTTTCAATAATTCCAATAATGCAATTACGGTTGCTTCAACACCCTTGGTAACGGCAGGTTCAGGGGTAATCTTAAACAGAGGGCTGTGGTGACTTGGAACAGCTGCACCACCAGCTTTTTCCGTTGCAAAATCTTCTTTAGATGTGCCACCTACCGCAAAATAAACAGAGGGAATATAAGGGTCTGTGGTAAAGAAGGGAAAATCCTCAGCTCCCATTCCCAAACGTTTATAACCCTTAGCAAAAGCATCCTCACCCATTTCTTTTTGCCATACCGTTTTTAATCGTTGGGTCATGGGAATATCATTTACTGTGGGCGGTGTGGGTTCATCAGCAATAATAACTTTTGGTAAACGGTCTTCAGGAAGACCCGCGGCACGGCCTATATTTACAGCAACACGTTCGATGGCTTTAATTAAATAATTACGTGTTTCCAAATTATCATTGCGTACCGTTACCTGCAGTTTTGCTTGATCAGAAATAATATTGTGCTTGCTACCGGAATGAAATGATCCAACGGTAATGACAGAAGGCTCTTTGGGCGCTATTTCTCGACTGACAATGGTTTGTAAGGCCATAACAATTTGTGAGCCAATAACAACCGGATCTTTGCCGCGGTGGGGAGAAGCACCGTGGGCGCCAATGCCCGGTACGATAATATCGAGTGTATCCACCCCTGAGTAGGGTGATCCCTCCACAGCCACCAGTTTACCCGCTTCAATTTCAGAGCTGACATGAAACGCCATAGCATAATCAGGTTGACCAAAACGCTTCCAGATACCATCTTGCATCATACTTTTGGCGCCACCAACACGCTCTTCGGCGGGTTGACCAATAAGCATCAAAGTGCCAGACCATTCCTTTTTGTGCTTTGCCATCTGTCTTGCTGTACCTACCAAACTGGTAATGTGAACATCATGGCCGCAGGCGTGCATAACAGGTACGAGGTTACCATCCCAGTCTTTTTGAGTATTAGTCGATGCATATTTTAGTCCTGACTTTTCTTTTACCGGTAGACCATCCATATCCGCCCGCATCATCACTAGTGGGCCCTTGCCGTTTTTCATAATCGCTACCACACCTGTTTTACCGATGCCCTCGGTCACTTCGAAGCCTGCAGCCCTAAGTTCTTTGGCCAGGCGTTTAGATGTCTTAAACTCTAAGTGAGATAATTCGGGGTTGCGGTGAAAGTGCTCAAACAATGGTCCGAGTTTGCTTTGATAGTCTTTAGTGATGTCCTGGGAGAGGTTTTCTAAGGCATAACTCGCTGTCGAAGCAAGAGTTAAAAGTAAAGCGGATGCAAAATGTTTCATGATAGCGATTTCCTATTTTTTATAGGGACGTTTGAGTGACGCATGTCCTCACCGTATACTCTGGGTATAATAAGTGACAAAAGAATAGATAAGGAACAATAATAAATATATTTTTGTCCTATGATCTGATGTTAACAGACCCCAACTTCCATCTTTGACGATGTCGAGCAGAAAAATGAAAATACTTCCCTTCAGTAAATTGTTGATGACCAGCTTGCCTTTGATTACCTTGCTAAGTGCTTGTAATGGTGCTCGGCAGTCGCCCGGCCAGAAAGTTGCTATGGCCGGTGATGATCCTGCGGTTGCTGCCAGTTGTACGGCAGAGAGTTATAATTTGCGTGCCACTTTCACTCAACTACCAGAATTAACGGGTCTGCTGGGTTTGTATCAAGAACCTGGAAAAAATGACCGCTGGTATGCGCTACTGCGCGACGGCAGTATTGTTCGTTTTGACAACGATGAACAGGCCTCTAACGTCGAGACTTTTCTCAAGATCGATAATGTTAAAACAAGGTCAGAAATGGGGATGTTAGGTTTTGCTTTCCATCCCGATTATGCACAAAACGGTAAAGTGTACGTATCATACAACGACCTGGATGAGAAAGGGGATTCGACCATTTCTGAATTCACGTCACTTGGCGGAGCGCCAATAGATTTGGCAACCCAAAAACGCTTGCTAACCCACAGCCAGCCAGCGCAAAACCATAACGGTGGCGATATAAAGTTTGGGCCAGATGGATACTTATATATTGCCCTGGGTGATGGCGGCGCTGCCAACGACAAGTTTGGCCATGGCCAACGTACCACCAGCCTGTTGGGTACAATTCTAAGAATTGATGTAGATAATCCACAGGCCCCGAAAAAATACGGTATTCCTAAAGATAATCCTTTTGTTAACAAGAAAGAGTTTTTACCAGAAATTTACGCTTATGGCCTACGTAATCCCTGGCGGTTTAGCTTCGATCAAAAAACAGGAGACTTGTGGGCAGCGGACGTGGGCCAAAATAAATTGGAAGAAATCAATGTAATTAAGGCGGGTGATAATCTAGGTTGGCCAATTATGGAAGGCTTTGCTTGTTTTCAATCTGCCAGTTGTGACAAGCAAGGCCTAGCACAACCGGTAATGGAATATGCTCATGCTGGCAGACATTGCTCTGTCACGGGCGGCTATGTGCATCGTGGTGAGTCAAGTTCCCTCAATGGCAACTATATTTTTGCCGATTGGTGTTCAGGTGTGGTGTGGCGAAGTTATGCTAAAAACAATACATGGCAAATGGAAGAAATTGCCGATATGTCTTTTTATATTCCTTCTCTTGCCCAGGGCAATGACGGTGAAGTCTATGTTCTGAACATCGAAGGTAATAGGGGAGATGCGATATATCGTGTGCATACCTACACCGATAAAACTCAGAACTGTGCAACTTAGACGTTGCACAAAGGCGCAGGGCTAAGGCTTCTTATAGACTGATAATTTGCATGGATATAGCTTTAGCAACTGCATGAGTGGTATTTCTAACTTCAAACTTCCTGCGGATATTGCATAGGTGTTTGCACACGGTATTTTCGGATATATTAAAGTTGCCTGCAATATGCGCTGGATTTTTGCCTATTGCTGTCCATAGAAGAATGTCTTTTTCCCGTTCACTTAAAATATTGTGGGTTTTCTGAGCTTTTAGTAACCGCGACAGCGATTCATATACATAACTTGCTAAATAATACAGCTCAGGGGTCTTACTTTGTTGTTGCCTCGAATCTTCGTCCAATGAAGATTTTCCATCGAGGTTAATAAAACGCACAAGGCCACAATCACCATTTTTATTCACAAAAGGAGCGTTGAACACGTGACTTAAACCATAGTCTAGTGCGTCGTGGCTCATTTGCAGCTCTTTTGGACTAAGTTGGGTTTTCAGATTTGCAAAGCGGTTGCTGGACCAATTGAATGGGGTCATATGGTGAGTCGCGATACGAACCCCTGGATCTGTGAACATATATTGTTCTGCTTCATAGTGCCGAGTCCATTCATTGTCGTGTTCGCGAATGAAATAGCATATGGGAGCTTCATTAACTCGGTTAACACGTGCAAAAATCGCATAAAAATCAAACTGATATTGGGTGCGGATAAGTGAGCAGACTTTGTTAAGTGTTTTAAAGTCCGAAGCTCTGGTAACTAGTTCGATAAAGTCTTCAAGAGTATAGCTATTAGAGGATACGTAGTAAGAGGGGTTAGCAGAAACGCTTTTTATTTCGCAACCTTGAATAATACGATGCATATTGTTTTCCGTTAGACTGAATGCATTCTAGGGAATGAACGATCATAATAATTAACAACGCAAAGAAACGTTAAGTTATCAAAGCTTCTGTGAAAAAACTATATTCTTTTAAAAAAAAATGGTCTTTCGATTCCAAAATTATTTCGTTTTAACGTCCGAATTTCACAGTACCACCCACACTTAAATACATGAATTTATGAGGCGGCTCTCGTTATCCTGTGGTGGCGCAATAGGGTACCGTCGCGGCCACACAACAACACGAGAAATTTATTTTAAACTTATTTTCCTTTGAGAAATATATTAAAAATCAATAACTTATTTGTATCTTTTGATGCTACTTAATGTTGTTTATTAGCTTTGTTCAAAAGCCCGGCGCTAAATCTATTTATTGTAATTGTCTAAAACTAAAAAAGTATAGGAATATTTTGTAACTTTGTGTTGTAAATCATAAAGTTACAGGTGCAACTTAGATTCTGTTAGATAGTTGCTGATGGACATATATGCCTTTGTTTCTCTACTTTCTTTTTTCTTTCATTTTTCCCTTCCTTAAATTGCGTAATCCATAAATTTCTTTTAGTTAGGTCTCAAAGAGGCCCTCTCATACAAGGAAGTCCTTTATTTTCAATTTCTTGCGTTATACCAAACAAAATCTAGTCTTTAGTTAATGAAAAACTCTATACAATTGATAATTATTATCATTATATAGTAGAATGCGCGCCAAATCTGACAAAAAACAAACAGTTAAGAGTGAACTTGGGGTTAAACCTATGAATATTAGAAATAAACTGGCTATCAGTGTGTCCTTAGCGGCAACTTTGGCTCTTGTGGGGTGTGGTGGCAGTAGTAACGATTCTCCTGCACCTACAGCAACACCAACGGCGACACCTACTCCTACGCCGACCCCGACACCCACAGCAACCCCAACTCCTGGCGGATCAACACCACCAACAACCTACACCTTTGCTGATGGCGCAGGCGCAGATACCGTATCTTATACTGGTCAAACTAAACGACATATTTTCATAGATGATATGGTAAGAACCATGCAAGGCTTGGTTGAAGGGGGCGTGCCGACAGGGGGAACTCCTAATGCTAATGTTGCCGATGCACTTAATTTTTTCTTTCGCTTTGATGGTTCAACCTCTGACACAATCACTTCAACCTTTTCCTTAACTGGTGAGAACTTATTGCCCAATGATGGTAGCAATTTAACTTATGGATCTATCTCCAGCGGCAAAGACCTTGTAGGTAAAATTGCCGGTGGTGATGGTCAAGGTGGTGGTGAAACTACACGCCTCATTAATAATGAATTCTTCGGTTGGCAAACCGGCCTTAATGCCAATGCGTTGCCTGTAGATCTAGTGGACTACTTTTTTGCCCAGCTGCAGGCAGAAGCCACGGATAACGCTACGCCAATGATTCCTGTTGGTGCCACGACAGTGCCTTTAGATACTGTAACTGTTAGCCGTTATGGTCTTGATTATCGTCAATTAATCCAAAAGTTTTTACTAGGTGCTGTGACTTTCTCGCAAGGCACTAACGATTATTTCCAAACGGAATTTGCCAGTGCTAGCAACTTAATGCCTGAAGGCAATAATCCTTACACCGCAGGTGAGCACGATTGGGATGAAGCTTTTGGTTATTTTGGTGCCGCTCGTAATTTCAATGATTACATGGATGACGAGATTGCCGGCAAAGGTGGTCGTGCTGAATATGAAAATGGCTACAACGATGCCAACGGTGATGGACTAGTGGATATCCGCAGCGAATTTAACTTTGGTAACTCCACTAATTGTGCCAAACGTGATCGTGCCACTACGTCTAACCCTAATCCTACAAACTTTACCAAAGATGCTTTTGACGCATTTTTAGCCGGCCGTCAAATATTGAGAGATGCTGCTGTTGCCAATGAACTCACTGCTGCTGCACAGGCTGAGTTAAATATGCATATTGAAGTGGCTTCCACTACTTGGGAGAAATGTGTTGCCGCAACCGTTGTTCACTATATTAACGATGTGCTGGGTAACATGGACGACTTTGACTCGACGACTAATACGTTTTCGAGTTTGGGTAATTTTAAAGATCTGGCAAAACATTGGGGTGAGATGAAGGGCTTTGCTCTAGGTTTGCAATTTAGTCCTGCTTCACCTTTTAGAGAGAGTGATACGACTTTAGCAAATTTGCGTCAAATCTTAACTCTAATGGGAGATGCTCCTGTTTTTCCTGATGGCACGCAAGCGGGACAAGCTTTTAGTGGCGGTATTGCAACTTATCGTGATAATTTATTGACCGCGCGTAACATGTTACAAAGTGCTTATAGCTTTGATGCCACCAATGTAGAAAATTGGTAGTGCATTTATTTATGAGAAGTATTGAAGATTAAAAAAACGGCAAGACTGCACAGTCTTGCCGTTTTAGTATATAAAAGAGAAGAAGGGTTTATCAGTTTGAGACACATAGTTAAAAATATTGCCGTAGTTATATCGTTAACAGGTTTGTTGTCGGCTTGTGTTGGCGATAGCAGCGACGGTGAGGCTGAAAGTTCTGTTGCGGAGAGTTTTGATTTTGTCGGTATGATGGCCAATTATGCAGACAATCTTATTGTGCCTCGCTATACCGCGTTCACTCAACAAGCGCAGGCAGCTGCTGGAGAAATAATGAGCTATTGCAACGCTATTGGCAGTGTATCCGAAGCAGAGCAGAGGGCTAGCGCACAAATGCAGTGGCGAGTGATGATGAATACCTGGCAACAAGCCGAAATATTTATTGTTGGCCCCGCTGCTGAAAATGGTAACGCTGGACGCAATGCTATTTACTCTTTTGCTTCTACTTCTCCCCCTAATACGTGTGCGGTTGATCAGTCCGTCGTGCTTGCACAAGCCAATAGTTTCGACATCTCTGGACGCTCATTTAATTCTCGAGGTTTGGATGCTCTCGAGTATTTATTATTTAACGATAACCTCAACCATACTTGTCCTGTGCAGATTGTTGAGACGCAAAACTGGAATAGCCTAAGTGAGACAGTCCGAAAACAACAACGTTGTGACTATGCACAAGCGGTGGCAGAAGATCTTCGGGTTGCCGGTCAGAACTTAGTCGATAGTTGGTCAATAACTGGGGGCAATTATCGCACTCGCTTTGTAAACCCTTCCAATGCTGAAGAAAGTCTCAATGCGCTATCCGATGCACTATTTTATATTGAGGAAGAAACCAAAGACCTAAAATTAGGTTTGCCTACAGGCATTCAAGCCGGATGCAGTCGCGTCGCTTGTCCTGAAGCTACAGAATCGCCTTTTAGTGAAACCACACTAGATAACATTCGAGAAAATCTATTGGGTTTTCGCGATGCGTTAATGGGAGCAGAGGGGCTTGGATTTGATGATATTATTATTCGTTCAGGCTTTCCTCAGGTGGTAGAAAACTTTAATACCAATATAGATGCATCGTTAGCGTTAATTGCCAATACTGAAGAGTCCTTGCTCGATCAATCTCAAGCACTATTAGCCAGTGGCAATCGTACCCAATGTAACAACAGCGCAGCTAATCCTGAAAATGACCAGACGATTCCTATTTGTAGTTTGCAGGGGTTAGTTAAACGTATTACCGATAGCTTGCGCATCGACTTTGTTACTATCGTCGACATAGATCTACCGGATCGCAGTCAATCGGATAACGATTAAAAATTATTTCTTTAGCGAGTTAATATAAAAAAGCTGTTAATTCTATCGGGCTTTGTTTAATCAAGTCGCGTTGTAAAATGTAGAAATTTATGTACAAAAAAAATCAATTACTCAAAATATGTTATGCCATAAGCTTGGGCTCTAGCTATTGTGCTTACGCGCAAACAGACACGCAACAAGAGAGCGGGCAAATTAACGCCCTGGAAGAAGTTTTCATTACCGGAGGTCAAGAGCGGCTGCGGACATTGGCAGGCTCTGGAAGTTTTCTCGATGGAGAAACGATTGCGCAATTTGATTCGACGGATATTAATGATTTAATTTCCCAAGTGCCGGGCGTTTACATTCGCTTTGAAGATGGCTATGGCTTGCGCCCTAATATTGGCATTCGCGGTGCCACCTCTGACCGCAGTCAGAAATTGACGATTATGGAAGACGGCATCTTAATTACGCCGACACCATATTCAGCACCTGCAGCGTATTATTTTCCTAATGTTAATCGTATGGAAGCCGTTGAGGTGGTAAAAGGGCCATCGGCAATAAAACACGGCCCTCATACAATTGGTGGTGCTGTTAATCTTGTGACAAGGCCAGTAAAAGATGAGCGGCAAGGGGAGTTTGGTATCACCTATGGCTCAGATAATTTTCAGAAGTACCGCGCTTTCTATGGTGATAGTGGTGAACAATGGGGATATTGGGTAGATGCACTACATTACGGTGCTGATGGCTTTAAAGAGTTAGATAATGGCGCTGATACGGGTTTTGAACGCAATGATTTTAATGCAAAAATTCGTTGGCGCAGTAAGCCAGATGCCGAGATTCAGCAACAGCTTGTGGTTAAAATTGGCTATGCTGATGAAGATTCTGATGAGACTTATTTAGGTTTAACAGACAGTGATTTTGCCCTTACGCCTAATAGGCGTTATGCCGCCAGTCAGTTGGATGGTTTTGATTCTGATCATGAGCAGCTGCATGTCTTGCACTCTGTTGATTTTAATAATGATTGGTCTTTATTTACACGGGCGTATGTCCAGCGTTTTTCCAGGGCCTGGAACAGGTTTGATGGTTTTGTGTCTTCAGGGCCAGGTCAGGCACCCATCGCAGCGATTGATGTTTTATCAAGAGCAGATGCCTTTCCAGGTTTAATTTCTTTATTGCGCGGCGATATTAGCTCTAACGGTAACCGCAGCTTAGTTGTGGACGTAACCAATAATGACCGTGATTATGGTTCCCGGGGGATATCGTTCAACGCGCAATACGATGGTGATATTGCAGGCATCGATCATATTTTAGAATTTGGCGTGCGCTTTCATCATGACTATATCGAACGTAACCATACCTTCCGAGGCTACTTTGTTGAAGATGGTGTTTTAGTATTTGATGGTGTAGAAGATCGTCAGCCAAAAGATTTAAATGAAGCAAGAACCGATGCTCTCGCTCTGTTTATTAACGATGAGTTTTCCATTGCTGACCTTAAAGTAAATATTGGTGTACGTTATGAAAATATCGAAGGAGAGTTTGACGATAGTTTGAATAATGTGCAGCGAGAGCGTTCTCAGGATGTAGTCACACCAGGTATTGGTGTGCATTATCAGTTGAGCGATAACTTAGGTTTATTAGCGGGAATTTATAAAGGTTTTTCTCCTGCCGGTCCAAGCTCTGATGATAGTGTTGATCCCGAAGAGGCGGTTAACTACGAATATGGCTTGCGCTATGACAACGGTACTTTTACTGCAGACGTTATCGGTTTCTTTAGTGATTACAGTAATTTGATTGGGCGTTGTCGTGCTTCGGATAGTGGTTGTAACGATGGCGATGAATTTAATGGTGGAGAGGTAGAGGTATCTGGTGTCGAAGTTACATCCCACTACGCAATATCTCTTGGCCAAACCCTGTCATTGCCTATCGATCTGACATACACCTATACGGAGTCTGCTTTTCAAAGTAGTTTTCAATCGAGTTTTTCCCAGTGGGGTGTTGTTAACAAAGGCGATCGTTTGCCTTATTTGCCGGAAAATCAACTGCGCTTGCAGGTAGGGATTGAATCAGCTAACTGGTCGGTCACTGCTGTGGCGAAATATATCGATGAGTTGTTGGAAGTACCGGGGCAGGGGGCTTTGGTAGAAGGTCAATTTACCCCATCGTATACCACTTATGATCTCGCCGCTGATTGGCAATTAACAGAGCGTTTTAATGTTCAACTGATTGCTGAAAATATCGGAGATAAACAAGTCATTGTGGCGCGCAGACCTTTTGGTGCGAGACCTAACCAGCCGCGTATTGTCAAAGCTGGGGTTACCTATAAATTCTAGTGATGGCAGATTCTAGCGACACAATATGAATATTGACCTGATATCTTGGCTGAGCTTAAGTCTGCAAACAGTGATCGATCCAAGTCGACGTTTGTTTTGGGGCTTTATCGTTTCAGCTGTGATATTAGTTGTGTTGCAATGGCTGTGGTTAGGCAAACGTATTACCTGGCGCCGTGTTCGCGCTACCTTTTTTGCCAAAAAATATTGGTTGACCTATTCCACTCTGACAGATGTTAGCTATACCTTTATTAATACGGCTATTCGCTCATCGCTTTTGATTCCTTTGTTTGGCTCTCATTTAGTGGCAACGTTGTGGGTGGGACGCAGTTTGCAAGGCCTGTTTGGTGACGGGCCAGATCTTGTTTTACCTTGGTGGTTAATTGCCACCAGTTATACCTTAGTTTTCTTTGTGGTTGAAGATTTTAGTCGCTTCTATTTGCATCGTATTATGCATAAAGTGCCTTTTCTATGGCGGTTTCATAAAGTTCATCACAGCGCTACTACCCTGACGCCTCTGACATTGCACCGTGTACACCCTGTTGAAATGACCTTATATTATTTAAGGGGCACGATAGTTTTTAGTGTGGTTAGCGGTGTTTTTATTTATCTGGCGGGACGCAAACTCAGTGCTTTGGATATTCTAGGTGTTGATGCGCTAGGGTTTTTGTTTAATGTTGCCGGTGCAAATTTGCGTCATTCCCATATTTGGTTAAGTTTTGGCGTGTTTGAACGATGGTTAATTAGTCCAGCTCAACATCAGATCCATCATAGTAGTGATGTTTGCCATCACGATAAAAATTTTGGTACTTGCTTAGCTTTCTGGGATAAGATTAACGGTTCTTGGCTGAAATCAGGTACACCTAAACGTCTGAGGTTTGGTATTGCGGGCTAGCGCTCTGTGGGGTATTGCGGGCTAACGTCCTGTGGGAAATTACGACTTATTAATGCTTAAAGTCTTAAGACTTAGCCTCTGGGTTTTCTTTTATACCTCGTTATAATGTACTACCTCTAAAATCATACACGGCCCTAGTATTGTCAAATGACCATTTATGATGTTTTTTTAGCCACAATTTTTTTTGCGTTGATATATGCCCTTTGGGTGCACGCTAATATGAGTAATGCGGCAAGATTAGCTGCCAAAAAACACTGCCAGCAAGTAGGCGTTCAGCTGCTTGATCAGAACGTTATTTTAAAACGTATTTCCATCGCTCGCTCAAAAGCCTCTCTATTCGCTTTTAAGCGCCAATATATCTTTGAATTTTCGACAGTGGGAGACTTTCGCTACAAAGGCTATATCACTTTGTTAGGAAATAGAATCGAAGATATTGAATTAGCTCCTTACAAAGTGCTGTAGATATATTATCTGGCAGCACATGGACGAAGACTTCAATACCCGGAGGGCATAAATACCCGGAGGGCATAAATACCCGGAGGGCATAAATACCCGGAGGGCATAAATACTCGGAGGGCATAAATACCCCAAAGGCATAAAAATCGTTAATGCGGAAGAGGTAAATCTAGAGGGTTGTCAGATCTTGACCCTTTGATCGCCATATTAGAATCTTTACGATAGGTAAATACCAGAGAGTATTTTGTGTCTTGACTATAATTTCTACTGGCGCGGTGAAGCAGGCGACAATGAAAAAAGAGCACATCCCCAGGGTTTAACTGAAGATGTTTGGCGCGTTCAATAAATGGGCGATTGCTATCAATATCTGCCCGAAAGAAGGTATCCTCATCAAACTGGTCGCTAGAAAAGTTTTCAAGATGACTGCCCGGTATAACAACTAGGCCTCCATTGTCACTGTGTTCAGCACCTAATGCCAGCCATACGCTAATTAATTCTGGTGCCTGAAAAGACCAGTAACGTATGTCTTGGTGCCAACCAGTATCACTGCTATAGTTTGGTGATTTTGTCATCAAACAGTTATGATGAGATTGGCTTAAAACTATGTTTTGCTCAGTGAATAACTGTCTTAACAGGTAACTGAGATGTGCATTTGTTGCCCATTTACGCCAGAGCTCGTGGCGCTGACAAGCTTTAAGTAAACGCCGAACAGTATTGCCTCCTTGATTGCTAAGGCTTTCAGGGGCTCCTGGATAGCCTAACTGTGCTTCAAGTTCTAGTGGTTGCTCGGCTTCTCTAAGCTGCAATCGCGCCAAGCTTTGCATCTGGTCAAGAGCTTCATCTGTAAGCAGTCCTGCTGCTAAACCTCCTATGACAATATAACCGTCACGTAAAAATGCTTCTATTTGCTGAGGCGAAAATTCGATATTATTTTTTCTCACAATATATACAACTAAAACACTATAGCCAATATTCAAAAAATATTACGGAGCCTGAGTATTAATCGCTTAAGGGAAGGGATGCTTAGAATCATGTCTTTGTGCATAATAATAAGCCTAAAACCTAGAGATTAGAGCAAGCCTGTAAAAAGCTTGCAGTATATCCTCTAAATGCTTATTTATATAGCGTTTAAACTTGTAAGACTATATACCCACTCAGTTAAATACTTATGCGATTTATCGATAGAGTTTATCTAGAGCCTCAGGAATTAGAATGCTCGATTTAGTGATAAGCACATCAGATTCAATTGTACGTTTTCAATGGGTTCGCAGTTTAAAGTACTTATAACTAATCTTAAACTTTCATTGGATGCTTCTTAACTAAATAAACCAGCGTTTAATGACAAGACAATTTTGGCGTTCTATAAATAAACATCTATATATTCCATGGTAGAATTGTAGAATATACATGCGAAAAGAAATATATAGTTAGCATTTGTTTTTTGGCATTAAGTCAAGTTAACGAGCTTGCACTAATCATAACGCATACTAAATACAAATAGTGTAGTTTATGAATAGTGGCCATGTCTTTACCACAAGATGTATTACAACAAAAGATACAATGACATCTTGTTATTGCGCCTCAACCTGAGGTTTATGAATATTTTGGCCTTTATAAGGCTATATTCATAATAATGATGCTTTGGTTAAATAAAATATTGGTTTTGAAGTAGTGAATATATTCATTAATAAAAATATCCTTGATTCAATCTTGAGTGCCTTTCCTACCTTACCTTTCATTCAGTATTTGAGACGATATTGAGGCGTTGCCTCATACCCCATACTCATCGGGGGGAGTCTGAATATTTCATTTGTTAAATTAACCTTATGTTCCTTTTTAAGTATCTTAGAAATGATGAAATGGCATATAATGCCGCCAAATAAATATTGGTATAAAATCTAGGGCCTTTTGTTTGTTATTGAGGATAACTTTTACATGTTCATAAATAGCTTTCTAAGCTTAAGTATTCTTGCGCTATTAGTGGCAATACTGCCATCCTGTGATAATCAAGAGGTTCCACAAGTACTGAAAACTGAAGTGCAGACGGTTAAGTTTATTCGAATCAGTGATACAGGACAAACAAAAACAAAAGACTTCTCGGTCACTATTGACGCTGTTAAAACTCTAAACTTAGGCATTGATTCTGATGGGGTGTTAGAAAAACTCACTGTTAAAGAGGGGCAAGTGATTAATCGTGGTGACCTAATAGCACAACTTGATCAAAAGGGTTTACCAACTACCTTAAGGAATGCTGAAGCTTATTTTGAGCAACTAGATAAACAATATCGCGATGTAATTGATTTCAATGAAGAGACTGATTCGTCAAAAACAGATGAGTATGCATCTCTGGAGTTAGAGTGGTGGCAAGCAAAGTCAGATCTCGAAAAAGCGCAGCAACAGCTTGATAAGATAAGCTTATACGCACCTTATGATGGTGTGGTTATTAGAGTTATGGCCACACCATTGCAGACAGTTAGCGCGGGACAAGTATTGGTAGAGGTGATGAGTGATGATCTTATGAGTGCAAAGTTTGACTCGGCAGATGAGTTCTCTGCGTTTTTTGCTAAGGATCAAAAGCGGTTTATAGACCTAAAGCAGGCGTCTATCGTTATAGCATCTCAACAAAACCATGTGATTGATATACCTCTGAGTCAGGTCCAACCTTCAATGGATAATTTCTCTTCTATGCAAAGCTCAGGGCAAAACTCAGGCTTTACATTTAAGCCGCCCGAGGACTTTATCGTCTTTCCACAAACAAAAGCGATATTGCACTTAAGTTATATCGACACCACTGAACCATTAAGGGTGACGCTGCCGTTGGATGCTGTATCCAGCGATGGTACTCAAGCATTCGTTTGGGTAATTGATACTGAAACAACGACAATTAGCAAACGCGTGGTTTCATTGCAGCCAAGTATTGAGAAGTCGCTCACCATCACTAAAGGTCTTAGTATGGGGGAAGTTATTGTCGGTTCCCATGCTTCTTATCTTGCAGAAGGTATGCAAGTTAGAGAAGAAAAATAAAGCATCACCTATTGATTAAAAAACACTTTAATATTTTTATAGAACATATAAAAACGGCGTTTTTCTTCTGAGGTTCAAGAAGTAAAGGCTCAGAGTTGAGCCTATTAACCTTGCACAGCCTGTTTTTTGTAACTATATTTTTGGCCATTAATGCTTGCCTCATACATTAAACCGCCTTTTCCGACAGTTAATACCGCCATGCCTTTAAAGTAAGACGTTGATGAGGATTGAGACGAATCAGAGGGATGTAAGCTTTTGCTTGCGTTGCTTCCTGTGGTGCCGACAGAAGCACTTGCTCTTGCGCTAACTGCAATGGCAGAGGCATCAGCTCCGAACTCAAAATTGCCTGATATAAACTCTTCATAAGCACGTTTATCTTGGATAAAAACTATTTGAGAATAGGCCTGGCCTCCCAACTGAAGACCCACCGATAGTTGTTTCATGGAAACTTTGCCGGTTACCTGGCCGTCTTTGTATAGTTGGCCTTGACCGTAGGCTGCACCAACAATAAGACCACCTTTACCTATTGTTGGAAACACTGCATAAGCGTAAGCAGACTGGAAAAATTTTTCACCGATAGTGGTCTTTTTAAAGTTATTAATGGTATCGCTGTAGGCATTGGTACCTGCGTGTAATACTTGCACGTAACCAAGGAAAAGAAACAATGAAATGAGAGCTTTAGTCATGATGTGCTTTAACATAGTGTATCTCCTCGCCATAGATGACATTGCACCGATAGTAAAAACTCTTTTGTGTACAAATACTGAATAATGCTTATTAGATTTCTATGTTGATGTTAAGGTTCTTATTTTTATGTGAGGAGCTTCACACTATTGTGTATTTTAATTGCACAAACACAGAGGAAAGTAGAGGTTCAATAATGGTGTGAGAGAGGGAAAATACAATATATAGTCGTTTGTATTTTCCTCATGAATATAGCGTCAATCTATATTTACCTCTATGTGTAAGCGCCCTTGGCCATAGCAGTGCATAGTTGGTTTAACTTGGACCACCCTGTGATTAATATCGTTAACAGTTTCTCAATATTTAAATCTGGTATAGTCTTAAGTGCCTCCACACCCATAAAAAAATGTTCCTCATCTTCTTCTTCGTGTAGTGCGAAATGTGCACTGACGGGCATATCTTGTACGACCTTACTTACTTTGGCATGCGCAAGTTGGCCACTGCCTTCTAAGACAAAGTGCATCAGTACTATCTTTTCACTTTCAGATAACACTTTCATTGATTCTTCAAACCAATTAGCCGTCTCTATAAGCTCTTGGCTGATATTTTTTAGTTCAGGGTTACCTCGTAATTTTGCAAAGTTGGTGTCATGATCTTTTTCTTCCTCAAGATGATCGAGAGCGAGTTTGATCTCTATTTCTTGTTTTGCATTAGCTACCCGGCATCGAAGGATATCTTGAAAACGGCTTGAAAAATATTGTAGATGGTCGAGAAACCTTTCAAGTACTATGTTGTTTTTTATCTCATCACTTTTCAGTAGTAAGAAAAAATCATTTTTTTGATAATCTTGCATGAAAAACTCATGAGCTTTCATCAATAGGTCGATGTGATTAAGATCTTTATGTTGTTCACTATCAAAACTTACGCGAGGAGAAGCGATATTTTCATATAGCCCAAGACTTTCAGTTTGGATCGAAAGTGCCCAAAAACCATTATTTCCCGCACCACAAAAGCCATGTAAGCAATTGGGAGGTACGACAACAATCGCTCCTGCTTCAAGGCTGCCACTTATATCGCCAGTACAGTAGCCTTCGCCATCGCATACGATAATCAAGCTACTGGTCGGATGAGAATGCACAGCAAGGGTTTCACCTTTAAGTAGCCTGACCCAGCTGAAAGATGTGCGCTGAGGAATTTCAGGTAAAAAACTAGCGAGGACAGGATCTTTTCTAAAGTCTTTAACAATACCTAGATTATGTTCTTCTCCATCAACGGTTACTGATGTAATTGATGGAATATCACTTCGTTTGACGATAGTCATAGCCAGATTAATATTATGGTGATCATCGGCATTACTTACTAGAGAGGGGGTAATAGTATTCATATTCTTACCTTAGTTTTTAACTTCAAGTGTTAATATTGTTAGAGGAGTGTGTTGGTTATTGGAAAAAACCATATCGTGGTGTTGCCAGAATGCATAACCAGATTTAATATTTATATCAGTCGCTAATGATGTTGTACTAAAATTAATACTGCCTTGACCAGAACACACCATAATTAAACGCTTTGAATCTTTTTTGGGGGCTTTTAAGTTTTTTATGCTATCAACTTCATGCCAACAAAAATCAGTATTATCTGGCAGTATATCTTGTAAGGTTTTATTCGACTTAAATGTAGCTTTTGCGTGGTTTTTTTTATCCGATATTTCCGTAGCGCTTATGCATTGAAGCTGCCGTTCAGACAGAGAAGGTAGTATCGTTTCATCATCATTAAAAACGGTGAGGGGATCAATGGCATTTTCGAATATTGCAATGTGGTGAAACTGTATTGAGAGAGCCCAAAATCCATCAGGAGCTGCACCTGTAAATCCGTGTTCATTCCATGCAGGAATAACAATAGCATCCCCACCTTTGAATTTTATTTCACTGTCGCCTTTAGATCGACCATTTCCCTCAACTGCAATAACCAAGCTCGCAATAGGGTGTCTGTGAGTATCTAGAGTTTCTTGTGAATTTAAATGCGTCCAACTTATTGATAAATCCTTTGGTATATACTTAGCAAGTTCTTGATTATCTTTAAAATTTTTAACAATACCTAAGTTTCTATCTTCGCCTTCTAGATACATCGATGACAGTCCATGCATATCATCTCTATCTATGATGTTGATATTGCTTAACATGTTATTTATATGTGTGTTACATATTTCTGCTTTTTCTAGCATGATTTCTTACTCATGTTGTTTAAGTACATAAAGCTATGAATCAATAATTATTGTTATTATTGATTAATAGTTTTTGAGGATAGGTTTTTCTATGCAGGTTGCGGTGTCTATGTTTTGTCTTGCCTGTCTTTTGCAAACAAACCGGGAACAACCTGTAAGACCGCTTTTGATTGATACTATAGTTTCAAATTTTGTAAATAATCACTAAAGTTTAAAGAAATGATAAATATCGAGACAGATCTTGGGTTAACTATTAACGCTAAGAAAAATGAGGATGTTTATAACTTAGATATTTTATATTTTTTGTTTTTTGTCACATTATTCTAATAGTGTTTTTGTTAATAGTCGACTATGCATCGATAGAATATTGTTAACAATTTAGGGGGGCTGATTTGTTTTATTTATCGGCCCCCTTGTTGAAACGAAGCACTACAATTAGCCCGCCTTTGGGGTGATTATTAAGAGTGAGTTCACCTCGGTGTTGTGCCATCGCTTTTTGTACTATGCTTAAGCCCAGGCCAAAACCATCCGTGTGCATTTTGTTGCCCGATCGAAAAAAGGGTTGTAGTAATTTCTCTTTTTCATAGCTTAATACTCCAGGGCCGTAGTCTCTTATGGATATTTCAATAGAATCTTTTCGTTGATGCAGATGTATGTCAATAGGCGTATTTTCAGGTGTGTATTTACATGCATTGCGTAAGATATTCTCTATTGCAGATTCCACTAGCTCCTCGTAGCCATCTATAAATATAGGCATATTTTCAGTTTCGAAATACTCGGTTTTTTTATTGGGAAATTCTAGTTTGAGGTTTTCTAACTGATTCCTTATTGTTTCTGACATATCGATACGGCTTAGCTTATAATCCTTTTTATCAATACGAGAGAACTCTAGTATGCTTTGAATTAACTGGTCTATACGCTCGCACTCTCTATTCATTTGTCCTACTAGTCTCACTTCATTAGTGTTTTTCTGGTCGATCAAGCCGACAGCAGCCTGTATGCGTGCCAGAGGTGCTCTCAATTCGTGAGATACATCGTGCATTAGACGAGTTTGAGATTGAATATTTTTCTCTACTTCTTTAATCATAAAGTTAAAGTCGCGGGACAAATCTCCAATTTCGTCACCGCGAAATAATAAGTCTTCTCCAATACTTAAACTCATATCGCTATTAGCGTAGTTACGGCTTATTTTTCCAAGCTTTTTAAGAGGTCTTATGATACTCCAACTAAGAATCAAGCTAACTAAGGCTGAAGCAATTAGCATAAGAATAAACTGTACAGTTTTCAGACGCTCAATAGCGGTTAGAAAAAAACGGGGAGTGGCTTTAAGTAATATTGTGACTGTATATGTGTTGCCATTATCACTCACTACCTCAAATGAAGTGTTATTACCTTTTTGTAAGCCCTTAGGTCGAAATTGAAATATTAGTTCGTCGTCGTTGGTTATTTTTATCGGGCGCTCAAGGCCGAGTTGGCGTTTTAATGACAAGAAATTAGCGTTTTTACGCTTTATCGATTTCTCTAATGTGTTAATTTTTTTAGGGTTGATTTCATATATTTTAATAATTTTTTGGGCTACAGTTTCTGCATTTTGTTTGCGCCTTTCATTAAAATCAAGATCTTCAACAGAATATATAACGAAATAGGTGGTCGCTAATATCATAGCGACACAAGTAATCCAGAAAGCGAAGAAAATCTTCCAGAATAAGCCCTTTATCTTAATTATGTTCATGAGACTCTGCCAGCATCTGATAGCCTACACCACGGATGGATTTTATAATCTCACCTGCACCGCCGCTAGCAATTAACTTCTGTCTTATTCGGCTGATATGTACGTCAATACTGCGATCATAAGCGCTAAGCTTACGTTGCAAAACACGCTCGGTAAGTTCACTTTTCGTTAGCATTTGACCGGCCGATTGCATAAGCAGTTGAAGTAAATTGAACTCGGCACTTGTCAGCGATAATTTTTGGCCATTTAGGGATACTTCTAGTGTGCCTTTATTTAACGTGATGTTATGTAAGCTGATTTCGTTTGCAAGGGGGGCTGTAGCTGCGACTTGTTCGGGATTATGCTTGGTTCTGCGTAATAAGGCTTTTAAGCGCGCCGATAGCTCTCGTGGGTTGCATGGCTTACCGAGATAGTCATCAGCTCCCATTTCTAGCCCGACAATTTTATCGACATCATCTCCGCGCCCTGTAAGCATGATAATAGGAATCTGGCTGCTTCGCCTAACTCTTTGTAATACGTCAAAACCTGACATTTCCGGCATCATTATGTCGAGAATCATGACATCATAGGCGTAGCCCACGGCATCTAGCTGATTCAGAGCATCCTGCCCACTATGTGAAAATTTAACATCGAAGCCTTCGTTGCTTAAAAATTCGCCTAGCAATTCACACAGAACAGTATCGTCATCGACAAAAAACACTGTATCGGGATCGGTATTCATACTTAACTTTATCCAATGTAATAATGGGGAAACTTTTATATTATATATTTAGCTCTTGCTAATTTGCTTACACAGGCTATGAGAATAGCTGGTCTTGAAACTATATTCTTGTGATTCTTTTGTACGGCATGTGCTATCGATCTCTTAAGATAGTGGTATATAGAGTAAATTATACGACCTTTAAGGTAATATGAGTCAGTCCAACTCTCAAATATAAACTATGTTGTCCTTTCTATAGGTGAAACTTTACTTAACTATACATTTGTTCAACCCAACTTAAATTTTACTTGCCTCACACTTAATGTGTGATTTTCATGCATTTTGAGGAGAGGTATATCGTTATGAAAAGAGTTATTTGGCTTATCGGTTCTATATCAGTTTTTGTGCTGGCTCTGTCTGCTTATGCCAATGCTGATAGTCAACATTATTTCGCCTTTACGGGTGAGCAGCATATAGCAAAAGCATTGGCGCTTACAGACCAGCAAAAATCTGAAATAAAACGTATTCGATCTGAGCTTAAAAATACCCGGCAAGAGTTAAGAAGTAGGGCGCGGCATAAAAACCTGTTTGCCTTAGATCCCAGTGACTCAGATTATTCTGCGCAGGTGTCATTATTGGCCGATGAAAAAGCCGAGCGTATGAAAACTAAAATGCTTGCTAAAGCAAATGCTGAACGAGAAATTTATCAGTTGCTGACACCAGAGCAACAAGAAAAATTTACCGCGCTTAAGCAAGAAAGGAGAAAAGTGCGAAAAATGGCTAAGCGTAAAGCTAGAATCGAAATGAAGCTACGCCGTAAACTTTCCTGTCATGATACCGGCGATGCTATTTGCAGGTGCTGCGCCTCATAAAATATTGTGGGCCTATAAAAAGGCCCACAACTAGATCTTGCTCTATCTGGGTACCCAACCAAAAGATTCTTTAACAATAGCAGCAATGGTTTTATTGGTATTAAGAATTGCGTGAGACAACTGTACTTGCTTTGGTGTCCAGTTTTCAATCTCTTCCATGGCGAATATTGAATAACACCAAGCTAATACCACGATACGTCCCAACCTTAATTCAGATAATATTTTTTCCTTTATTTTGTGTGTTTTGTCGTAAGGTGGTTTGCCCACGTCGATGACTCTTGGGTTATCGTTATCAAAGTAGTTGTGCTTGTTTACCAGCACTTTGGCTTTGCTACAATCTTGTGTATGTAATTCAGGGTCAAAACAACCTTTGGGAATAATTTTTCCTGTTTTAGGGTCTACTCGTGCCCCTTCATGTTGGCCATGTCGTCCCCCTAGTATCGTGAACTTTGAATCCTTTTGCTTTTGTAAATGCTCTACCAACGGTGTCCACGACTCTTCCCCTGTATAGGTAACTGACAGATACAAATTGCCTACCTTAACCCAGGGGCAACTTAATGTTTTGCCAAACTCTCTTTTGCTTATACATTGATCGTTATATCGTCTATCTAAAAATGCTTGAGTAGCACCACTGTTAGCATCAATTATTTCCATAGTATCTCCATTATTTTTTTGTTAATGCAAATGTATTTTGGCGCGAAAGACAACCTTGCTATTTTTTTGTTGCTTTATGTGTCACAAGGAAAAGCGCTTATTGCCTCGTTTGACGCTATGCATGATGCATGCCGTGTAGCTGTATTTATATGTTAACTACTAAAAAGAGATGTTTGCTGAGCACAAAAGCTTCGTTTTTTTTAATAACTAATGTCTTTCTATGCAGGATTGCTAAAAAAAAATAGTTTACTAGCTGAAAGGTTTTGAGTTGTAAGTTTTTTCGACTTTTAATAGATTAACATGTATATGATTGCCCCTTGATTTGTATATTTAGAGTTAAATAATTTTTTGAAATTATTGTTTCAATCTGAAATATCATATCTTTCACCTAAAGATGTATCAAACGATCCCAACTAATATGGGGATATTAACAAGGGCTATATCAATAAGATAAATATGGAGTTTTTCCCAATGAAAATATTTCTTAGTAATGCCAACTTTCATAAAATTAAAATATACATGTTTTTTCGCCGATACTAAATAATTAAATTTTGTAGATAGTGTGATAGTAAAATAAGCCCTCTATAATTAAAGGTAAAGAGGGCTATTGATAGTGATATTTGGTGCTACAAATAAAGAATTACTTACAAATAGCTAAATTGTATAAAGTGATAAAAAAACCAATTCCATTAACTACAAATAACTTTAACATGCAGCAGTTTTTTAATGATTACTATGCATATCTCTCAGTCTTTCCCGTAACTCTTCTCCGTAGCCACGGCCACCATTACCAAACGCACCGCGCACATGTCCATTTGCCCCTGCCGCCGCGTTAGCCCCAACCCAATGTACGACCGGTCCTCTTACGGGATTTGCAGCACGTGCTAAATGATCACCACGAGTTTTTTTCTTTCCATTTTTTGCCCTTTGATTTTCTATCGCGACTAAACGAGCCATATTTTCTTTAGTTGCAGGTTTATTCATAAGTGATGGGTAGTCTTTTGCTATATTAGCTAAAGTTGAGGCTCCCCAGCCACGTCTTTTAAATGCTTCTCTTACAGTAATATGAAGATCTCCAACGGTAGGCGTTGACATAGTGGCATTAGCGCTTCGAGCTGATCTTGCTTGGTGCGTACCTCCGTTACGTGTAGTTGAAGTTCTAGTAGCGCTATGCTGATGAGTATGATGAGTGCGATGTTGATGAGAGTTGGTGGTAGGGTGTGGACACATAATATTTACCTTTTTCTATAAATAAAATCGAATCGACTATATCGAATCTCACCGCTAAGTGGGGATAAGTAATTAAATTGTTCGAATATTTTTATTTTTTGGGTGTGTGTAAATTATTAAACCTGTCTATTTTTAATTTATTTTTTAAAATACTAAGACATAATATTTTCTAGCTTGAAAATATTTATAAAAATTTTTTCTGTTGTTAAATTTAATATACACTGTTGTGCGGATAACAATAAAAATTTTGAAGTAAATTAACGGCTTTTATTTAATATTTAACAAATTAAGTAATGTCTGTAATGAGAGTTTTAATTTAGAAGCCGCTTATGTCTTATGGCATAATATTTGATCTTCTGTGGTATGAATTTTACTCGTTTATTGATACGTATTAAATGTAATTAATAATATACTGAACATTATTGCTTGTAATCGACACTATTGATTACGGAATATTGCTATTTAACTCGGCCTTTATTGGTCCTCTATTAGCAAGGCATGTATTTGTAATAAATAGTTTAACGAAAAATAGGTTGATAAAAAATAGATTAATGGAAGACCAGTTGGTGGGTAGATATAAGTCACTAAAAATTATTCTTTAAAGTTACATTGCCGTTATTATTCAACAGTCAGTTATTACTTAATAGAGAAATAGCTGCTTCATAAATAATACTATCCATTTATAAAAGTTATAGCATTGGTAGTGTGAATTATTTTGAGTGGGCTTAAAATGACACGGCAAAATCTATCGCTGTTCTAGTTTTGATTCTGCAAATTTAGTGTAATTATAAACCATGTCTCTGCAATGGGTGAAAGCTAAAAATATACGAAGGGGGTTTGTGTGATGATATTTTATATAAGTATTATAGATCTAAAAATAGGGGGATATACTACAGTAAAACTATGATAAAAAAGGCAAAATATTTCGTTGCTATAACTGGAGTACAGAGTCAATAGTTGGCCGACAGGTAAGTCCAATATGTTTCATTTACTAAACAACCCTACTTATAACCAGGTGTTTTTTAACTTGACTCAAAGTGTCAAATTTTACTCTACGTTATTACATTTTCAAAGATGTATGCTTTAATATATAGTTATTCACTGCACTTTGAGAAATACCTGATGAACTTAGAACTTGATCATTTCTTTATTCTGGTAGAGCCAGAAGCAAAGATTGCTGATGAGTTAGTGTCTATAGGGATGAAGGAAAGTGTGAGTCGTATTCACGAAGGACAAGGCACTGCAAATCGCTGCTTTCGGTTTTCCAATGTTTTATTGGAGTTTCTATGGATTCGAGATTGGCAACAAGCCAACAGGGGTAAGGTGGGTAATCTATTTCTGCCCCAGCGAGTCAAGTATCCGCAGGCATCGCCGTTTGGTGTTGTCTTGCATAGGAAGGATGGCTCCGATGTAACGATGCCTTTTCCCGGCTGGGAGTATCAACCAGATTATTTCCCAGCGCCTAAAGCTTTTCATATCGGTGATAATGCCAGTGATATACTCGAACCTTTATGTATTTATGCGCCTTTTATCGAGCCTTCAGAGAAAACATCAAATACGATTGTCGAGCAAGGAAACTTTAAGTACGTACGCAATGTTTGTATTTATACACCTGTGCAAGTTATGTCAGAAGCGTTAAATATTGCCAATACTGTTGAAGGCCTTTCTATTATTAATGACGAGCAGCATCTTATGGAAATTGTGTTTGACGATCACAGCCGTGGTTTATGCAAAGACTTAAGACCCGAAATTCCCTTGGTTCTTTACTGGTGAAAACAGGTATCGATAAAAAAGGCACTACAGTGTATCGCCACCGTCAAATACAACCAAGTGCTGTAGGTCTGTTGTTACAGGTAAATAATCCCCTATGGCCAGATCAATATGGCTAGGGGTCACACACAGTACCTGCTGTTTATCGGGTAGCGAGAGCAGGTACATATACTCCGCGCCGCGGAATAGCTTATCCACAATAACAAAGGCCTTATCGCTCTTGGCATCGTAAACCAGGTCATCTGGCCTGACTAACACGCCATAATTTTTACCGGCTTGCCACTGCTTATTATTAGCGATTACGCCCAAACTATTTTCCAGCTGACCTTTTGCATTGGCACATACTTGTATGACTTTTCCTTCACCGATGAAGTTGGCAACGAAGGGCGTTTGGGGCTGGTGGTAGAGTTGATAAGGTGTATCCCATTGTATCAATTGACCGCTGTTCATTACTCCTATTTTATCGGCGATTGCAAACGCTTCATGTTGGTCATGCGTCACTAAAATAGCGGTAATTTTATGGGCTTTAAGTACCTTACGTACTTCTTTTGCAATGATTTCTCTAAGGGTTGCATCTAAGCTTGAGAAGGGTTCGTCGAGCAGTAAAATATCGGGTTTGGGCGCAATAGCTCTAGCCAGTGCAATACGTTGTTGTTGTCCTCCAGAAAGCTCATGGGGGTAGCGGTCGGCGACCTCAACTAGCTCTACCATGGCCAGTAATTCCATCACCCTTTGTTGACGCTCATCTGCAGTGAGATGTCGCAAACCGAAGCTGATATTTTTCGCAATAGATAAATGAGGGAAGAGGGCAAAGTCTTGGAACACCATGCCGACTCGACGTTTTTCCGGGCTGAGTGAAAATCCAGGGCGACTGACCAACTTTCCAGCCAGCTCAATATGGCCATTGATCAAAGGTTCAAAGCCGGCAATAGCTCTTTGTAGGCTCGTTTTCCCGCAACCTGACGGCCCTAATAAACATCCAATATCACCTTTCTCAAGGGCTAAGTTAATATTGTTGACGGCAATGTGCTTGCCATAATGGACGGCGACATTTTTTAAGAATAGTTGCCATTGATCTGAACATTGATTGGAAAATTGGTGAGAGGATTCTGTAGGTGTCATAAATTATCTTGCTGTTGGCTAATCGTTCGCGACAGTAACAATACGGGAATTAAGCCTACTATAACAATCGCAAGGGAAGGTGTGGCAGCATCAATAAGACGTTCATCAGAAGCCAGCTCGTATGCGCGCACGGCAAGGGTATTGAAATTAAAAGGTCGTAATATCAATGTTGTCGGCAGTTCTTTTAGTACGTCAACAAATACTAAAAGTAGGGCGGCGATAATACTGCTTTTTAGCATGGGCAAGTGTATTTTATTGAGCACCATAAAAGGCTGGTGCCCAAGTGTTCTGGCCGAGTCATCGATACTGTGCCTTATTTTACTGTAGCCTGAATCTAATGTCTGAATCGCTACTGATAAAAAGCGTACCAGGTAGGCAAAAATGACAGCGAACAATGTGCCGCTAAATAATAGGCCGCTCGACACATTAAAGCTTGCTTGTAGCCAAGTATCCAATTGTCCATCAATATAAGCCAATGCGATTAGTACACCAACAGCGATCACTGTGCCAGGCACCGCATAACCCATACTTGCTGTGCGCGTCATAAATGATGTAAAGCGGCCATTGTTTGACAACCGTAGAGAAAAGCACAAGATCACGGCAATTATTAGACAGAGTAAAGACGACACGGCGGCAAGGCCGAAGCTATTTATCACCAGTGCTACAAAGCCGTCATCGATATTAGCCTGCCATGTTGTGGTGGCCCAAATCAGCAGTTGCCCAGCGGGTACAACAAAGCCCAAACAAAGGGGAAGTGCACACCAAAGTGTGCATGACAGTGCTAAGAGGCCCGATATTGGCAAACGTGGTAAACGTTTTTGCACGGCTGTGGCATTGTGAAAACGCATGCGTTTACGAGAGTATCGTTCTACAAGGATAAGAGTAGCGATGAAAATTAATAGCATGGAGGATAATTGCGCAGCAGCAGTTAGGTCGCCCATCCCGAACCAAGTGCGAAAAATTCCGGTAGTAAAAGTGTTGATACCAAAGTACTGAACAGTGCCATAGTCGGCTAAGGTTTCCATTAGCGCCAGGGTCATACCTGCGACAATGGCGGGACGAGCACAAGGTAATGCCGCACGCCAAAATGTCTGCCAAGGCCCATTACCCAGCGATCGACTCACTTCTAGAAGCGCGTGCGACTGTTGTAAAAAAGATGCTCGTACAATTAGGTAGACATAAGGATAGAGCACCAGAGAGAGCATGCAAATTGCACCACCCATGGAGCGCACTTCTGGGAACCAATAGTCGTTATAGCGCCAGTTGAAGGTGGCTCGCAGAGCACTTTGTATTGGCCCGGCAAACTCCAGCATTCCAGTGTATGTATAAGCAATAATATAGGCAGGCATGGCCATAGGTAATAGCAGCGCCCATTCAAATAGTCGACGGCCAGGAAAACGGCACATACTCGTTAACCAAGCAGTGCTTGTACCTAATATAAATGTGCCAACAGCAACTCCCAACATAAGTGTTAGAGAGTTTTTCACATAATCTGCTAAAACTGTATCAACGAGGTGCTGCCAGGTATCAGAGTATGGCTGCGCAAGATTAGCAATGATTACCGACAGAGGCATTGCCACTAGCACGGTAATCATGAATGTCATGACAAACCAGCGATTACTTCGCTGGCGCCAATGAGAAAAATAAAGTGTTTTTGAGGCTGTTATTTCCAACCGTTGCGATCCATGGCTTTAACCGCTTGCGCATTTAGTTCGCCCAATTTTTCCAGCGGGATATCGTCGGCTTTAAACTCGCCCCAGCTATTAAGTGTATCACTCACTTTGACACCTTCTCGTACTGGAAATTCGTGGTTGATACTGGCATACCACGATTGACTTTCTTCAGTAAGCAAAAACTCAATTAATTTGATCGCATTGGCTTTATTCGAAGCCGCTTGAGTAATACCGATACCACTGACATTCATATGGGAACCGCGATTAGTTTGATTTGGCCAAAACAAAGCGACCTGTTGTGCAATTTTTTTCTCCGCAAAATTCTCTGAATTGAGCATAGCACCTAGATAATAGGAGTTAATAATCGCAACATCACATTGACCTGCCACAATTGCCTTCACTTGATCGCGGTCACCACCGCGAGGAGGGCGGCCCAAGTTAGCGACGAATTTCTTGATCCAAGTTTCTGTTTCAGGCAGTCCTTGATGAGCGATAAAGCTGGCGACTAGAGATTGATTATAGATATTGTCCGAAGAGCGTACGCAGATACGAGCGCGCCACTTGTCATCTGCCAAGACTTCATAGTTAGATAACTCGCTGGCTTTTACCCGGTCTTTTGCATAGACCATAACTCGCGAGCGAAGAGAAAGACCGTACCAGTAGTTATCCGAGTCACGGTATTGCGGTTTTACTATGCTGTCGAGTGCGGGAATTGCCACGGGTTGAAGGACTTTTGCTTGCTTGGCTCGGAATAAGCGGCCCACATCTGAGGTAATCAAAACGTCGGCAGGAGATCTCGGGCCTTCGGCTTTTAGCCGTGTTAGCAATGCGTCGCCTTTACCTGTTACCAGGTTTACTTTGATATTCGTTTGTTTGGTAAAACGATCGAGTAGAGGCTTTATTAGTGCTTCTTTGCGTGCTGAATAAACATTGACTTCTTGTGGGGCTGAATAGCTATCGCAAGAAAGGATAAAAAGGGCGGATGATAGTAGGTAAAAAATAAATTTTTGCATGATAAATTCAAATTTTTAGAGTCTGTAGAATAAATATTATCATTAGTTAAGGTGACAATGTAACCACAAATAAGAATTATTCTCATTTTTTCGCTTGCATGCTAATGATACACTAAATTTGACGTGCAAAAGATTAAATTATTATAAAACTATAGATAACCAGATTCTTGATAAATTCTATTAATCCTTCCCATAGAAGATAACTGCATGTTTTTTATACCTTATCGCAATAGTATGGGGTGAATATCTGGGCCTAAGTAGCAATCGATTCTGTGACAACAACAAAGTGATAACGTAAGTTCATTGTGCAAACATCAGTGGATAAAAAATACTCGTATAACAATGACTATCAATATAGAAATAAGAAATAGCGAGCTGTCGTTATACTGATAACAGAAGCGGTGGTAGGTATTGTTCAAAAAATACCAAATAGAATATTCATCATATTTAACAATGAGCTTTTGGTTGTAAATAAATTATAAGGTACATAAAACATGAAAAGATTAGTTATTGCCCTTGTTAGCGTATTATCTTTGCCTGCTGTAGCCAGCATCACAATTCCAATGAACTTTGTGGATGTAGATGGAGTGGGTAAGTCTGCAGGCAGTGTCATCGCTGCGGCATCGGATTTCGGTGTGGTATTTACACCTAACCTCAAAGGCTTACCTGCCGGCTTACATGGTTTTCATGTTCATCAAAATCCAAGCTGTATGCCAAAGGAAAAACAAGGAAAAATTGTTGCTGCATTTGCAGCCGGTGGTCATTTCGATCCCCATAATACCAAACAACACGGAGTACCCTGGGGCAAAGGCCACTTGGGCGATTTACCAGCATTATATGTGGATCAAAATGGCAACGCGCGTCAACCGGTATTAGCTCCCAGGTTAAAGCTCTCTGATTTGAAAGGCCGTGCGCTAATGATTCATGCTGGAGGCGATAACCATTCCGATCACCCTCAGCCACTAGGTGGTGGCGGTAGCCGCATTGTCTGCGGTGTGACTTCAAAGTAACAGCTAAACAGTAACAAGTATTAATCAGTGATGAAATCTCTTCTGTACTTGATGAGCTTTATTTGATGAGAGGATTGTCTTAGTCGTTATTGATGTAGCCGTTTGTAAGGAGATTACTAACGCTGATTTATTCGCGCTATGTCAATAAAACTTACAATAAATGAGGACGACAAGGCGCTATTCCTTTATCCTCACAACGCAAATCAACATTAATGATATCAGTAAAGAGATTTTTGCATGAACAAATATACAGTCGCCGATATTTTTCGAGGTGAAGTTGCAATTGATAGTGATGTGACTGTCAAAGGTTGGGTGAGAAGCCGCCGAACATCCAAAGCGGGTATATCTTTTGTCGCTTTACATGATGGCTCCTGCTTTGACCCCATTCAATTGGTGGTGCCGCAAGAACTTGATAATTATGAGAGCGAAGTAGCCCGTCTAGGGGCTGGCTGTGCCATTATCGGCAAAGGCAAGCTTGTTGCTTCAGAGGGGCAAGGTCAAACGGTTGAAATTCAAGCCAGTAGTGTTGAGGTCGTTGGCTGGGTCGATGATCCTGAAACCTATCCTATTGCTAAAAAACGTCATACTTTTGAATACTTGCGCACCCAAGCCCATTTGCGCCCTCGAACCAATGCTATTGGCGCGGTAACACGTTTGCGCAGTACTCTTGCTAACGCCATCCATAATTACTTTCACAGCAATGGCTACCATTGGATTAATACGCCTATTATCACTGCCAGTGATTGTGAGGGCGCGGGGGAAATGTTTCGTGTATCGACCCTGGATATGGCCAACTTACCTCATGGTGACAAAGGCAAGATAGATTTTGAGAAAGATTTTTTTGGTGCTGAAAGCTTTCTAACGGTGTCAGGTCAGCTCAATGTTGAAGCTTATTGTTTAGCGATGTCTAAAGTTTATACTTTTGGCCCTACTTTCCGAGCAGAAAACTCTCATACCAGTCGTCATTTAGCTGAGTTCTGGATGGTTGAACCAGAAATTGCTTTTGCCGATTTAAACGATGACGCAAAACTAGCAGAAGACTTTTTAAAACATTGTATTAGATCTGTGCTAGAGCAGCGCGCTGATGACATGGCGTTTTTCCAGCAGCGTATAGATAAAGATATACTGACTCGTTTAGATGGCGTACTGAATTCTGAGTTTGTGCATATGGATTATACCGACGCCATCGATATCCTTTTAAAGAGTGGCCAGAAATTTGAGTACCCAGTAGAGTGGGGCATTGATTTAGCTTCCGAGCATGAGCGCTTTTTATCCGAGCAGCATATTAAAGGCCCGGTAATTCTGAAGAATTACCCGAAAGAAATTAAAGCCTTTTATATGCGTTTAAACGATGACGAAAAAACCGTTGCTGCGATGGATGTGTTGGTGCCAGGCATCGGTGAAATTATCGGCGGCAGCCAACGCGAAGAGCGTATCGATGTTTTGGATACACGCTTCCCAGATAAAGAAACAGCTGAACATCTTTGGTGGTATCGAGATTTACGTCGCTATGGTACTGTTCCCCATGCAGGCTTTGGTTTAGGGTTTGAACGCTTGATAAATTATGTCAGCGGTATGGAAAATATTCGCGATGTTATTCCATTCCCGAGAACCCCCGGTTCATCTGCATTTTAAAGTTTATTTATAATATCGCCAATGCAATTACCAAGTATCAAAGATGGGCTAACCCAAAAGCAGCGTGTGGTGCTCTTTTGTTTGCAACAACTGCAAAAGGAAAGAAATGGGCGTAATGTGCCGTCTTTGATGCTATACGGACGAGTGGTGGAACATGTTGATATGGGAACTGAGGAGTTTCAAAATATTCTTCAACATTTACTGGGTGTAAATGCCTCTCAACTCAAATAAAAATCCCCGTTAGTTATTCTACCGAGGATTTTTTATTTTAAACCGGTTGTATCTTTATAACAGCGTTTATAAAAACTCGTCGAAAAAGCCGTTAATGCCGTTGCGGATTCCGTTAAAACCGAAAATCCAAGTATCTTCTACTACATCAGAAAAATCAAAGCCGCCGGCCTTAATTGCTGGATTATCGTAGCCAGTTTTACCCAAACTATCATTCGCAACTTTTCTCGCCTCGCGCCACAGCGCACCAGCCTCCGGATCTGACACGGCGCGGTTCCACTGTGAACCATTATGGGTGTGAAAGCCTGGTGTTGAATTGCCTCCGCCATTACCATCGTCGATTTTATTGTATTGCGTATTTTGTTTAACGTAATTCAATGCGGCCGTTCTTGTTTGATCCTCATTCCACTGGCTATGTTGTACAACATGAATACGTGTTCTTGTATTAACATTCGGTAATTGTTGTTTGACTCGGCGTACAATATCCGCTGTAAAATCAGATTGCCCAGCTTCTTGTACCCACACATCGCCACCATTTCTAAGTGTATCAATAACTTTTGCTGCCGTTTGATTTAATGCATTATTGTAATTGTTATGAGCATCCGACCATCGACTACTGCCAAAGGCCATATTAAACAAACGTCCTGCCGGGATGAATTGCCCACCTTGCTTACCATACGCACCCGCAACAGCATGTACTTTGACATTATTAAAACGTGGATCTAACAGCATTGTACCTAGACCAGCAACTGAATGAATATCATCGGCGTCGGGTTTGCCATCAAAATTAGCTAATAACATATCTTTAGCGATATCAAAACGTCCCAGCATCCCGGAAGGCGCCGAGCCTTCTTTACTTACGCGAATCCAATTTAAGTTGAAATTACCCGCTTGTACCTGCACTCGAAGCGTATTTTGGCCGCGGTTTAGTTGACCGATAGTTTCAGTTATCGTGTTCCAAGATTGCCAACCTCCGGTACTATTTACCGTAAATGTGCTGCGTGATACACCGTTTACTTCAATCGTAAACATACCGTTACCTGGCGCTGATGCAACTCGTGCTTCAGCTTTATAACGGCCAGCATCTGAAACATTAATTGGAAATTCTAACCATTCATTACCGGCGATCCAACCTACGTTAAAGCCGCCATTGGCATCTGTGGTTACCTGAATATCAACATCATCTGTGCGATGTTGACCACCAGTGTTTCCGGGTGTGGTATCGAAAAAATTTGAATAATCTTCGGCCTGAATAACGCCTGGAATTAAAACGCCATTTCCACCAGAACTGGCATCACAGCGTTCTGAAGAACACATGCAGACACTTTGTGAACTTTGGCTGTCTCTACAATCTGTTGCTCTGTCGCCATAAGTTGCTCGACATTCAGCAGTAGTATTACATTGATCTTGTGCAAATACTGAAGCTGAACCCGCTATGGATACAGCCATAAATGCAAGTTTTGTTAGTTTTTTCATGTGTTATCAAACCTTTTTGCATATTTAAAGTAGTGTTTTTGATGCTTGTATTAGTGTCGCGTCCAGATATTGCTATTGCATTTCATCCGATTGAAAAAGAATTATTATTTGGTTAAGTAAAATATTTCTTTTTTCTTATCTATATTTGTATTTATATTATTTTATTTTATAGTGTATTCAGTGGTGGCTGATAAGTTGCTGTGTAAATTTTTTGTTTTTAAAATTAATAAACTGTATTTTTAAATTAGAAAAATTAAAAACCTTTCTCTTTTTCTATTTTGTTCAACTTCTCTTTTTTATAAGGAGGGATTTAAGGTTTTTTATTTTTTGAAGTCAAGTGACGTATTTTTTGTGTCTGTTAAAACACTTTAAAAAAGTCGTCAAAAGTAAATTTCATAAGTGTCCTCCAATCGTTTTAATAGTTTTTAAATTAGATTTTTTTATGGTTTGTCATTTTAATTGTCTTTTTTTGTTGTGGAATAAATGGTTTTTAATTTTTTGTTAAAATTTGTAATGTACTTTAAATATAAATAGGTAGAGACTTTTAAGTGGCGGCATAAAGCTCAAGCGGGGAGTTACAAAGTTTTCAAGAATAGTTGGTTCACACTTGAAAATTGAATGATAAGAGTCATTGACACTATCTAGATAGTGTCGGTCCATTGAAAGTTACGAATGCCATTGATAGTTGGAGGAATGAAAGGTAACAATATCTAAATTGATTCAGACTAGAAGAAGCACACGTCCTTGTCGCCTCCGTTGTGTCTATATGAATTAAAATATTTTAACAGCGGTTAAATGTGGGAAACTTTTAGATCGGCTTCATCATCGATCCGTAGTTCTCTTTTTAGCACTTTACCTGTTATCCCTTCAGGCGCATAACTTGTTTGGGGTTTGGTTACTGAAATTGCATGCAATTGAGGTTTACCGTTATCTTTCAGCCAAATATTGATATCCTGCAACATGCTTTTTAATTGTTCTTCATCATGTTGCTTGGCGACAAGATCGACACGGATTGAAGCGCATACTTTTCCATCTTGTTTATTATCTTGATATACGGTGCAATCAAAGATGCTATCAAACCTCTTCATAATTAGCTCCTCGGTAAGTAAGCTATATATGTTTCCTTCCGTTGTTTGTATTGCATCGGTAATTCTATCAATGTGATAAAAAAACCCTTGTGTGTCTCGATATACTAAATCACCTGTAATCCAATAACCCTGACATGTGAATTTTTCCGTAATATTTGTGTTATTCCAGTAACCTGGCGTTAACGATGGTGATTTTATACCTAAGCGTCCAACGGTGTTAGCGCCAAGCACATTGCCATAAGTGTCCAATACAGCAGCATCGACCCACCCTTGAGGCTTACCTACGCAGCGGTCATAATTTCTCTTCTTACTGTCATGAAACACTGTAAACAAGGATGACCCCATTTCAGATGAACCTAAACCATCGATATAAGTTGAGCCTTTTTTAATGACGCCATCTTCCTCATGACTTCCCCAACGGGTAATCTCCTTGACATGACGTTCATGAGCGGCATCACCGGTACTGCGCCAATAAAAAACAGAGTTTAATAACGAAGGATCGACTTCTTCACGTACCATTTCTACAAATATTTTGGGGAAGGCTACGACAAAATCAGCTTGAAATTCATTAATTGACTGAGCCATACTCGCCGGAGACTTATCACTTTGTATTTGCACAGGACAACCTCTAATTGTTGCTTCCATCAAATATGCAATACCCGAGTTATGCGAATGGGGAAGGGCACTAAGATAACGTTCGATATGAGGTATTGGGTTTGCAAGACGGAACTTAACACCATGAAGGTAAGCTTGGTGCGCTGCAATTACTGCTTTGGGGATGCCTGTAGTGCCTGAGGTATGGGTGAGTAATACCGGATCCTTAGCATGATGGCAGTAGGGAAACACCTCAGGTAGTTGACTCATCGGCTCGTCTTGTAACACCTCGGCAATATCATACGCCTTCGGCTTGAAGCCAATAATGGAAAATACTTCTTTTATTTTCTCCAAGCGTTCAGTGGTTGCTAAGACAAGTTTTGCTTCAATACGATCCAAGTATCGCCCGGCAATATCACAAGATAGCTTAGAGTTTATAAGTGCTGGAACTGCACCAATACTTGTAATAGCAACATACTGAATAAAGTAATCCACGGTATCATCTAGGAAAATACCTACAACATCTTTTGGCTCTACTCCCATACTATGATAAAACGCAGACCACTCTCTTGCGAGATCAGCCATGGACTGTAATGAAAAGCTCTTATATGGTTTTCCATGAAAACCCATAACAGGCTCTTGTAAAAACATATAGTCTGAATCTTTTTGTGGATTGCTTGCAAGCGCCTGATGTAAAAAATTCCCTGCACCGAGGTCTTCATCTAGCGCTAGTAAAGAGATTTTATTTGCGGGCAATCTGCTCATATTGTCTCCTTGGAGTGCGTTGCGGTCTTTACTGCGTGTGGCTTACTTTTATAAGCAGAGCTTTTTTCTGAAAGTAAAACATCATAGTTTCTTCTTTCATCATTTATCATACATAAACGAATTCTTTCCAACATTAACTCTTTATGCTGATGTTGAAAGATATTTCGTCCAGCACAAAGGCCTGATGCACCATGAGCAACTGCCACTGAGGTGTTTTTTAAAAAAGTATCTTCATCCGTTAATTCTCCACCTGCAAAAAATACTTGAGTACTATCGCTCACGTCGCTCAATAAATTAGAAATAAAAGAAATGCTTTTGGGAAAACTAATTTTTATAGCGTCACAACCTAATTCAATTGCTAGACGCATAATAATCTGCATTCTATTAATCGCTAGTTCTTCATTTTCTACCATCACTTTATCGTAGAGCATTGCCAGTACAGGAAGACCCGCGTTATGTGCCTGCTCAGTTACTGCACTAAGTAAAGTGAGATTGTGCGCATAATTATTTTCAGTAAAGTTAACTTGAACAGAGACAGCGTCGGCTCCTAAGCTTGCTGCTGTATCTACTTGAGTTACCATATACTTGGTATCATTTTCTTCATTGAGATTAGACATCCCATTTAAATGAACAATAACACCGGTACTTTTAAGAATGGCATTTTTCATGATTAACTGTTCGAGCATTCCACGGTGGGTAATAATGCTGCTAATATTTGGATTGCCAATCCACTGAGCAATCTCATTAGCAGAACTTATTCCCGTCAGTGGCCCTGCAGTTAAGCCATGATCTATCGGTACTATAATACCAAAGCTTTCATTAGAGAATAGTAGTCGTCTTTGACGTAATTTTCGGCCTATATAACTCATTACCATACTCCCGCTTAAACATTAAATTACTTTTCCATAATATTTTCGTCGATTTTAATACCTACATGACGTCCTGTTTCTGTAACATAACCAAGCACTTTGTCGCCAGCTTTTAACTCAGAAATATTGAGCGGCTTAGCATCGTGAGAAAATATACGTACATGCCAGTCGTCCTGCATAATAACATTGACTTCTTCACCGCCTGGAAAACGTACCTCAATTAAGCGTAAGGGGCGTTGCTCGGTTTTTATTCGGCCCACCGGCGCCGTTCTTACTCGACCTTTCGAATTGACAAGCATGACACTGGAGCCTGCTTTTAACTCAGACATATAATCTGTTCGGTCTTTGGTGTTATACACATAGCTATGAACTGCACCTGCATTAACACGGAAAGGGCGTAGCTCCATATATGGTAAAAAGTAAACTTCTGGACAGCAAAGAATACCCCCTTGCGATGTTGAGCCCACCAGCATACCTTCATCTGGATCAAATAAAGTAGCAGTATCAATACAAGCTCGATACCCCATTCCTACCGGCCGAGTGCCAATGACAGTGCCGACCTGAAGGTTTATTGATTCGTTTTCCATTACGGTGATACGTGCTACAAACTCATCTATTATGTCATGATTTTTAGGGGAAAATATTACTCCCTCTGCACCGAATTCCATGACGCCCAAGGTTACAATGGCATCATCCACATCCTCAGGGGTGCTGATTTGTTTCATCAGAATTGTCTGCGTTTTTTGTAATGATGCTATGACCAACTCCAGGGGAATGTTCGTTGGATCTTTAAATAGAATCGCGAGGTAGTCCGCTTTCATACCATCATAGATAGAACTATGTAAGCTATCATTATCATCGACGAAACAGTGATAACATACATTTAAGCCATCCTCCTTTAAGCTGACTAGTTCATCTATGTCAGAAAAGCTAACGACCATTCTCTTGGTTTTGTCATCTTTAAACTTAGCGTACAGTTTTCCGGACTTAAACGTCTTTAATTCATTGGCTGTTTTTAAACGAAGTATAACAAGCATCCGAGAAGGGATAGCTTTTAATAAAGCATCGATATTATTAGGATACACAATGATGCCAGTATAACTAAGGTTTATTATACGATTAAAAACTGAGTCATCAGGTGTGCTTTTTTCCAGATTTGCCGTATCGTACCAAATAACGGGCCCTGATAAATTCTCACGCTTTGAAGTCTCTGATTTCTCAATATTCTGTAGTTGGACAGCTTTGCGTCGGCTGACATTTTTCTCCGTCACAAATTTTTCGTTTTCTTCTAATAGAGCCTCGTTTGCCTCTGACATTTCTACCGCCTTAATTATTCTATGAGTATTAGTTTTTGTTTGATAACAATAATATAAAAAATGTTAGCAATATATAAGCCATTGTTACAGTGGTTTGTTATCTTCTGGTTGTGTTGTTAATTTTGGATAAAATAAATGTATAAAATCTTTGATCATATAAGTAGCTATTAGCGTTAACACCTTAAACTTGAATGAAAATGCATTCATTAAAGTTTAAGGTGTTAAATTTTTAGTACATTTAAGTCTTAATTATATTACATGAAGATAACTTTTTTATTTTAGTTTCTGTCATGTGATGTTGCCGTCGTTTGGTTGAGTGCTATATTTTTTAAATTAACCACATGTTAATTTTCCTACAACTATATAACCTTTTATTCAAGATGTACTTGATGATATTAAGCAGGATGACGGTACTAAATAGATACGCTTGAAGATGATATATGTTCAATACACCTTCATATCACCATATCTAGCTCTAGTTGCTCCTTGAATATTAGTTGATGTATTTCTGATAGAATAGTCTTGGAATATCTTTCAGGAATTAACCAGTTTATCAAGTGATCGCTACTACCTAACATTAGGCATCTAATAGGGTAGGCCGAGAGATAGGACAAAATGCTATTTTTTAAATTTTCATCTGATAGAAAACCATTGCCGACAATGGATATAAGATGGAAATTTTCTTCTATATGAACTTCTGCGATTGATGCTAAGTTTTCACTAATATTATCCAATAGCTCATCGTTGTCTTGTACGGTGGGAGTATCAACTAGGATGCTCAGTGTATTATCTGTATATGCTGTCCAGTCTGAGTGTAATTTACTCTTTGCTAATCGAGAGAATAATATTTCAGGGTCAATTTTTTCTGCTTTTGTATGAACCCTAGCAGTTATGAGCGTTTGTGACTTTCTTCGTGTTATAGATACTGGGCCTATATTATTATTGGATGCTGTGGTTTTGATCCAAGTGCAGTTACCTTTAGGGTTATTGGTCGCACCTATTAAGACAGGTATATTGGATCGCATTACTGGAGCAATGGTTTCAGGATGAACCACTTTTGCTCCAAAGCGAGCCATTTTAGCAGCTATATCAAAGGTTATTTCAGAAAGAGGTTTTGCTTCTTTAATTTCTCTTGGATCAACAGTAAATATACCTTCCACATCTGTCCATAACTGTAGTTCTTTCGCACTGAGAGCTTCAGCAAGCAACGCTGCAGATAAATCACTACCTCCACGTCCCATTGTGATAACATTTCCGCTTGTTGCATCCTCTGCCGTGAATCCCTGCGTAATAACGACACTACCTAGTGGTTGCTGTGCAAAGAGTTCAAGACAGTGACGCTTTATGCTTTCAGTATCAGGTTCGATGCCCGTACACCCTAAGTCATTTACCTTTATTAAATCACGAGCATTAATTATTTGATTCTCAATACCACATGCGCGAAATATAGAAGACACTAATTGTGATGATATCTTTTCTCCCATCGCTAGAATAAGATGGTGAATATGTTCTGGCATATGATTTTGCGTATTTGACATTTTAGTCAAATCATCCATCCATGAATCGAGCATATGTTGGCACTCTTTCTCTATTGTCAAACCATACATTGGTTCCAACAGTTTTTTCATTCTTCTATGAATCTTGTCTAATATATGTAACCTTTCTATACTAAAATCAGTAGCACATAAGTCTGCTAAAAAGTCCGTGATCTGGGATTGTGCACTAACTACCACACAAGTAATAGAAGTATTGTTTTGTACGATATTTGCGCACTTTAAAATCATTGATAATGAACCAACACTTGTCCCTCCAAATTTCGCTATTGTAACCTCTCTCATCGCTTAATCCTTAACTTGATAGGTTCCAGGTACGGTACCTATAGCTAAAATCATTCTATTCCAGCTATTAATTGTTAATACTGATAGGGTAATTTTTCCTATAGTAGATTTATCAAAATACGACGCCATTTCTTCAAAAATGGCATTAGGAACTTGTTTTTCTGAAACCAAAGTAAGCGTCTCAACCCAATGCAAAATGGCTTTTTCTTTTTTTGAATAATTAGGTGCTTCGCGCCATACAGGGAGCATATATATATCCTTGGCATCCATACCGTCCTTAAAGGCTTCTTTAGCATGCATATCTAAGCAAAAGGCACAACCATTTATATTCGAAGCCAAAATCTTAATCAGATGTAACACACGTTTATCCAATCCAATATCTGAAACTGTTTTTTCAAGCTTTAATAGGCCGGCATATATTTCAGCTGGCATATCTTTATAGGTCATTCTAGGAGTCATAATATTATTTCAACGAAAATTAAATTAGCGTAGTTTTAATACTTGATAAGAGCAATAGCTATGCCATTGCCTTAGGTTGGTTGTTTAATTGGCATGTTGTATGAAAAACATCAGGTATATCTTGCGAGAAATCGCTAGTAGCGGTGTAAGATACAATCTCGGTAAGCTAGTTTGATTTTTAGAGCGCATTTATTCCTGTGCTCAAGAATTTATATAAAAATCTATAAAATGTTTTAAAAAAAAAACCTTATGTACTAGATTCGAAACATCACCAAATGTAACTTTCTAAAAAAATATTTTCTTACGTTTAAACTCTAGTAACTATACCTAGATAGTTAGAATATATAGGCTATGACTACAGCATAGATGCAAATTCATATTTATCAAATGCAATATTCTCATGGTATACACTTTGCATTTATCTATGACAATTTAATCAAGATAGGTGTTAAAAATGGAAGAAAAAAAAGAATCCATTAG
The DNA here is from genome assembly GCF_002157225.2 of Agarilytica rhodophyticola. Taxonomy (NCBI): domain Bacteria; kingdom Pseudomonadati; phylum Pseudomonadota; class Gammaproteobacteria; order Cellvibrionales; family Cellvibrionaceae; genus Agarilytica; species Agarilytica rhodophyticola. Next base: position 3,589,235 of record NZ_CP020038.1, read on the forward strand.
GCTTATTAGGTTTTTTCATCCTGAAAAGCGATTAGATTTTTTACCGGGAAGTGAAAATGTGAACGCCCTCGCTAATTTTTTTGGTTTGAGTGAACAAGAGTACTTAGACATAAAAGGTGAGTTTAGAGAAAATGTTGAAAATTGTGCTAAACAGCTAATAGAAGAACCAATTGTTTCAGAAGCAATTTCTACAATTAAACTTAAAACAGGCGATAGTATTGCTGTTATCGGTGACAGTCTAACAGACGACTATCAATCTTGGTTTGAAATATTAAAGAAAACATTTCAAATATTAAGACCAGAGTTACAGCTTCAGTGGCATAACACAGCTCTTTCTGGTGACACTAGCATGCAACTGTTTTCTACATTAAGTAGATTAGAATCAATTAAACCTGATTACTTATTTTGCTTAATTGGTACTAATGATGGAAGAATTCATGGGTCATTGAAGAAGCACTGTACTAGTATTGACGAGGTGTCTAATAACTTTGACGCTATAGAATCTCTTGGTAAGTCTGTGGCAACTAAGAAATTTATCTGGATGACACCTGTTGGTGTGGATGAAAGGCGAATTAGAGAAGACTGGTTGTTAACCCGAATGGGAGCTATTTGGGACGATAGACATATATTGAAAATATCAGATCTAATTATGTCTCGTGTCGAATCGAAAATAGATCTCAGGAAAATTTTGCCAGATGATAGGGAAGAGGTTTTTATAGAGGACGGGTTGCATTGGTCGCTTAGCTTTCAAAAACGAGTAGCGAGAAATGTAATTGAGAACTTTTCAGTGATGGTTAATGCAGATGGTGAAAAATAATGGAGATAATAAAAGCATCTGCGTATTACGAAGAAAGGCTATCTCATCTGTTTAAAGACTATCGAGCCTTTTATAAAAAAAATGATGGTCTGGAAGTATCAAGAGAATTTATTCGTGAGAGACTTTTAAAACATGACTCAATTATTTTTATATCGTTAATAGATAAAGAGCCTATTGGTTTTATACAAGTATACCCTACATTATCATCTATAAATGTAGGCGAAGTTTGGCTGATTAATGATTTATATATTGACGAAGGAGCTCGGGGATTAGGAGTCGCGTCAAAATTATTAACAAAAATAATTGATGAGGCTCGCTCCACTGATGTCGGAATGATAAGAATTTCTACTGAGTTAAAAAACTCTCCCGCGCTAAAGTTATACAAAAAATTAGGTTTTGAACCTGACAATAGGTTTCAACATTTCAACTACTTTGTTAAGGCGAATTAAAAATGCAATCGACTGTGGAGTTTCCCGAGGATGTTATCCCACTATTTGAAGCCGCGCTACTAGCACCTTCTTCATTTAACCTTCAACATTGGTTATTTGTATTGATTGAAAATAAAACCACCATCAAGCTTTTATTAGAAGATACAAAATTATCACCTGATGATTTTACGCCAAAATATCTAGTAGTAGTTTGTGGAGATCTTTATTCCTGGAGGGATGTAGACAATTGTTCTAAACATTTGGATCAAGAACAATTAGAAAATGCAAGAAAAAAATCGTCGATTGTCTACTCTGAGCACCCTACAACACAAAGGGATGAAGTTTTTAGAAGTTGTGGTTTGGGTATAACAAATTTTTTATGGAAAGCTGAGCAACAAGGGTTTAATCATATGTTTATACAAAATATAGATCACGATTTAATTAGAAGAGAAATAAATTTGCCAACAGATAAAGTGCTTGTCGATATCTTTGCATTAGATAAAAACATGGGCAAAAACACTCAGTTCGAAACCAAGAATATAGATGACATGCTAATAAATGATAGCTGGTGATACAATGATGAATATAACACAAAAACGCCTAGATAAAGCTGTAGAGTCACGTAGAGCTATTAAATATTTTGAGCCTTCATTTAGCATTCCAGAAAAAGATCTAATAACAATTATTACAACAGCCTTAAATATACCTACGCCAGATGATTGCACTCCTTTTCGTATTTGTAGAATCGAGAAGAATACTGAGCTAAGAAAAAAAATTCGCAATGTTGGGTTTGATCAACCACAACATACCGATGCAAGTATTTTACTTGCAATGTGTGTTGATTTAAGAATTTTAGCATCCGGCCTAAAGTTAGATCTGGAAGCTGATAGTCAGTTGTTAAGGGATAAGGCAATGTTTTACAGTGCTATGTTTTCCCAAGGCATCATGGTTTCCGCAGCAAGTATGGGATATGACACTTGCCCTATGATAGGTTTCTCATTTGACGAGGTTGGAAAACTCTTGAATAAACCAGAGCATGTGATCCTGACAAATTTTGTAGCACTAGGGAAGCGATGTAAAGCTCCGTTGCCACGAGGATCAAAGAGAGAGTTTAATAAAATAGTTTATCTGAATAATTTTCCGGATAAGTAAATAATGAGTATGCAAGATCTATATTTTTCTTTGCCAACACAAAAAAACAGCAAAAAAAAATGGAATCAACTAAGTTTTCCTGTGGATAAAGCGTGTGATATTAGACTAATCGCTTCAGTAGCTTTACAACTTGCTAGATTTAGCGGTCAAAGAAAAATTGATATACTATTAAAATCAACAACTAATGTATTAGACGAAATTCTTGCTATAGACATAGACATAGAAGAAGCTAATTATCTTGAAGATACGGTCACTGCTGTCGAAACTGCTCTAAAAAATGCAAGCAATTATGATGTGAAAAGTTTTGATATAGAAAATTATGATACAAAAGATAGTCGTTACCCATTAATAATAGGCGATGTTAGCACTATCGATGGTCAGTTTGTTAATATATTCTTCGATGATAATAAAGTAGTTATCAAGTATATTGAGCATCACTTTAATAAAAAAGGAATAGATCTTTTTTTCTCTGAAATAGAAAACACTTATAAGTCTCAGCGACAGAATTATGCGGATGCTATACAACGGCAAGTTTACCCGGATCCGGAAAACTCTATATCCACATCAATTATAGATATTTTTCTTAATCAAGTTGAATTAACACCAGAAAAGATAGCAATTATCGATGATAACGGTGAGCTAAGTTACAGGCAGCTAAATAATTGTGTCATGCATCTAGCATCTCAGCTGCAGAAGAATATTAGCGAAGGCGATCATGTTGCCGTTCTATTACCCCGAAGCAGTTATTCATTAATAGCAATGTTAGCAATAGCTTACTGTGGCGCGGTTTATGTACCGATGGATAACAAATATCCTATGCCTCACTTGCTACATGTTGTGGAATTAACTAAGCCCGTTATTATTATACAATCACAATCGGATGAACGAGTTATTATTGAAGGCAAAAGAAGCCTTGTTATCGAAAATTATTTCTCTAATATAAAAGATATCACAAAAAGAGAGGGATATGTTAATAGAACAAAAAGAGATCTATTGCTACCTTTTGCAGTTCTTTTTACCTCCGGATCCACAGGTCGTGCAAAAGCTGTTGTTCACAATCAACTTTCCTTTCTTTGCCGTTTTTACTGGTTGTGGGATACAGTTCCTTTTAATACTCATGATGTGGTTGCACAGCGAACTACAATAGGCTTCGGCCCGCATATTTGGGAGTTTTTGGGGGCACTCCTCAAAGGTGTGAAAACTATCGTTTTAACAGATGATACGATTTCAGATTCTACATTGTTACTTACTGCAATTAGAGACAATGGTATTACTAGGTTGTCTTTAGTGCCTTCACTCGTAAAACAACTAGTTAACCACGAAAACATAGATGAATACTGCCAGCACTTGCAGCTTTGTTCGATCGCCGGCGAAGCTATGAGTGTAGATGTACTAAATAGTCTGATTGAAAGATTACCAAATACTAAGTTTTATAATGACTTTGGATCGACCGAAGCGAATTGTTTGTTTTTCCATCAGTTGAGTCACACTCGCGCACAACGTTTACCTTTGGGTTTACCGAGTAGTGCGGCACGGATATCTATCTTAAATGAAAAATCTCAACCAGTACTCCCTTTTCAACCAGGTATTTTGCATGTAGGCGGTCCCACGATGGCACTGGGATACCTCGATGAAAGGGGTAACTTAGAGCCTATTTATCGAAAAAATCATGACACTATGGATACTGGTGATGTGGTTTATTACGAACCTTCAGGTGTGGTGATTCCTTTAGGTAGACGAGATAATCTAGTTAAGATACGAGGGATGCGTGTCGATTTGAAAAATACAGAGTCATTATTAAAAAAAATACTAGGATTAGAGGAACTCTCTTTATCGGTACAAACAACAAAACGAGGAGAAAAACAACTCATTGCTTTTTATACTGATCCTAGTAAAGAAGGGCGGATGCTCAAAAAATTAGTAAACAAATCTTTGCCTGAGCATTTTTGCCCAACATATTTTTATTATATTGAGAAGTTCCCATTATTAAAAAATGGTAAACTCGATAAGCAGTCACTAATTGCTTTATTAAAAAAGAGAAGTATTAACACTTCGGATTCAATATCAGAAAGAATACTTGATATCATCTGTGATTTAACTGAACTTCCACTGCGATTAGATAAAAATATAAAAGAAAATATTACTGATCTCGGTATAAATTCTCTTTTAATGGCTAGTTTTTTAAAAGAGATAAATAAACAGTTTAAATTAAACTGGCAACTTCCTGACCTTGCTGAGAGAAATTCTATTGAAGCTATAGTAGATTTTATAGAGCATAAAGAGGCCAGTTTTAGCGCGAATAGAAAACAAGAAACTATTAGTTTACTAGAAGACGATATTAAATCTATTTGTAGTTTGATTGCGGCTAACGATCATATACCTTCGGGAAAACACATATTATTAACCGGTGCCACAGGATTCTTAGGGTGCTTTCTCCTTCGTCATTTATTAGAAACAAGAGATTGTTTTATTTATTGTCCAGTGCGGGCCAACTCTGATTTATCCGCTAGGAGTAGATTTAAAAAAAACTTATCAAGATATGGCCTAGATGAGATTAGTGAGTCATCTAGAGTTAAAGTTTTTTCGGCCTATTTAGATTTCCCCAATTTAGGTCTGCAGGAAGACGAATTTGAGAGTCTCGCCAAATCTATAAATGAGATATTTCATTGCGCCTCGGAAGTTAATCATATTTATAGCTATAGCTCATTACGTCAAAATCATTTAGCTATGTGGAGTAATCTCACTAATATAATGAATCTATCGAAAATTAAGGAGTTTCATTTTATATCCTCCATTGCTGCCAATCGAAAGAAAGATGGATTTTGGCCTTCTGAAGATTTGCATAGAGAGGGTAGTGCTGTAAGTTCAGGTTATGGTCAATGTAAATGGTCAGGAGAACAAATTCTTGAAAAATATAGTAGTCAATATGGTATCAATGTACAGATTTATCGCCTTGGCGAACTATCTGTAGATGAAGATTCGGGTATTGGACGAGTGGATGATATTGTACATAACATGTTGGCTCTTTTTAGCGAACTTGAATATTACCCAGCAAACGATAGCATAGATGGCCTCGTATTGGATATTTTGCCGGTGGATTGGGCTTGTAAATTTATTTGTAAAGATAAAAAAAATAGTAACGCTCTTAATATTTACAATCTGTCTTCACCAAAACCTATTCCACTGAGTCAGTTTCTTAATACGCTTTATATTACCAAATCAAAAAACAAAACAGAGAAACAATGGTTTCTCGATATCCATCAAATTACCTTGGATAAAAAATTGAATTTTATAAATGGCTTGTCATTGTTTACTGACACAAGTAACAACTTTCCTCCTTGGTTTGATTATTTTACTCCAATTTTGTTGGACCAAAGTAACGTTTTATCCGTAATTAAAAGCGAAAATTTAAAACTTCCTTATGCCTCTAATGATAAGGTTAAACAGTATTTAAATAAATTAAACCGTAATATAGTGAGTCTAAATAATAAGGATTCACGGCAACCATTTGTGGAGAATCAATGAAAAATCTTGATATATTATCTGAATATGATGTCACGATTGTAGGTGGAGGCTTGGCCGGTTCCACGCTAGCTCACCAGATTCGTTTGGATCAAGAAGATCGAAAAATTCTCGTTGTTGAAGCAAATAGCTACCCTTTACCATTAGCAAAATTTAAAGTAGGGGAGTCCACAGTTGACATGGCTGGGCATTACTTAAAGGATATGCTTGGTTTAAAAAATTATCTTGAAAAAGAGCAATTACCAAAATATGGTCTGCGGTTTTTCTTGCCGGCGGTTAATAATACAGATATCACTAAACGTGTCGAAATAGGAAACTTAAAAAGACCCGAATCAAAAAGTTACCAAATAGACCGTGGTCATTTTGAAAATCATATGCGCAACCTTCTCCTGGAAGAAAATGTTTCGTTTATTGATTCTGCAAAAATATCAGATATATCTATCGGCCAACAAAGTGGTTTTCATGAATTTACTTTACGACGAGAAGGTCAAGAAGATAGGAAGGTTAAGTCTCGTTGGCTGATTGATGCTAGTGGACAAGCGCAAATTCTTAAAAAGCAGCTTGATTTAACAAAAAACGTAAATTCTAATCATTTTTCGGTGTGGTTTAGAGTCAACGATGAAGTTGAAATTAACGCGCTGTCTAATGATCCTGATTGGCTTGAGAAAGTGCCTGAGATTGCAAGAAAATTATGTACAAACCACTTATTAGGAGAAGGCTATTGGATTTGGATTATTCCCTTGTCAGGAGGTTGCACAAGCATTGGTATTGTGGCTGATTGCGAATACCACAGTATGAATAGTATGAATACACTACCAAAGGCTTTCGCTTGGTTGGATGAACAAGAACCTCAATTTTCCAGATATTTGAGGAGCTTTTCTGAAAAGGTTATGGATTTTAAGCGTATGGATAAATTTACTTATAGCGCTAAGCAAGTGTTTTCTTCCGACCGCTGGGCATTAACAGGGATTGCCGGCACGTTTACAGATCCTTTCTATTCACCTGGAACAGATTTTATCGCTATATCTAATACCCTAATTAATAAATTGATAATTGAAGATTTTGAAGGAAAAGACATCAGTTCTAACGCTAAAAACTATGAGCAGATGTTCTTTTCTGGGTTCGACCTTTTATTATCGACCGTCGAGAATCAATATGGAATTTTCAAACATAATTTGGCTATGTCTTGTAAAGTCTTATGGGATGCTACAACTGCATGGTCGGGCGTAGGTTTAGTTTTTTGTAGTGATCATTTTACCAATGACAATGTTATTGAGAAAATAGGTGAAGATTTATTTGTAATGTCTCAATTACACACTACCATGCAGCAGGTTTTCCGTCGCTGGAGTAAAACTATTAGTGATAGAAGTGTATCGGATAGTATTATAGTTGATCGAATAGATAATTTTACCCAACGTTTACAGAACAATTTGACTAAACAGTATGACGACGAGTCATTGGTTAAGCAGATCGCTCATAACCGAAATGTTATGTCGACCTTGGCAGTTGATTTATTTAGTTTAGTCGAAGAGAAAAATGTTGAGGAAACTGAGATTGCGATACTCGTTGATGGTTATCAACATCAGTCTGAAATATTTGGCGAATTGAAAGAATTATTATTTTATAGCAATAGTGTTAATTGATTTTAGTATTTTTTGAGGAAAATTTTATGAGTCTTGAGTCAACTAAAGTCCAAGAAAGCCGAGTGGGTGATCGCTTTGCTGATTTCGTTTCACAACATAGAATATGGAAAAATCCGTTATTAATTGCGTGTATGGAGAACGAACTAGCTCTTAGCGATTATGGTTTTATAATATCTCAACATTTTTATTATTCTAGAGGTTTTACTCGGTTGCTGTCGGCGCTCATGGTAAGTTGTGATAATGATAAATATAGAGCTGAACTTTCCCACAATTTATGGGAAGAAGCAGGGGAGGAAGATCTAGAAAACCGCCATTCAAATCTCCTTAGGAAAATGCTGTCGAGGGTATTCGGGATTGATAATCCTGATGAAACAAAATTTAACGATTATACGACGAATTACTTTGATAATTGCCTGAAGTATTTGATCAGTAATGATGCAATTTCGAGTGCTTCATTTATGGGTTGGGGAACCGAAGGTATTGTAGAGAGACTGTATAGTATTTTCTTCGATGGTTTAGTAAATCTAGGTGTTCCAGAAGAAGAGTTAACGTATCTCAGCCTTCATATGGAGTGTGATGATGAACATGCGGAAATTATTGAAAACATTGCACTTGATCAGTGTGGACCCAAACTTGAGTACCATGCTGACAAGATTGAGCAAGCTATTGATAAAGCACTTAGTTTACGAGATAGCTATTTTCTCGCTATTTATAATGATTTAAATACTATGAAGTTAAGTGGTTTAGTCAAAAGTATAAAGCAGCCAAAGTTAGATATTGAGTTGCCAGCAACACTTAATCATCACGCTTCTTTAACACAAGCTGAAGGCGTCAAACTTTATAGTAGTGATCAACAAGATGAAGGGATAAAGTTTCATGTATCTAGGTTTGATTTAGGATGTGAAGTAATGGATCCTAGACTGTTAGAAATTGCGGTGGGCTCACGTAATGAGGTGCATCGTCACGCCCATGAATCTATATTCTATATTGTGTCAGGCCAAGGAAATATTCATATTGGAGATAAATCAATCGAGGCTAAAAAAGGAGACATTGTATACGTTCCTAGATGGGTGAGCCACTACAGCGAAAATATCGGTGAAGAGGCTCTCTGTATCTTTGCGATTACTGATTTCGGATTAACGAACCACTTCCCTAAAAACACAAATAACAGCTATAGAAAGAATAAAAATATGTAAACAATACGGCCTCTTTCTCGATAGGCTTGGATGAGGCTGTTCTTCCATATAAAAAACTCATGTTTTACTTCTTTATTATCCGAGTCCCTGCTGTCGTCAATTATTGATAAATAATTCGTACACTTTTAAATCACAATGACTTTTCATCATATGCCGATGCTCATTTTTATACTGTGTACTATTAATCATATACGTGACAAAAACTTTAATAAAAAACATTGACAGAGGGTACTATCATTTACGCGGCTAATATCTTATTCCGTATTGGCTCGTACAAGCTTTATTCTTGCGAACAAAATTTAAGCAAAGACAATATAAATGCCTATGTTTTTCATTACGACAATTTGCATTGTCGACAACATAACTTTGCTTCTATGACTATTTTAATTTTGTTTAAAACGGTTAGTATTAGATATAATTTTAAAAATAAATAGTGGAGAAATTTGATGCAACGAATTGGTTATACCGAAGTTCCAAGTGGTGTTTTTGATGCCATGATGCAAACAGAAGAATATTTAAAGTCTTCCGATATTGATTTTAAAACACTTGAGCTAATGCGCGTGCGTGTATCTCAGATAAATGGTTGTGCTTATTGTGTCGACATGCATTATAAGGAAGCTATAGCAGCAGGGGAGGAGCATCAACGTTTATACTCTCTCACATGCTGGCGGGAGGCACCGTACTATAGTGATCAAGAACGAGCAATACTAGCTTGGGCTGAAGCTATTACGGAAGTCAAAGATAATAGTAATGTAGGTATTAGCGAAGACTATAAAGAATTAGAATCATTCCTTTCAAAAAAAGAAATTGCCAACCTCACCTTAGCTATATCAGCGATAAATAGCTGGAACCGACTTATGATCGCTTTTGGATTTGAAGCGGGAAATTATGAAGTTTCAAAATAAGTGCTTTAAAATGAATTGCTATTACTAAGTAGCGGCAATTAAATAGTGGCGAGCAATTTATGTCGCCACGTATATCTTATTTTTAAAACACCATCTTAGCAAACTACTCCTTGCGTTATCACAAATGATTTAGTTCTTTTTCTATATAATGAGGCCTATATGAAACTTAATAGCTTATCCAAAGATGTTGGTTTAGAAAATTTAGTTATTTGCGATGAACATAACCAAAAAGCGACAATCATTGCAAAAAATCCTAAACTTCCATGTGTGATATATGGTGAAACAGGCACAGGAAAAGAAGAGTTTGCAAAGCTAGTACACAAACGTCGTGAAATAAATTTTGGTCGAACACCCTTTGTTTCTATAAATTGCGCCAATATAGACAACAATCTAGCATCATCACTGTTGTTTGGACATGTCAAAGGTTCATTTTCTGGCGCTGGAACAACCACGGAGGGTTTAATTGGCAAAGCTAATGGTGGAATTTTATTTTTAGATGAAATCCAAGCGTTATCATTCGAAACGCAGCAGCGAATGTTACGAGTACTGAATGATGGCAGTTACACTAAGTTGGGTGGAACAAAAACTTTATACTCAGAGTTTCAGGTAATTTGTGCAACTACTAAAGACTTAGATGAAGAAATCGAAAATAATCGCTTCTTGATTGATTTACGATCGCGCTTGCTTGGCATTGAAATTGAAATTAAGCCTCTGCGAAATCGTAAAGAAGATATTGCCAGGTTAATTGATATATTTTTCTCTAAAAATAATTTACACCTTGATGAACAAGAGTACAAACGCTTAGTAGGTATTTGTGAGAGTTATTATTGGCAAGGTAATATACGCCAATTATTTCATGTGCTAACTGCATGGGTTGCACTATGTGACGGAAATTTAGATGTCGATTTCTTTCCATCTTATAAGAGCATGTTTGCACCTAAAGAGAGTAGTGCTAAAATCGACAAACCTTATAATGAGATAATTGATATTGTTACTAGTGCAATATGTTTGAGTATGCCATTAAATGATGCATTAGAAAGAATTGAAAGTTTTATTTTGCGAAATGCAATTCGAGATAGTTATAATCTCACTGATGTCTATCAGGGAATGAAGCTCAGCCGTAATAATTTTTATATAAAACGACGAAAATACGGTTTAACAGATGAGCACAAACATGAAGAGCTATATTCTTAAACTATCAGGTATTCACAATGTTACCAGTGTATTTAATTTTTGGAAGTGTTTATGGAACAGCGGAGATGGTTGCCACAGAAACACTTAGTATTTTTGAAAATAATGGGCTTGCGGCAAGTATTCTCGATGAAAGTAATTGGCATTTAATAGAAGGTGAAGCTGCATTTGTTGCAATTATTACTTCAACTACTGGAGCTGGGGATCTTCCTGAAAATATAGAAAAATTTTATCAGCATTACTCAAAAAGTGAAGCGGGTCTGTTGAAAAAAATATCATATTCTGTGTTGGCTCTTGGAGACAGTAGTTACGGTAATACTTTTTGTATGGCAGGAAAACGTTTAGATGCACTTCTTGGGGAACTAAATGCAACACGTATTAAAGATCTCACTATGATCGATGCCTGTGAAGTGTTTGACCCAATGGAGGCCGCGGCGCCTTGGGCCGAAAAAATTTCTAGTATACTAGCAGATGAACTAATCGCTGAAGGTTCACTTTGATGTCCGATTTATATGACATGGTTATTATAGGTTCTGGGCACGCTGGACTTACTTTGGCAAAACAAATTCGTTTGCAATCTAAAAGTGCATCTATTGCCATCATAACTGCAGATGACGATGAAGTTTACGCCAAACCTATGCTTTCCAATGCATTTAATAAAAAGCTTGATCGTAAAAAGCTAGTTCAGCAAAAATTAAGTGATTGGTCTCAGAAAAGTAAGGTTGATGTTTTCTTGCAGTGTTCAGTTGTGGATATTGATTGTGATAATCGTATACTTACTACAGTTGAAAAGAAATTTTTATATCGAAATCTAATTTTTTGTGTTGGAGCAATTACTCGTTATCCTGAGACTTTGGATAGTGTCACACCCGGGGTTACGTGGCGTGGACTTAACACTTTAGATGATTATGTCGAACTGACTCGCTCTTTAAAAAAACCTAGTCAAGTTACTATTTTAGGTGCAGGGCTAATAGGCTGTGAGTTAGCCAATGATTTAGCATTATCAGGTCACAAGGTGGCGGTAATATCGAGTGATACACGACCGCTACAGCGTTATTTACCTAAGGCGCTCTCTCAAGCATTATTGGATAGTTTGAACGCTATCGGTGTCCAGTGGTTTTTGGATCAAGAAATCGAGGGAGTTAACGGTAACTGTATTGTCACAAACAGTTCTGAGTTACCAGTGAGTGATGTTTTTGTTGCAGCTACAGGCTTAAGTCCAAGGGTGGCACTTGCGAGTAAAATTGGTTTGCGAACTAATATAGGTATTGTTTGCAATAACTATATGCAAACCAGTAAACCAGGTATCTATGCGCTGGGGGATTGTGCCGAACAAAATGGAAAGCTACACATGTATATAGATGCGATTAATATTTCTGCTCGTGCATTAGCTAAGACCTTGACTGGTAACCCTACTGAAGTGAAAGTTCCTCCAATACCCGTGATTTTGAAAACACCTACATTTCCTTTATGTTTTTTACCAAAAGTTCAGGAAGGAGGAGAATGGAATATTAGTGGAACCGCACCTAATTTCTATGCAAAGTGTACAACAATGAGTAATGAATTAGTTGCATTTTCACTATCAGGCAAAGAGATGCTGCATTCACGTAAGCTTTTATCTCAGATTGTTTGATTTTTAGCTGCCGGTTGAATAACGGGTTGATATTCTACTTTCTCCATCAAAAAATCGATAAAAGCCCTTATATTTTTTTTCCTGGGATGTTCTTTTAGATGAGTTGCATACAATGTTGACTCGGTTAACCCTAGAATATTGGCATCCCATTCTGTAAAAACCTCACATAATGTTCCTTTTCGTAAATCCGATTTCACCATCCATTGGGGAATCATCAAATAACCTACACCTTGTTTCGCTGCTTCCAAAAGTGGATAACCACCAGTTGCACTCAGGTTTCCGCTGATATTAACTTTGATATGCTCGTCATTTTTATCAAACTTCCATGTAATGACTTGTCGACTGCGACTAACGCTTAGGCAATTATGATGTTTAAGATCACTCGGATGTTTTGCTTCACCATTTTTTTTAATATATGAAGGCGCGACCACTAGTGCCATAGTATTGAGCATTAGTGGACGAGCGACAAGCCTTGAATCCACAGGCCTACCTAGGCGAATACCGATATCATAGCGATCGCTATAAAGGTCAACTACTTGATTATTCAGCTCAATCTCAACCTTTAATTTTGGATGTAACGATAAAAATTCAGAAATGTTAGGTAAAACATACATCCTGCCGTAAGAGTCTAATACAGAAATGTTTAATCGACCTTCAATTTCGTCACTCGATCTTTTTATAGACTCGTTTAGTTGCAGTACGTTTTGTAGGATGAGGCAACTTTCTTTATAGTATTCTTCTCCAGCTTCCGTTAATTGAAGGGTTCGTGAATTTCTTTTTAACAATTGCGTATTCAATTCAGATTCTAAGCGAGATATTTGTCTTGATATGGAAGAAGACGCGACACCTAAAATATCACTGGCTTTTGTATAACTTCCGGATTCTACAACTTGGATAAAGATCTGCATTTGCCTAAACATTATTTTTCTCAAAATATATTGAAGCTTAATAAAAGTTTTAGTAAGAATAAGTATTTACATATTTTTACAAAACCAATTTCTACGGTAATATTTTTACTAATTTTATTTATATTAATGTATATTTTTTCGAATATTTCTTAGTCTTATAGTTCCCTTGATAAATTAATTATCATATAAATATCATATACTGGGTGCCAAATATTTAATTTTTTAAAAGTGAGGGGCTATGTTTGCCCTTATTTTGAAGAATTTTATTTATCTGTATAAAAGTGTGTCATATAGCTTTTAAATTCTATTACTTCAGTGTTGTCATTTTATGTATTTTTTCGGCATTTTTATTTCGTAATTTGAAAATGAATTGATCATTAAATACAATTTTTTAGGCCAAAAATAGATTTTCGGTGAAGTCAAATTATCCTAGCTTACCGAATCCACACTGTCCAGGTTTGGTTTTGTTATACAATGTATACACAGTAAATATTGTCTTAAATTGTTCATATTAATAATATAGGGTTGCATGTATTTAGCTGGTAACTAAACTAGTGAGTAAAAATGAATAGTCAGATATCGTCTAATAAATATCGATGCTTTTGTTTGATATCAATCAGGTGTCTAACTATATGTTCCTATTGATAGGTGAGTATGTTTTATATTGTGCCATTATCTTTAGGTCTATTATATAGCCAATTTTTAACAGATGATTCGGCGAAAGGAAGGGGAGGTTCTTTCATGTGACATTCTGGTTTATTCAGACGACCAGTAATATGCTGATATTGATCTTGTTATTGCTTTATTTTTAATCTTCCTGGCGGCGGCAGGCTATTTTGTAAGCGCAATTCTATTTTAGCGGTATATTTTAAATCTTGTCGGTTGCAAATAATGATCTTAAATTGTGTTAAATAACGTTATATTGTCATTCTGTTTTAAGCTACTAGGTTAAAAATAGAGTGCGTATTTTAAATACATAACACGCACTCCGAATAGGTAAAGCTTAAGCTAATGAGCGCTTTGGTGCTGTACGTATATGTGTGGAGTAGAGGGTTAGTCCTGTCATTGTCAAACCACCCACGAGGTTACCGAGGACTACGGGTAATTCATTCCAAATCAAGTAATCCATTATCGAAAAGTCGCCGCCTAATATGAGTGCTGAAGGGAACAAATACATATTAACTACAGAATGCTCAAAAGCCATGGCAAAGAAAAGCATAATAGGCATCCACATAGCAATAACTTTACCGCTTACAGAAGTAGAAATCATCGCACCTACAACGCCGAGAGATACCATCCAATTACATAAAATTCCTCTAACAAAAATAGTGAGCATTCCAGCTGCTCCATATTCTTTATAGCCCAATGTCCGCGCTTCTCCTATACCGGCAATCTTTATACCTACACCACTGGGTTCAACTGAAAAACCAAAGGTGAATATGATTGCCGTCATTAATGCAACCGTCAGTGCTCCTGCAAAATTACCAACAAATACTAGCCCCCAATTTCGCAATACACCACCGATGGTAACGCCAGGCCGCTTATCAAATAGCGCTAACGGTGCGAGTACAAAAACACCTGTTAATAAGTCGAAGCCCATTAAATAGAGTATGGAGAAACCTACAGGAAATAATATTGCCCCGATGATGGGGTAACCGGTTTGAACAGCAACTGTCACTGCAAAAACTGCGGCGATGGCTAGTGTCGCTCCGGCCATATATGCACGAATTAAGGTATCACGGGTGGCCATGAACACTTTGGCTTCTCCCGCGTCGACCATTTTGGTCACGAATTCTGATGGAGCTAAATAAGACATAAGGCATTCTCTCTGTAGTAGATATGGTGAGGTATAAAAGTGTAACTCCCGACCAAAGGTGCGATAGTTTTTTATTTTCTAGAGCAATGCATGTGCCATAACTATATAGAGATACATTAATTGCTGTTTGGCCGAGGAGGGTTAACTTGTTTTAGGTAAAAAGTAGCTAAAAATTAGGCTTTTTCGGAGGTTAAGCGGGAATATATTAAACTCGATATTAGCGTAATTATATGTTGATTTAATGTACGACGATGCGTTTGTTTGGTGCGCCAGTTGAGAATTCGATACATTTAGGTGCCAGTGTACGGAGTTTTTTTTAATATTTGCCCAACCATCTATTTTTAATGCCATTTTTTGGCTCAATAATATCTTCCATGTTAATTATCTCATAAGTACAACTGAAAATTGTATCGCATGTGAAATTTTTGATTAGTTATTTTTATAAATTTATACCTAAAGGCCTTTTTACACATTATTCAGCCGCTGTATAATGCCCTTAAAAATCTACAATGGTATGCTGAGTTTTCGATTTTTAAGGGCTTGCTAACTCTTGACTATTACTTTCTCTATACTTTGTTTTCCGCCAAAACTTTCTTTACATCTAGATGCATAGGCATAGTGGTATTAAGGTGATGCCATGCATTGTTAACAATGATTCGCTCAGCTCTATGACGAGAATTTATACCTCCAAACCAGTCAATTGAACCAATAAATTGTAGTACTTTTTCAAAGCCATCAGGAAACTCCACGACCGTCCCCAAAGTAAGGTATTCTATTGATTGGGCTTTTTTAATAAGATCATTATTATTTTCACCTGTAAGTACTTGTAAGGCAAGAGCGATACTAAGACAGCCTTTGGAGTGGCCGCCAATAGACTTTATTTGCCGCTTAGAGTCAGTGAGGAGCTTGTATAAAGTGCTAGAATCTGGACTTTTTTCTAAGGTTTCTTTCGCTTGTGCTTTATCTTTACGACTGCTTTCATTATCTAAACTTTGGTCTTTAGCCAATTCGCGATTGCTACCGCCAAGTGCAAACCATCCACCTAGGGCTTCACCCATCAAATCTGCTACTCCGTAACCAGCAACAATCGCCCCTACAGGCTCTTGGTAGTGATCAGCGAAGTTTCTTGCTAATGCAGCAGCACCTACATCTGAACTACCTACGCCTGCTATTGTATAACGCTGTAGCATTTTTCCTTTCGAGGCACTTAGATTATTAAAGTCAGAATGTTTACTGACACCCATATCCCTTGTGCCTGAGGGATGAACCACAAGAATAGATCCTTCTAAAGTTTTTTGTTGAATTAAAAATTCAAACTCTGTCGCTGTTAATGCTCCAACATCATAAAAACTCCAATCGGCCAATGCATTGTAGCTATTGGCCATGGTGGTAAGGTTATTGGGAATAAGCCCTGGCATTAAATTATTAATAATCATAGTTTACCTATTTATATGTACTTTTAAGCGTGTCTAAAAATTATAGAGCGAGCTGAGAATTTTTAATGCCAGTATGGGTTTTCATGTGACTATTTGAGGTGAGCCATAGAGCGATTTTGAAAATAGAAAAATTCTCTGCAAATTTGTTACTTAAAATTTAAATGAGTAATGGTCGTCGAAAATAGGTTTAATAGTTGTTCGTTTATCTGATGGTTTGCCGGGTTATAGTGGTGTCGATGGGGCTTTAAAAAGTCTCTTACGGCTTAGCATACTTTTCGGTACCTCTTGATGTTTTAATTTGTATTACTCGGTATTCAATTATGGTAACTCCATATACTAGATAAAGTCTTATCTATTGTTGCCATATAGCAAAAGTCATTTGCTATATGGCTTATTGTTGTTCACTTTATCAACTGTTAGCATTTTCCGGGTCACAAAAATATGTGTAAGAAGCAATTGTTTCCGATGTAATTGTATTGCTAGTGGTTGCTGCACGGAATTGTTAATTAGGTGTATGGGGTTCACATGAAGAAATTATGGTTATTTGCAGGATTAGTGGCGACTTTTTTAGGTACTTTAAGTATCACGGCTAATGCGGCAAAGGATGAAGGCTCGTATGACGATGCGATTGAGGCACGCCAATCTTTAATGCAGGTGTACAAATATTATTGGTTTACGCTAAACCAGATGTCAAAAGGTAAGATAAAATATGATGCTGAAATTGCCTCTATTGCAGCGGAAAGTCTGCTAGCTTCTGTACGTCTTGATCAAACGCATATGTGGCCAGAAGGCTCTCACAGTGAAAACCCCGCTAATCGCAAAAATACAACACTACCTGCATTTTGGAAGGCTTCGCCAGAAGATGTAGCCAAGGCGGATAAACGTATGCTCGATAGCGTGAGTGAAATTCAAAAAGTGGCAGGTCAAGGGCGTGAACAGTTGAAAGCGGCTATGAGAAAGGTGAATAGTGGCTGCAAGGGTTGCCATGATGACTATCGTAAAAAAGACGATTAAGATTACTTAGTTTATCGACCTTATATGTGATGAGGGGAGTTTTCACTAAAATGGAAACGTATGATTCTACAAAAAGCAACTCGCGAATCAAAGTGTGGGATATCTGGATTCGTTTGTTCCATTGGTCGTTTGCAATGAGTGTTTTATTTCTTCTTGTTAGTGGTGTAACCGGCTGGCGATTCTACGAATGGCATAGTCTTGTCGGTGAAATTGTATTGGCATTGTTGTTATTTCGCTTACTTTGGGGGTTGGTGGGGAGCAGCAATGCACTTTTATTTCCTTTATTAGTAAATCCATTAAAAGTATCTGTCCACCTAAAAGCACTAGCTAAAGGGCAAGTATATCCAGACCGAGGACATAATGTGGCAGGAGGAATAGCCGTACTTATTATTTTGGGAGTCGTCGGTTTTCAAGCATTTAGTGGCTTATTTATCGCAGACCGCGATGAAATGTTGGAGGGGCGCTTTTACAGCATGTTGTCAAGCGAACTCTCTCGTGAACTATTACAACTACACTATTTGTTTGCAACGATTATTCAAATAGCCGTTGTTATTCATGTGTTAATGGTGTTGTTTTATATGATACATCTCTCGCACAATTTGATAACACCTATGATGACAGGATGGATGCATTGGCCCGCGTCCGTACCGATACCGAAAGTGCTTTTTAGAACTTGGTGGCTAGGTTTTGTTCTTGCCGCAAGTAGCATTCTTGCTATAGGTTTTTTATTATCGTGGTGGTGACATGCTGTCGGTAATGAAATGATAGTTAGCTGATAAGACTTCTTCTTTGACCCAGTGGAAGTCTTGGGCTTAAAGTTGTTTTGTTCACATTACTGTTATTAAATCCTATGTGAGTATTAGTTCTACTAAAATTTACCGCTGATATCTCTATTCCAAATAAAATTTTTGTTATTAAATTAATTTGGATTTAAAAACCAAAGAACAATCTAGAAGTTTATTTTTTCGCTAAATGCTGTTGCTTTAATCTTAACTGTCTCGTCTCTTATGCGGGTTCGTAGATTCAAATAAAAAATGTTTCATGTTAATATCTTAAAAACACTATATTATGGGTATATTTATAATTTACCTAGTCACTTTTCAGTTATAATTTTTTAAAAAAATTCTCATATACTTATAAGGAAGAAGGTAGTTACTTCATTTCTACAATAAGAACGTTGTAGTCGAGACTAATCACCTGAATTAAATGTAATGGAAAATTAAGCATATTTATAAATATCCCTTGGGGTTAATATGTTACTCTGACTATATACGATGAAAACTATCGTATAGTGTGATAGAAGAATATGGTTACTGGCCGGATATATTTTTCTACATCAATACCTATAGCTAAAGTTTCATTTAATCTTTAATAATCGGGTTCGACTCCAGCTACGGCTTGTACTCACAACAATAATAGCAACTTATCCAAGCATATTAATTTTGAGTTACATGAGTGCGCCACAGAAAAACTTTTAAAATTCAAACACTTAGAAGAGATGTTGGAAAATCCCCCACAACCTGTTTACAAATCATGCGATTAAAGTCATAATATCCGTAACCAGTTACGGATATTATGACTTTAACCTTATCTGCCAATGAACGTTTCTATTTACTTACAAAGAGACTATTCGTTGTTTTCTGGTTAGCTAGATTGTAAGTTTGGCGATAAGAGGTTGCTTCATATTGAAGCCACTAAATTTTGGGAAAGTCTTATGAAAAGCTATTCTGAACTTGGGCAAATTGCTTTGGGGAGTGGGTTAAGAATTTTAGCCGATACTATTACCCAAGATGTCTCAGCAATTTATCGGTCGTTTAATGTGGATATTGATCCAAAATGGTTTCCGGTTTTTTATGTACTAGCCAGCAGTGACAGCGAGTCGATTGTGAATATTGCCAAAGAAATTGGCCATTCCCATGCATCAGTAAGTAAAATCGTGAAAGAGATGAAAACCGCTGGCCTTATTAATACCATTAAATCAGACAAGGACTCACGTGTAAGCATGCTAAGTTTATCGGCGAAGGGAAAGTCTATGGTGCCTTCTCTGTGCCGTCAGTGCGAGGCAATAGATAAAGTGTTAAGTGACCTGTTTAATGAGACGGGGATAGATTTATGGCAAGCTATAAAAACTACTGGAAGGCATATTAAATACCGTAGATTAAGCGATAGAGTGGAAGACCTTATTCAAGGCCGCAAAGCGGAAGAGATTCAAATAGTAGACTACGCGCCGCAATACCATCATGCGTTTAAGTCTCTGAACGAAGCATGGATCACCCAACATTGGGAGATGGAGCTTTCAGATTACAAGTCATTAGAAAATCCTGAACAAAATATTTTACAAAAAGGCGGGGCCATTCTTATTGGCTTGTATCAAGGAAAGCCCATTGCCAGTTGTGCGTTAATTAAAATGGATAATGAATGCTTTGAATTAGCCAAAATGGCGGTTGCAGCAGATCTTCGAGGTAAACGTATCGGTGAAAAAATCGGCCTTGCGACACTTCAAAGAGCTAAATTAATGGGGGCTAAGCGAGTCTATTTAGAGAGTAACTCAACATTAACTCCGGCCATCAGCTTATACAAAAAACTAGGCTTTGTGGCTGTCGATAAACAAGCGTCTCCCTATCAGCGATGCGATATCCAAATGGAGAGAATAATAGATTAAAAAATATTACGCAGGTATTTGTTGTTCATGAATTTCTAAATCTGCACTTTGCGCTAAACCGCTTTTTAAATACTCAATAAAACGTTCTGCCAGCGGGTGGTTGGCATTGTCAGGAATATAACTAGACACTGAGGTTTTTGGTAGGCTCGGCATGCCCTCACTGATCACTGGCATGCCGTCCAAAACTGCTGAGCGGGGCAGTACCGATAATCCTAAGCCTGCATAAATAGCTGACTGTACTGCGTGAACAGAATTGGCATCAATTGACACTTTCCACGACATTTTATTGGTTGCTAAGGCATCAAAGGCAATTTGCCGATAGCTACAAGGTGCATGCATAAGCACGAGTTCCAATGGTTCATCGTGGTTATTTTCTATGTTTAAAAAGCCAGTCCATACCAGCGCTTCTTGCCATAATACATGACCGTTTTTTCCTTCAGGACCGGCCAGCACAACATCTAGTTCGCCGCGCTCCAATGACTGCAGAATACTGCTACCAGAACCTAATACAATACTTAAATCGCACTTGGGGTGCACACGCCTGAACCTGGCCAACAGGTTATGGAGGTGCTGGGGCACTAAGTATTCGGCAAAGCCCACGCGCAAGACTGTTGGTGTATCTGTTGCGCTGACGGCTAATATTGCTTCATCTGATAATTCTATAATACGACGGGCATAGTCAATAAACTTTTCTCCGGCAGAAGTAAGCGTCATTACTCGGCTAGTTCTATTGAGCAGCTTACTGTTAAGGCGCTCTTCGAGTTTTGCTACTTGCAAACTAATGGCCGATTGGGAACGGTTGACGCGTTTGGCAGCAGCTGAAAAACCGCCTTCCTCTACGACAGCGATAAAAGATCTTAAACTGATAAGATCCGTATCCAATTGGAAGGAAGATCTATTTGAATTGCTCATAGGTACTATTTAAATTTC
Source organism: Agarilytica rhodophyticola (assembly GCF_002157225.2). NCBI lineage: Bacteria > Pseudomonadati > Pseudomonadota > Gammaproteobacteria > Cellvibrionales > Cellvibrionaceae > Agarilytica > Agarilytica rhodophyticola. The sequence continues at coordinate 3,610,488 of NZ_CP020038.1, forward strand.
TAGTTTCACTTATCAATTAATGTTCGCCATAATTACTCATAGATAAGCAAATATCAATAAACAAAGCCGATTAATATACAGTTTCTCAGCAAAATCATTGCAACGGTTTTGAATTCACACAAGGTATTAAAACGATGAAGGCTATAGGTTATACAAAAGCAGGTCCTATTGACGCAGTAGATGCATTAGTTGAGTTTGACGCTCCTGAACCAACGATTGGTGATAATGATTTATTAGTAGAAGTGCGCGGTATCTCGGTGAATCCTGTGGATACCAAAGTGCGCGAAAAGATGGCGCCGACAGAAGGTGAGACGAAAATTATTGGTTATGATGCCGCCGGTGTTGTTAAACACGTTGGCAGTAAGGTGAGCCTATTTAATGTGGGTGACGAAGTTTTTTATGCCGGCGATCTCACTCGCGCTGGCACCAATTCAGAACTACACGTTGTTGATGAACGAATTGTGGGTAAAAAACCTAGCTCTCAAAGCTTTGCCAATGCTGCAGGCCTTCCACTGACATCCATTACCGCTTGGGAAATGTTATTTGATTCTTTTGCGCTTAAGGAAGGAGAGGGTAAGGGAAAAAGCCTATTAATTATAGGTGCAGCTGGTGGTGTTGGTTCAATACTTATTCAATTGGCAAAAGCGCTGACCGATTTAACCGTTGTTGCCACAGCTTCTCGTGAGGAGACCCGTGAGTGGGTGAAAAAAATGGGCGCTGATCATGTCATTGATCATCGCGAACCGTTACCTCAGCAGATGCAAGAGTTGGGTATTGAGCCTGAGTATGTCGCCTCATTAACCGCATCCGATAGTCATTTCGACGCTATTATTGAGCTGATCAAACCCCGTGGGCATGTAGTACTTATAGATGATCCACAACCTTTGAATATTAATGCGATGAAAACCAAAGCCCTTAGTTTCAGTTGGGAATTTATGTTTACTCGTTCTATGTTTAAAACGGAAGATATGATTGAACAACATCATTTACTCAATCGTGTAGCTTCTCTAATCGATGAAGGTAAATTGATATCCACTGTGACCCGTAATATGGGTAAAATAAGTGTAGAAACACTGAAAGAAGCCCATGTGCTGCAAGAAAGTGGCCGCTCATGTGGTAAAAATGTTCTTGAAGGTTATAGCCAGTAAGATATACGCGTATTTCTGCATGGGCAGCGCGGCTTATTATTCATTGTATATTAAAAGTAATAAGCCGCTTTACATGAGCTAAAAATCAAAAATAAGCAATGATTGTCTCACTGCAGTAACAACAAACAATCACAACAATAAGGTACGGTATCAGATTTTAATATGAGTGAAAGGACAAAGTGATAAATAATGTGCTCTGCTTTAGTTAGTGGCAAAAGGCTCTAGTCTGAGCCAATAGTGCCTAGTGCTTTTTCTATTTTATGTTGAGAGAACGCATCATCAATTTCTATATAGCGCATGGCGGATTGTACATCTTTCCAGCCAACATATTCCATTAGTGTTTTAGTATCCCATTGATTGGCATTGGCCCAACTAGCAAACCCCCGGCGCAATGAGTGGCTACTAAATGACTGCGCGTCCGCAATATCAGCCTGCTCACAATATTTTTTGATGATACTAATAATACTGGCAGGGTGCAGGGCTCTCTCACCAATATGCCCCCATTGATTTATTGCTGGGAAGAGGGGCCCGGAACCTAATTGGGCAACATCCACCCATTCTTGATAAGCTGATAACGGGCAAAGTTGGCGCAAAGCCGGGGCCTTATAAAACTTTCCTTGAGCACTTCTATCTGTTTTACTTCTAGGAATAAAAATCTCCATACCTTTGCTGGGAAATATCTGAATATTTTCAATCTTAATGCGGGTCAATTCATCACTGCGAAAGGCACGCCAGAACCCGATGAGAATAAGTGCTCTATCTCGCAGTAAACGGAGTTTTTGGGCGCTACTATTTTTTGATTCCTTGTCATCGCAGCTGAGCAGAGTATTTTCAATAAAACGGATAATGGTTTTTAACTGCTCCAATTGAAGAGGTTTGGCACGCTTTTGACTATAAGGATGCAACTGGGCAATGCCCTTGAGAACTTTCTTAACGTGAGGTGCCTTGGTGGGGTCGGGAAAACCTTGGTCAATATGCCACGTTGCAATGGCTGCCAAGCGCTGCTTAAGGGTACTTACTGCAAGTGTAGGTGCATAATCGGCAATGTAATGGGCAATATTGTCAGCCGTTGCCGGAAGGTAACCCCCCCATACGGATTCGTAATGTTCAATTGCAGAGCGGTAGCTTTTGCGTGTATTTTCACGCGTGGCAGCTTGAATATATTTATCAATATTGCTCAATATTATTTCCCAGCAATGTCTGTACTTTTATTGTATTTAATCCCGAAGGTTGTATGCTGTATTACACCAGCCTTGCGTGCCATTAGCAAAAGCCACTAAGAATAACATCACTAGAATGTTAACATATGCAGCATCTAAACTAGCGGATGAATGAACTATGCCAGGCACACTATTGCCAAGCAAAACGCCTGTGACGATCCTCAAGCCTACCCACACACCCATTTACACAACCCTCCATATACATAAGGAAACGTTCAAATAAGCCCATAAATGTTAGCCTCCGATAAGGTTATGTAATGCCTGATGGCACTCTTGCTTTGACAACTTATTCAGTTCTAAAGCCAATAAAGCCTGAACCCTTTGCTCGATGGTTTCCATAACAGCAAAAAAGCTATCTCTGATAACTTTCTCATTGCCCACAACCTTAGATGGATCGGGTAGGGGCCAATGTACTTTTATGGTATTGCCAAACCATACGGGGCAAGTTTCACCGGCAGCACTATTGCATACCGTCATGACAATATCGGGCTGTATTGTTTGGTATTGGTCCCAAGACTGACTAACAAGATTTGCAGTGGCAATATTTTTTTCTTGCAAGTATTTCAAGGTCAGTGGATGCACTTCGCCGGCTGGCTGGCTGCCAGCACTGGCGGCATTAAGCTTACCATTGGCCATATGATTGGTAATGGCTTCACTGAGAATACTGCGGCAGCGATTATGAGTGCAGATATAAAGTACTTTCATTAGCTAAGTTCTTCTTCTAAATAAATAAGCATAGTGGCGTGCAGCCGGGTATTGTCAGACAGGTATTTAAAAAACTGAACAGGCTCGATCATCATTTATACATGGTGTAATGAAGGTTTAATTAGGCAGAAATCTAGTCGCTAATGTCAAGTGCTTGTACTACTTAAATGTTGCGTGTGGGCACCGAGAAAGAATCGTCGAACATCAGACTTCTTTATATTGAGCCTTAGTAGGATCTATTCGTTGGGTAATGTGAGTGATCAAATCTATTGATGCCAAAACAACAAGGTGGTTAGGCCTTTGCTGTGCTGACGAATAGGTTTGCTTGCATGTTCGGCCTGAAAAACAATCTTAATGACTTAAATTGGCGAATATATGAATATCATAACTAAAGCAGCTTTCGCTGTATCCCTCATAATTTCTAGTGCGACAAGTTTCGCGCAAAAGGACTCAGAAGACTCCGAAGATAAACCTATTTTTAGTAGCAAAACTTTTGAGGCGATGAGCCTTCGCAGTATTGGCCCGGCCTATATGTCTGGTCGTATCGCCGATATTGCGGTTGATCAAAATAAGCCGTCTACTTGGTATGTCGCCGTCGGCTCTGGCGGTATTTGGAAAACAGTAAACGCAGGTACGACTTGGACACCCATTTTCGATAAAGAAGCGGTGTACTCTACTGGCGATGTGACAATTGACCCTAGCAATTCCAATATTATTTGGGTGGGCACTGGTGAAAATCACGGGGGGCGGCATATCAGCTTCGGCGATGGCGTCTATAAATCCCTAGATGGAGGGAAAACGTGGAAAAATATGGGCTTGGAAAATTCCGAGCGTATTTCAGATATTGTGATTCACCCTGAAGATTCAGATACCGTATGGGTTTCCGTTCAAGGTCCGCTGTGGAGCGGTGGTGGTGAACGCGGTTTGTACAAAACTACCGATGGTGGCGAAAGCTGGAAGCTCGTGTTAACGCCGGAGGATGAATGGACTGGAGTTACCTCATTAGCGATTGATCCACGCAACCCCGATAAGCTTTACGCTGCCACTTGGTCACGTCAAAGAACGGTTGCCGCTTATGTGGGGACAGGACCTGGGTCCGGTATTCATACCTCTGATGACGGTGGTGAGACATGGACGGAGTTAGAAGAAGGCTTACCAGAAGGGAATATGGGCAAAATTGGTTTGGCGATTTCGCCGATGAATCCAGATGTACTTTATGCGGCAATTGAGATTGATAATCGCAAAGGCGGCGTTTATCGCTCGGCAAATCGTGGGGCGAGCTGGACTAAAATGTCTGACGAAGTGGGCGGCGGCACTGGCCCTCATTACTATCAAGAAATTTATGCCGATCAGCACCAATTCGACCGTGTTTATATTGCCAGTAACTACAGTAAAGTTTCAAACGATGGTGGTAAGACCTGGACACCCATCAGCACCGAACGTAAACACGTGGATGACCACGCGATGGCATTTCATCCTGCAGACCCGGATTTTGTCTTAATGGGCTCAGATGGCGGTTTGTACATGTCTTACGACCGCATGGAAAACTGGCGTTTTATGGCCAACCTACCTCTGACGCAGTTTTATAAAGTTGCCGCTGATGACAGCGAACCTTTTTACACTGTGTACGGAGGCACCCAAGATAATTCAACTCAAGGCGGACCTTCGCGCACAGATAAAGAAGAGGGGATTAAGAACAAAGATTGGTTTTTAACCCTCGGTGGTGATGGTCACCAGCCAGCGATTGAGCCGGGCAATCCAAATATTATGTATTCCCAGTGGCAACAAGGTAACTTAAATCGCCATGACCGTGTTACTGGAGAGAATGTTTATATCAAGCCGCAGCCGCGTCCAGGTGAACCGGCGGAGCGATATAATTGGGATGCTCCTATTAATGTTTCGGCGCACGATCCTAAACGTCTCTATTTTGCTTCTCAACGGGTTTGGCGATCGGACAATCGCGGTGATAGCTGGACACCCATTTCTGGAGATTTGACTAAAAACGGTAATCGCATGCATATCCCTATGATGGGACGCACGTGGTCTGTAGAAGCAGGCTGGGATATTTATGCTATGTCTGAGTATCACACAATTGCCAATTTCGCCGAAAGCCCGGTGAATGAAAATATCCTCTGGGTGGGCACGGATGATGGACATATTCAAGTAACCACTGACGGTGGTAAGAAATGGAAAAAAATTGATCTGAAAAATGTGCGCGGTGTTCCTGCAACTGCCTATGTGAATGATATCCGAGCGGATTTATTTGATCCCAATACTGTATATGTAGCTTTGGATAATCACAAATACGGTGACTTCAAACCTTACCTAATCAAGTCCACCAACTTGGGTGGAAGTTGGACATCCTTAGCTGCTGACTTACCTGAAAAACATTTGGTTTGGCGTATTGTACAAGACCACGTCAATAAAGAGTTACTCTTTATTGGTACAGAGTTTGGCGTGTTCTTTACTGTGGATGGCGGTAAAAAATGGCTTGAACTCGATGGCGGTATTCCCACGATTTCAACGCGAGACGTGGTTATTCAGCGCCGTGAAAATGACTTGGTGGTAGGAACCTTCGGGCGCGGTATTTATATTCTTGATGACTATAGCCCACTGCGTCAACTGAGCGAAACAACCATGCAACAAGAGGACGCCTTGTTATTTGCTCCCAGCCGTCCAGTGAAGTGGTTTATGCTCGATACAAATCACACGGATTCTGATGGCGATGATCGCTATATCGCGCAAAATCCCGAACATGGCGCCACCTTAACGTACTTTTTAAAAGAAGGTTTGAAAACAGCAAAAGAAAAGCGTCAGAAAGCTGAAAAGCAGATGGTAAAAGATAAAAGATATCCAAAATACCCGAGTTGGGAAGCCATCGAAAGAGAAAACCAAGAGCCCGAGCCTGCGGTGTATGTTGAAGTGAGGGACGCTGCTGGCGCGTTTGTGAATCGTGTTGCCGGAGAAGTAAAAAAAGGCTTGCACCGTGTCACCTGGGATATGACTTACGCTAAATCCACAGCTATTACAGGAAAAGAAGAAGAGGAAAATCCGTTTCAAGAGCTTAACGTAATGGCCATGCCTGGCACCTACAAAGCTACTTTGTATAAGCGTGTTGGCAGTAAGGTGACGCAACTGGCGGATGCGGTAGAATTTGAATTAAAACCTATTTACAAGCCAACACTTGAAGCTTCATCCGCTGATGCGGTACTCGATTTTAGTAAAAAGATTCTAGCGGCCGAAAGACGCGTTTCCTCGACTAATGCCTTGCTTGAGGGAATGGATAAATCAATGGAAGGTTTACGTTCTGCGATAGATCTTACTCCCGGTGATATTAAAGATCTAGAAGAGCAATATGCAAACATCCAACGCGAGATTAACGCCATTAAATTCCAATTAAATGGCCTCGAGTCTCGCGACAAGATGGGAATTAAACCTGCGAATATCGCCAGCCGTCTCTGGTACGCCATGTCAGCCTCCTGGTCGACCTACGGTCCAACGGCTCAACACATTGAGCAGCTCGACTTTGCCAATAAAGATTTGGACTCTGTCGCTAAGCGTATGAAAGCACTACAAGGAAAAAGCCTGCCTAGCTTACAACAAGCTGTGATTGACGCTGGTGGCCCATGGACTTTGGGTGCGCCTGTGATTGCAGATTGATTTTGCATCCCTCACTTTGGATGCTTTCTGAAGAAGCCTGTTTACAGGCTTCTTTATATAATTACACATTGTAATACACTAAAAGTATTTATTTTTTTATAAGAAAAATAGATGACTTTGCGCAAGATAGATTTATTTCTATTGGTTAATTCATCTACGCCTCAAATATTTTCCAATTATTCGTTTACAATTATTTTTTCAAATGTCTCGATACCTCAACCAAATACCTATGGTTTCCCAAACCTGTTAGTCACATCGATCAGTAACAAGGAATTCCAGCGTCAGTGTGGGTAAATACAATTTAATTAAAAATTTTAGGGTATGGATCGGCTTAGCAAATTCCGTGTCTTGGCTGGAGGTGAGTCGCTTTTTCATGGTCAGCACTTATTCCTCATGTTAGTCAAGTCGACTAGATAAAATTGTTTTTCCATTTCACTTTCTTCTTGTAGGCTAGATTTCAACTTCCGCATATCTTTGACATGTCAAAAAGAGAGGCTGACATGTCAAACGCCGTTTTAATCAGAATTTAGATCGAGAAATTTGTGCAATATTAAGATTTATGTGCCATTGAATATGAAAAAAAAGATGAATTTAAGCTATTAACGTTCATTTTATACTTGGTACTTCATTTGCAACGTGCGTTTTGAGCACGTAAAAAATTTTGTCTTGAGTACATAAAAACGTGTGAATTGAATCCATTAAAAACTTGTTTTTCATTCAATTTTTTTAATTAGGAGAAAATCATATGAAAAAAATTGCATTTTTATCTCTTGCTTTAGGAATGTTTGTATCTGTAAACGCGCTGGCGTCTGATGGCAAGGTGTATAACTCAGCTTCTTGCGTCAGTGTTTTAGGAAGCGCAACAATTGATAGGGGTAATATTTTTAATAACTCTAGAAATGACTTACTTCAGGTTAAATGTCTGGGAATCAATGACCATAGCGCTCATGGCATTAAAAGTGCCTGGGTAGAGGTAAAGGATCTTAGCGCTACTCAGGATGTAAGTTGTACTTTACATTCACGCTACAACAAGATTGGAACTACTGGAATGGGGTCTTGGGCCGATACGAAAAAAACATCTGGCATTAATAGTGATTGGCAAAGGTTGGACTATGGAAGTATGAGTTCAAGGGATAATTCACACTATTATTTTCGTTGCGACTTGCCAACAAAAACAGATAATGGAAAATCTTGGTTAGGCGCTTATAAGATAACCGAAAACGACTAGTGCAGAGATTATGGGGGAGCTCAGCTCCCCCGTTATCAGGAGTTAATATGAAACAGTACTTAATCCTTACTTTAGTAGTAAATATATTAATATCTGGCGTTGTCGCTTATTTTGTATTTTTATATGCTTTTGCACCGACGGTAAAAGAGCATGAGCATATGGGCGAAAGCGCTCCACATGTTTTTGATGACAAACCACTTAGAGAGTTAGCCCATCAAATATCTCAAAATAAAAACCTTATAAAAAAGATGGAAAGTGTTATTGCAGAGCAATTAGAAAGCCAGAGTAAAAACTCAACTAATACCAGTATTGATAACAATAGTAAAAAAGCGGAGAGTGTTCGTAATGATGAGAAAACAGAGGATAGCCGCACTGCTGATTTGTCACACTCTGTAATGGATGTATTTGATAGCGTTTATATAGATGAGGTGGTGGATGAATCATGGGCTTATACTGCTGAAACGTCTTTGATGGAGGCAGTTTCTATTGCAATGGATAGCACCGAAGGGATGACACTCCACTCACTTGAATGTCTAAGTTCACTATGCAAGATTGATTACAAACTTAATTCTGAAGGACAATTTACCGCAGCCATGGAAACTATAAATCATAAAATGGGTTGGGGTTCAAAATCCTATTCTGAGTATGATGTTAGTGAAAATGGTGAGGTTTCTGTAGTAGGTTTCTTTATGAGAGAAGGGTATGACTACCCTCATAAAATGAACGATTTGTATTAACTGTTACCATAGGAAAATTAACCATGTATATTAGATTAATAAAGGCAGATCCGGACAAAAAGTTAACACAAAATTTTATACTTAAACCGTCACCAAACGATACGCCTGAAGACTGGATGCTTAAAGCTGAAGATGATTCAGTTGTCATCTGTGGAATTGAGGTGGATTTTGCAAAAGGTGGGCAGGATGTAACAGTAGTTGTTAATCTAGATAAAAGCGATTGGGTGTTTATGGATCCCAAAACCGATTTACAGAAAAAGAGTAATAATAAAAGTAAATGGTCGTCATATGGTGATGACGATATGTGTAAAATTGACTTAGAAAAATACCAAATACGAACACCAGAAAGTATGACTGACAAAGTTACATCAGAAGACTGTCCAGGAATATACATTATTCACCGTGAGGGAGATATGCCTCCTGTGGAGGTTTGCGATAACGGTTTAAGTTTAAAAATGGTATTTTCTCATAAAAACTCAGAATATGTATCGTTTTCGTTTGTAGCTTATAAATCAAAAGCTAGTGATGCATCATCCGACAAGCCCATTTATAAGGGTTTTATTTCCAAGGACCCTTCTTTTACGGTAAGGTGTACATAGATAAGGTGTACATAGAAAGTTGAATCTAAGAATAATTGTAAAAAACTGATATTAAAAATATAACATTAAGTAGTGGACAGAAGTTAACGCTTCTCGCTACTTATGTTACCGATAATATTGTTATCACTTGGCCAGGGTAGTTCAAGCCAGCCGGGAGATAGGCCTTTTTCAAGCGCGAGTTTGGTGTGAAGCCCTGCAGATACGTCGTCGCCACTAAGTGAATAAACAATCGAGGCTGCATATAGTATCTCTAGGCTATCTGCACCAAGCGCCATGCCTTTTTTAAGGGCGATGACGGCATTTTCAAATTGTCCTAGGCGTGCAAGAGCCTGTGACTTTAAAGAGTAGTATTCATGGCTTTCTGCTGTTTTTTTGGAAAGCGATTTAATAACACTTTTATAGTTGGCTGTTGCCTCCGTTTGCTTAGCTTGGAGTAATTGACTATCCGCCAAGTTTAATAACCATGTAGTTCGCTCAGGTTCGGCCGAGTGAGCGATTAAGAATTGCTTTTCTGCTTGTAGAAAATTTTGATTTAATAGGTAAGCTAAGCCGAGATTGCCATTATTTAAACTGGTATTTTGGTGTTTGAGAAGGGCTTTGTATCTGTCTATTGCGTTTTTAGCATCTCCCTTGATTAAGGCTATATCTGCAATTAGACCCATGGCGGGCAGATAATCAGTATTCTTGTTTAAGATATCTTGGAGGATGGCTTCAGAAGCATCGGTTTTTCCTAGTATCCATAAAATAAGCGCCTTTCTATATAGAGTTTTGGTTGACTTTCTTAGGGCGAGCGACTGGTTAAGAACCGCTAGAGCCTGCTCATAATTGCCTGTTTTTTGCCAATATTCAGCTTCCAAGCGTGTGATTAAAGGCTCATTTAATTCTGATCTTCTTAAATGTGAAACCAGAATCGGAATTTGTTCGTACTTTTTTTCTTTTAGTAATACAAGAGCCAAGTTGTATAGGATATCAGGATTGTCAGGTAAACGTCTTAAGGCATTCTCTAATAAAATATGAGCTTTTTTAAGGTATTCACCGTCGTGAGAGTCCCAATATCTATCTAAGTAATGGCTGGTTAGTGTGTAATATATTGGAATGTATTCAGGCCATTGGCTTTGGATATCGAGTAATTCATCGATAAACAAATTATCTTTTGTGTTTTCTCTTGTATCTGCTATCGCCGATAGATATCGAAAGTATCCTTTTTCTGAAATTCTAAGGTTAACCACGTTCTTTCGGATTTTAAAATTGTTTAAAAGGTTTTGTGTTTTTCCGACGATTGAGTGATGTAATGAAGTATATTCATCTATTTTAACCGTGCTGCTTACATGACGAATAACCGAAGAGTCTTTAATTCTTGTTAAGATTATTTCTAATTCACATAAGCTATCGCTACATCGGAGTGTAGATGTTACCAGTTTATTTGCTCCTGAAGCCCTTGCTTTATGAAGGCTAGTTCCCGAATAGCTGTTAAGTTCGTCGATATTGATCAGTGCAGTATCTTCAAGGCTCATAATTCCTGTCATTATAGCTTGGTGGACTGTTCGAGAAAGAAGAGCATTATCTTCTTCAAACGCGCCCAGATTTTCGGGTGGAAAAGTCGCTATATAAGACAACTGTTTAGGTTTGACACCTAAGTCAAGTAATTTGAATAAGCCAAATACCACTAAACATAGTGAGAGTGTAATTATCCCCGTTTTTCTATTAAATAGGTTTTCGTTAATTTTTTCGATAAATCCATGCTTCTTTTCGAAGATCAATTTATTGGTATATATCGTTGTGTTTGCGTTTGGAATTTTCGATTCTTGGCGCTGTGATATGTTTAGCAGCTCTTTTTCGACAGCGAGCGCCGATTCTGGACGGAGGTCTGGCTGCTTTTTTAATAAATTATAAATTAGGCTGATTAATTCTTGTGGTATCTCTTTATCTAATAGATGCAATCTTGGCGAATTATTGAGGACTCCTTGAATATAAGATTCGCTATCCTTTGCGTCACTGAAAGCGTGATGACCACAAAGCAGATAAAATGTAATGAGTCCAAGAGAGAATAAATCATTTTTGCCATCTAGTTTTTGTCCGTAGATTTGCTCTGGTGACATAGAACAGTAGCTACCGAGAACAAGTCCGTCCTGAGTTTTAAGCGAATTATCACTGCTAATAGCCTTGGCTATTCCAAAATCCGCAATTTTAATATTCCCTGATGGGGTAATTATAATATTATCAAGTTTTAAGTCCCGATGAATTATTCCATGTTGATGCGCAGCTTGGAGGCCCTTTGCAATTTCGATAACAAGTGGAAGTACACGTGTTGTATCCCTAATATCTCGCTTGCACCATTGCTCTAGCGTTTCGCCGTCAATATATTCCATTACCAACATAACTTTGTTTTCATGTTCGATAAAATCGTATATTTGTACGATGTTTGGGTGGTTAAGTTGAGCGAGTATTTTAGATTCCTGTCGCAGTCTTTCCTGATAGTGAGACGATTGTTTTTCTTCATTCAGTGTTTTGATAGCAACCAGTCGTTCTAGTTTAGTGTCGGTTGCCAGATAGACGGTACCCATGCCCCCTGAACCAAGTGGCTTTTCAATTCTATAATGCTGAAGGTAGCTGCCTTTGTCCATTAAATGCCTGTCTTATTTTACTATTTAATCGTTAACGATAATTCAGAAACACGGCGACGAAGAGCATGTACTGATATTTTTAAGGTTTGCGACATAGTATATAAGTCTCCATTCGATTCTTTATATGCTGTAGCAATATCTTCATTTGATATATCTTTCGCGCGCTTCAAGTTGGGGTGCTGGTCAAGTCGATTGTAAAGTGAGCTACGAGATAGGTTAAGAGCATCAGCCGTAGCCTTTAGATCCCAGAGGTTATCCTGTAAAGCGAGTTCTAGATCCCTGTCACTGATATCTTTAGGTTTTTGTTTTTTGTCGAGAGTTGGATGTTTATTCGAGGTGTTTTTACATAATGTTTCTTGCGGTAATAGATTATCTATATGTTCTGGCAGGCGAAAGTAATTTTCACCTCGGTTATATAGAACAATCTGTTGTAAGATATGTTTTAACTGTCTAATATTCCCTGGCCAATCGTAGCGACATAAGCGTGAAAAGAGTGTTTTCCAATGCTCGGAGGCTATATTCTCAATATCAATTTCATCATTAAATTCTAAAATAAACTGTTTTAAGAAATGTGCAGCAATTGGGCCTATATCTTCACGACGTTCTCTCAACGGACTTAAGTATATTTCGTAACTCGCTAAGCGTTGTAATAGAGGCGTACGAAATGTTGCGTCTTGTAACTTATCTTCAAGATTTGCATCGGTTGCGCTGATAATTCGAGTATTAACATATTCGGGCTGGGAGGCGCCAACGGGTTGGATTTCATTGTTTTCTAATGTTCGCAACAGGAGAGTCTGAATGGAAATAGGGGTGTCTCCTATTTCATCAAGGAATAAGGTGCCTTTATCTGCCTGGCGAAAATAACCCTTTTGCTCCTGTTGCGCTCCAGTAAAGGCGCCTTTCTTGGAGCCAAATAAAGTCGAACTAGCGAGAGATTCTGGTAGAGCTGCCATGTTCACGCTAATGAAGTTAGCATTTTTTCGGGAGCTTAACGTGTGTATGGCTTTAGCGACTAGCTCCTTGCCTGTTCCTGATTCACCTCGAATAAGCACGGGTATATCAACGCCGGATATTTTTTTAATCGTATTACGAACTTCTTCGATAGCAGCACTTGCTCCTATTATATTCATACTATCTGGAGAAGTTTTAACTTCCACATCCCTATGTAACAGCAGAACAATGCGTCGAGCAATTTCGATAACTATTCCGCCCTTTAAATCTGCTATTTTTATCTTTGCTTCCCTGGTTTTCGCACCGTTTATGACTAACTCATGTTTATCCTGACTTACGATAGCAATGTCGTTTAAGGTGCCAAATTTTATATGTAAAGGTGTACGCGATATGTGCGGGTCTAAAAGTGGATTTCCTATATTGGGTGCTTTGGGATTAAAAAATAAGGGTTCATTTCGATTCAAGCAAAGGCCGTGGGATTGCAGTTGCGATGAGATATTCGCACGCTCGCCAATACGTCCAAATTCTGGGTGAAATACGATGCTTAAAAAGTAGCCGTGATCCCTCGGTAAATTTTCTTGAGGGGACACCTGTATAGCGAGAGTTGTCTCATTCTTAACAGTCATTTAACTGGCCTAATAGGATTTAAGTGCAAAGGAACGAAGATGTACGCTAATTATGGATAGACTTATACATGGTATATGAGCCATGAATTCATGGGAAGCTAGATAGTTTGATGTATGGCACTTATATAGTCGCTTTTCCTATAAAAGAAATTGGTATTGAAGCCAGCGGTTTATACTTTAGGGTAAATGCAGGATTCTAATAGAGACACATATCAATGGAAAAAGTCTAGCAGGAAAAGTTTAAGCCACTACAGCTCAAGTATTCCAGATCTTATCGCTCTGGAACAATACAGCACCAGACCTTCTGAGGCAGGGCCTAGGTGCCGCTTGACGGTAAGCCGAAGTAGAGCGTACAAGGAGGTATTCACAGCGTGTCTGGTGTTGATGTGTATTCTTTATTTCTGCCCCATCAGTAAGGGGCTATAGAGCGTAGTGATATTGCTCATACCTATCTACCTGAGTGTCTTTCGCGATAGTTGTGAACTAGGCTTGATGTAACAGCTTCCTTGCTAAAAACGGGTAGCTGTTACATCAACTCAAGACTATTTTATCTTAGCTACTATATTGTATTCTTTATTTACGCGAAGGTTTTATTAAAAAACTTCAAAGTATCTTTAAACAGCGCCTCAATAAAACCATCCACATCCTGAACATCGAAATCTATAGTGGTTTTATACTCTTTTCCAAAAACACTCAGGTCTATTTTGGCTGTAAAAAAGTCGCCTTTTAAAATACCTTTTAAATGACCAGACAAGCGTACGTATCGTAGGTCAATAATATCGCCAGAGTGTTTGGCGACATACTCGGCTAGGTCGAGTGTTGCTCCGGCACTTTGTTTTGCACCTTCCAATGCAGCTTTGGCACTTTCAAATGCGACAGCAGAAGTGCCGTGTTTAACGGCTTCGAGGGCTGCTTGCGCAGTTTTGAATGCGATGTAAATGCCTGTTTTGCCAATATTATTGACCGCATCTTGCGCTGCACTTATTGCCGCTTGGCCTGCGATTTCAGCGGCGTTTAGACCTTCTTCAGCTGCTTTCCAAGCGGTAAATTCAGCCCCTTTACGAACTGCTGTTAAGGCGCCTTTTGCGGTTTCGAAGGCGGTGTACTGTACGCCTTTTCTTGTGGCTTCCAGCGCTTTTTTTGCATTATTAAAGGCAACATAGTTAGCGCCTTCTTTGGCGGCTTTTAATGTGCCCTTTGCTGTTTCGAAGGCAACGTACTGGGCGCCTTTTGTGGTGCCACTCATGGTAGCTTTAGCCGCTTTTAATGCCGTATTCGCCGTTGCTTTTGCAGTTTCTAGCCCGGCAATTTCGGCGGCATATTTGGTTAGCTTTAATGGATTGGGGAAGGTTTTTTTCTTTTCTTTTTTTAGTTTTTTCTTGGCGCTGTTAATGCTGCTGTTCAAGCTGTTGACCTTGCGAATGGCAGAATCAAAACTTCGCTTAGCAGATTTAATCGAGTTGTTGTAATCGCGCTCGGCTGTATTGACTTTATCTTGTGCAGCTTTTACTCCATTATTGTAGGTGCGTTGGGCTTTATCTACAGCCGCTTGAGCATCCTTCATCGCTTTATTGTACTTTGCTTGCGCTTGGTTTACCGTGTCCTGTGCGTCTTTTAAGGCGTTGTTGTATGTCTTTTCAGCCCGTTCAATTTCAGCTTTTGCGGCTTTGATGTCTTGTTTATACTTGCGTTTTTCAGAAGCGAGTTCGGCATTCAATTGTTCACTAAGTGCGTCGGCTTTTTTCTTGGCCTCTTGCAGTTTTTTATTGGCTTTGTCGAATTCCTTCTTATATTGTTTTTCAGCTTCATCAACCTTCTCTTGTGCATGCTCAATACTTTCATTCACGGCGTCAGCAGCTTGATTGATTTTCTTCGATAAATCATTTTTCAAATAGGCAGTGAGATCATTGTCGAACTCGGCAGCAAGTGCAAAATCTAATGTTTCAGGCTTATCCAGATTGCCACTGCTTTTTCCTTCAACAGAATAAGTCAGTAAGCCTAAGAAGGATTGTTCGAAGTTGAACTCTATGCCTTGGTTTGAGATATCAACATATATACCTACGCCCGTGCCGAGAAAATCCAGTTCTCCGTCAATTAAAAAGCCTTGTTTTGACGTGGTTAAGTCAAAATCAAATTCAGCATCATCACCATCCTTGCCTTGAATAGTAAGAGGGCCAATGGCGATTCGATCAATGCTACCATCTGCAGAAATACCGTCGTCGCCGAGTCTTGCGTGCAGAGAAATTTCTTTGCCAAAAAGAACTAAATCCGCATCAAAGCTAAAACCTTGTTCAAAGGTGACGGTGCCAATGCTGCCACCTGCCGGGGCAATATAAAGCTCTAAATCACGTATATCAATAATGTCCGGCAGGGCATCGGTTGGGATATTTGCTTTCGCCGCCTGATTGACAAAAGCAATTAAGTTTTCTGGCGAAAGTTGTTCTAATTTACCCATTAAGATCTGTTCGCTTGGAATCGCAGAGATCTTCATGGCCATCTGGGCAACAACATTACCTAATACAAGGCCTCCTACAAATCCAAAGGAGGAGGGGGTACCGGTGGCGAGAAATTGTTGATAAATAATACCTACTTCTAGCGCCAGGTTAGGCCCCACTTTTAAACCGTTTAAGCCAAATGGGTTTTCCCAATAATTTTTCATTGTGCCCGCGCCACTTGCCTGAATAGCGCCAACGGAAAGGCTTAGATCAAAGTGCAATGGATCATTTTGTTTAGGAACATCGACGTCTAAGACGAATACTAAATCCAGGGAAGGTTGTGGAGCGAACGCAATACCTATACTAAAAGGCGATGTGGTCACTGAGCTGCCGAGATCTAAGCGAGTGTCAGGAAGTGAAATCGTAATTTCTTTTTCTGTGCCGAAATAAGCACCCAGTTCGAGCGCGAGGTCGTCTTTGCCGGTGAGATCAGAGAGTGCAGGTATTTGATTCATGGTACCCAAAAGCTGTAAACCTTGCTTTACATTAAAGCTGAAGTCACTGTCTTGGCTGTTACCCTCGAATGAAGAATAAATAAATGCAATTTTGCTAAAGCTAAAGGTGTCAATGAAACTGTTTTTTGCCGGAGGAAACACCGTCGACATTGAAAATGCATCAGCGTTTAGACCCGCGTACAGAATCTGTTCCCACTTACCATTGTTTTCCTGGAAAACCAGTTTACATTCAAGCTCGATACCCTCTATTTCAGCTTCACCGACAATAGCAAAGCTGCTATCGCGACCTGAAGTTTGGCTATAGAGGTTTAATTCTAGCTTGGCTTGGTGAATATCAACAGGTCCCACTGATAGGCTTCCAAGGCTACCGATAAATTCAAGACCATTCTTACTGATATGTGTTTTTGCCGTGCAGTTGTAGTCAAAGATGGCAATCTCGGCTTGGATTATGGCACCTTCAGATAAGTGCTCTGTACCGTATACACCATCTGCGGTAGCAAATCCGAGTACAACATTTTTTAATTCGAAAGCGAAGTTGGGAAGTGAAATATTTTCTTTTGTTAATGCAGAAAAGATTGCGTCTATATCATCCATGGAGAATGAAGAGATGCTGGCGTAAACACCGGCACGATCATCCGCAATAGTGCCGCTGAGCTTGTAATTTTGCTGATCGGTGGCGAGGAGGGCGCTAATGTTCAATACTTTGCTAGTGCCGATTGTGGCGTCTACTGCCAAATCACTTAAGGTTAAGCCTTGAATATCAAATGCATTGTTAATCTCGACAGAGCTGGCGCTGAGTTCGAGCTGCTTGTCTTTATACTCTATATTCGCTTCTAGCTCACCAGCACTTTCACCCAGTTGGTTTATTTCGAGTATGCCTTTCGCACTCGGCAGTATCTGCCATTGGTCCTTATCAGCTTTTTCAACTTGGATTTCAAAAGCGCCTTTGGTTAAGAAAACATTGGGGATAACCGCTACTTCAAGTGTGGTCTCGGTGCTCAGTGTAACGGCTTGGGGGTTTACCTTATCCGAGAGGTCGGTGTCACCCGATTCTATTGTCGCCGTCATCAACGGCGCCTCATTTATATTAAGCAGAGGCGCGATAGATGTTAGTGGCGCTTGGTTGATATCGAGTTTTCCAGAAAAATTAATGGTAGTCGGTTTTTCGGCCTGTGGATTAGTTTCAATATGAATATCAACATCGGAGAAAACAAACAGATCGATATTGGGTATGGAAAAGTCAGTAAAAAGCTGATCAAGTGTAAAGTTATCTTTTGCAAAAGGAATACTGAGAATCTTCTCGCCATTATCTAAAAGCGCCCCTTCAAGACGCATATTCGGTTTACCAAAAATATTGGTATTGGCTTGAATGGCCTGACCGTTTTGTGTCGTCGAATTTTCGGTGTCGACGACCTTCATCGTGGTGATATTTTTTAGTGGAACGTCAATGGGTTGTTGAGATGTCTGTTGCTTTACTTCCGTATCGATAGTTTTAATACTTTGATTCGACATAGGTATACTCTCCCTAGAGACATGTTTTTTTTAGCACTATGCAACGATATTGGTTCTCTAGATCATAGCGGCCAAGCTAAGAAAAAACAGCGTTAAAATCAAAAAAGTTTTGGCTCGCTCCTAGATACTTCTTGTCGCAGAGAAAAGCTAAGGGAAGGTTTTCTCTATGCCGTTAGGATGGAGCCTTTTCTTCTTAGGTTAAACTAGGGCCTGTTGACACTAATAGAATCCCACCTGCTGGAGTGTATTTTTTTCATATTTTAGGCGCTGCGAGTGTTATTTGGTTATTCCAAATGAACGAGCAGCAACGCAGAATATGGAAAAAATACGCCCAGCCCTTTGGGTCGTCCCTAAAACACGCCATTTGTCGTTGCTCGTCGCTTATTTGGTTCACCAAACCGCGCTTCTCGCGCCTAAACTGGCGTGTTTTAGGGACGACAGGTGTAATTTAATTAGTGTCAACAGGCCCTAACTATTTATTGGCTGACAGTTAGCTGTAGTTTGTTCTCTTTGGCTAGCTTCGTTATTGCATTATACTCATTGGTTTTGGCGCGCAAATTTTCTCGCTCTAACTTACCGGGTGTTGAAGAACTGTCATGATCATTGAGAATACCATTGGCCGCCCATAATCCTGCCAGAAAATCCAAATATCTATCCCCCTCAGTTTCGAACCGAACAATATCAATTTGAGGCAACCAGCGTTCTTCTTTGCCAAGAATTGCTTTTTGTGCGTTTTGCGCACATTGTTGCATTTCTTCTAAAATGGCCAAATCGTTTTCCAGTGAACTATGAGTTTGCTTAATAATAATCTGTATTTCTTTTAGCGCCTGTCGGGCGCCTAGAGTACAGAGGTTCTCTACGCCTTGCAGAATACCATCTGTTTTCATATCGATACGACCTAAAGGAACATAAGATTGAGTGCTACCGGGATAGGTTTTGGATTGCGTTGTGCTAATGTCGCCGCTGGCACTTGTTTCAGTTTTGGTAAATCCGCTCGCTGACCCATGGCTCATACCACCAGTGACCATTACACCACTTGCCGCTGCGGCTAAATTCGCAGCTTCACCGGCGGTATTCGCAATACCTTTAATAAGAGAAAAAACGGCTTGTGTTTTCTGAATAGAGGTGTCCATTTCATGTTCAAGCCCCAGTTCAATACGATTTACAATACGCACCAGTTCAAATTTAGCCTTCTTTGTTTCAATAATTAACCTGGGCGTGCGCAATAGGATGTGCATATAACTACCAACGACGTCAGTAAAGTTTCTTGCTTGTATATTTACCTCGGCAATAGCCGATCGTTGCCAATGAGGTTGGAGCTGATTTATAGTGCTGCTGACATCAGTGCTAATACTGTTGGCCAAGGTTTGTAATTTCTTTTTATAGATTTGCCAGAAAGGCCCATTACCTTGTGTAAATTCATCAAAGTGAGGTTTACTGTTTCCCCCTTTCTTACTATTTCTCTCTTTTTGAGTTTCTTGGACAACGAAATCTACGCCGTAGTAATCATTAATGGACTGAATCTGTACCCACAACCTCTCTAAAAAGTGTTGCAGACCTTCTAGGATTGGACGTATATTTTCCCCTTTCATGTGAGCATTAGATTTCGTGGTAGATTCCTCTTTTTGTATAATCTCTTTTTTAAGTTTGTTCAGCTCATGTTTATTTTCGATGATGCTCTCTTTGAACTCTTTAGCTAGGGCATCTAGGGCTTCCGGCGTAATATCTTCTTCGCTGCTACTTGTCCCTTCAGCGCTTTGTAAATATACATCAAAAATAATGTTACCAAAGGTACGGATATTGGAGAATTGAGTATCAGATTTATTTATCAGGGAGTCCACTAAACCATAGTATTCGTTGTAAATATTATTGATAACATTCTGAGTTTTACATAGTAGGTGGGTAGTTTCTACTTTAGTGGTAACCTTGTTTTTCCTGTCGGATTTCCTGACTTTTTTGTATCTGGTTTGTTTTTTTGGGGCAGTCGCAGTCTCGTCTTCTGTAGTTCCCCATTGTTCCGATAGCGTTTCAGTGATGAGTTTTCGAACTTTCTTCTGAATGGGAGGAAGTAGGTTAATAATTTCATTTCTAAGTTTTTGTATTTCTTTAAAGGCGGTTCTTTTATCTTCACTATTTTTGGCTTGGTTATCTTTATCTTCATTAACTTGTGGGAGGTGTTGTCCGCTTCCATCACTATTCTGTGCGTTAGCATTACCTAATTGACCATAGGTTTTAATAAATAATTTGAATGTCGCTATTTTCTTTTCAAGAAAATCTATCTTTTCATATGGCCCTTTTTTTAATGCGCCATAATTAAACTCTTCCAGTTCATTATCAGCCGCAAATTTTTCATCCTTCTTTATTAGCTTGATGATGTTAAAGCGTAACTCATTGGTTTTACATAAATTGAGAATATTGTAAGGCTTTTCGCGCAGGGTAAGATGATCGAAAAGCGGGGCAATTTCTTCCGAAAAGTTAAAATTCGTAATTTTTTTCTTGTCTAAGAGGCCTTTAATTTTTTTCAGCTCACCTTCGACCACCTCTACTTCTTTTTGTAGCTGTACCAAATTGGTATCAATATCGTCTATATCCGCTGGCTTATTTTTCTCAAACAGTTCGACGATTTCTTGGGTATTGTAATTATTCTTCTTAAACGTACTAAGAAAACCATCTTGCCATTCGGGTGAATAAGTTTGCTCTTCTATTAAAAGCTTAATATGTTCTTTTCGACCTGTACTAATCTCTTTTGGCACTTAAAGTCTCCTGTCTTTATCTTTATATGGACGTGCTATAGCTGAGTAGTCTATAGACTTGCTTAGAGCTAAATTCGGAGAAACATAGGAGAAAAGCGGGGAGATTACTGCTATTGCCACTTTTATAAAGGTCCAATGATGGCAGTTGATAGTAATAGCGGAAAACATCCGCATCGAACTCTTTCAACTGAATGCCAGAAAACTCTAGAGAAAAGCTTTCCGCTTGAATAACAACCCCCATTTTCTTACTGGGGTAGCGTACAGCGCGATTCTTCCCACGGTTGCTTGCCTTCACTCGGCGAGTGGGCTCAGAGCTCCAAACCTTTTCAATCACATTGATCCCTGTGTTGCTCACGCCATACCCACGCGCGAAATCTAATAAATCTACATTGTCCAAGCCATATAAGTCTCACTCATCAAAATCATCGGCATGACACTAAAATCATCTTTAATCGGATCGTATCAGCTTAAATCGACCACAGGTATGTCATTTCGTTAGCTAATATCCAGAAAAGGCTGAAACCCTAGTAAATCTTGTGAAATAATTACCTAATATGCGCAAAACCATTGCAATGAGGGTGCAATAAATGACCAATATGAGTGATCGTTGGCTATCCATCTCCGAAATTTGTGAGCACCTTGGTGTTAGCAGTGACACCGTGTACAAATGGATTGACAAACAGCTTATGTCAGCTCATCGAATGGGTAGGTTGTGGAAGTTTAAAAAAGAAGATGTCGATAATTGGGTTAAGGCTGGCTACTCTGCGGAGCAACAAAACAGCATAAAGCATTAGCGGGTTTCACGAATGACTTTTCTGCGGACTTCCTTAATTAAGAAGCTTAATAATCACGCAAAAAAACAGGGATAAGTAATGATGAGCGATAAAAGCAACTTTGACTTTCTAAAACACCACGATGAACTCCTATTACGTTTAGCCCAAACAGCCGAAGCCTGCTTTGTACCAGACCCAAACACCACCCTCATCAAAATGCGACAACTTGGTGAGGAATTGGCCAAAACCATTGCCTCTCGCGTTGGTGTTAATAGCGGGGCTGAAGTAAAACAAGTAGATTTGCTAAAAGAACTAGACTACACGCTGCGACTTGATAGGCAAATTAAAGACGCCTTCCATACTATTCGTAAACTGGGTAACCCAGCGGCCCACGACATTACATCATCCACCCACCGCGATGCCCTAAAAGCACTTCAAGTCGGTCACGCCCTTGGTGGTTGGTTCCATATCACCTTTGGAGGGGACAAAGCTAAAGGCTTCACACTTCCACCATTTAAAAAGCCGCAAGATCCTTCGGCAAAAGTACGCGCTTTGGAAGAAGCACTATTAGAAGCTGAAAAGAAAAGTCGATCAGTAGAAGACCGGCTCGCACACGCAGAACAATTAAAACAGATCGAAGCCGAGAAAGCAGAAGCAGAAAAGCAACGCGCAGAACAAATGGCTTCAGAAAGTCAGGTATGGGAAGAGATTGCCACAGAGCACGAAGCAAAACTGGCTGAATACCGCACCAAAATGGATGAAGCCAATGTCATTTACAACCTTACATTCCAACAGCAAGGTTCACAGCAACAAGCAGAAACAATAAGACAAGTAGAAAAATCTCGACTGGAACTGAACGAAGCTGAAACCCGTGTCCTTATCGATCAACAATTAATCGAAGCCGGATGGCAAGCCGATACCGCTAACCTTAGGTACGCCAAGGGCGCTCGTCCTATTCCTAACGAAAACCGTGCAATTGCCGAATGGCCTACGGACTCAGGCCCTGCCGACTACGTGTTATTTATGGGCTTAACTCCAGTTGCTGTCGTGGAAGCGAAAAAAAGCGCAAAGAACACCTATAGCGATATTGATCAAGCCAAACGTTACGCAAAAGGACTCCAAGAGCGCGCTGCTTTCACTGTTGAAACACATTACGCTGAGTTTAAAGTGCCACTCACCTTTGCCACCAATGGGCGTCCCTACTTAAAACAATTAGAACATGAAAGCGGCATTTGGTGTTTAGATGTCCGAGATAGCAGCAACCGTCGCAAGGCATTGAAAGGCTGGTATAGCCCCCAAGAAATTAAAACTTATCTACGCCAAACACCACAGCAAGCCGAAGCAGAATTGGATCAAATGGATTTTGATTACAAGCTCACACTTCGCGACTACCAAATCACAGCCATTCGCGCAGTTGAAAAAGCTATAAAAGAAGGCAAAGATAGTGCATTAATTGCTATGGCCACGGGCACGGGTAAAACAAAAACCGCCATCGCTATGGTCTACCGCTTACTCAAAGCAGAACGTTACCGGCGTATATTATTTTTAGTGGATCGTTCCGCCTTAGGAGTGCAGGCGACCGACGATTTTTGTGAGGTTCGCTTTGAAAAACTCGACAAATTTGCCGATACCTTCGAAGTAATGGGCATGAAACAAAATAAACCTGTAAAGCCAACACCCGATGACGACACCAAGGTTCATGTTGCCACTGTGCAGGGGCTAGTCAAGCGTATCCTATACCCGGGAGATAACGACAACAAACCGGGCGTCGGGCAATACGACTGTATTGTCGTGGACGAGTGTCACCGAGGCTACTTACTCGATCGAGAACTGAGCGATACCGAAATACTCTTTCGAGATCAAAAAGACTACCAGTCTAAATACCGCAGCGTTATCGAATATTTTGATGCCTTTAAAATAGGCTTAACGGCAACACCCGCACTGCATACCACCGACATTTTTGGTGCACCGGTGTTTACTTACAGCTATACCGAAGCTGTATTAGATGGGTATTTAAATGATCATCTGCCTCCCATTCGCATTCATACAAAACTGGCTGAAGACGGCATAAAATACGCCGTTAACGATGAAGTCAAAGTCTACGATGCCGAAAATAACACCATCGAGATGTTTAACACACCCGACGAACTGGATTTCGATGTTGCAGACTTTAACCGTCGCGTTATCGCTCCAGAGTTTACCAAAGTAGTCACCAAGTGGTTGATTGAAAGCGATTCCATAGACCCATATTCCCCAGCAAAAACCTTGATATTTTGCGTAACAGACAAGCATGCAGACGAAGTGGTTGAAGCCTTAAAAGAAGCCGCTGAAAACTACCACGGCGAAATTGAAGACGACGCCATTCAAAAAATTACCGGCGCCAGTGATAAACCCTTAGATAAAATTCGCAGCTACAAAAATGATCGACTGCCCAATATCGCTGTCACTGTCGATTTACTCACCACAGGCATTGATGTTCGAAGTATCTGCAACTTAGTATTTTTACGCCGAGTTAACAGCCGCATTTTATTTGAACAAATGCTCGGTCGCGCCACGCGCCTCTGCCCTGAAATTGGCAAAGGCCCTTTCCGTATTTACGACGCCGTTGATATCTACAAGCAGTTGGAAAAAGTAAACACCATGAAGCCAGTAATCACCAAAGTGGATATTAGCTTCAGTGAACTTGAACAAGAAATAAAACAAAGTCATGCGCCCGATTTACAATCGCTAGCCAAAAACCAGTTTATCGCTAAATTACAGGTTAAAAAGAATTACTTAACTGAAGAGCAACACGAAACTTTTGAAACAATTGTCGGCAAAACGCCAAAAGAATTCGCCCAAGAACTCAAAACCATGTCCCTCGAAGACATTGCCCAATGGTTTGTTAACCATCCCGGCTTAGGGGAGTTGCTCGATAATAAAACCCGAGGCAAGGGCTATTTCAAACCTCCCGTGGTAATTTATGATGGCGAAGATGAAGTCGTCGACATCACGACCGGCTATGGCGAAGGCCAAAAACCCGAAGACTACCTGAATGCCTTTAAAGATTTTGTTAACGCCAATAGCAATCGTATGGTTGCCATACAAACCGTGGTAAACAAGCCTTGGGATCTTAGCCGTCAAAGTTTAAAACAACTGGCGGTAGAGCTAGAGCAAAACAGCTTCCGCGAGAAAGATTTACAAACCGCCTGGCAGGAAGTCAAAAACGAAGATATTGCTGCCCGCATTATTGGATTTATTCGCCAAGCCGCCATTGGCGAGGCCTTAATGCCGTGGGATGAACGGGTAGACCAAGCACTTAATACCATACTGGCCAGCCAACCTTGGAAAACGCCGCAAAAACAATGGTTAGAATTGATCGCCAAACAAATGAAAGCCACCACCATTGTCGATGAAGCCGCCTTAGACCAAGGTATATTCCTGACCAAAGGCGGCAGCAAGCGAGCTAACAAGCTCTTTGAGCAACCCATTACCCAAGTGCTGCAACAATTTACGCGAGCACTCTGGGCTAATACCAATAAATAAAGCAATAATAAACAAGTATTAAAAGCATCAGTCACAAATAGACTGAATAAAATAGAGAAAGTGAATTAATGAGTACCCAAGATCTAGTCAATAAACTATGGAACCTGTGTAACCTCTTAAGAGACGACGGCGTTACCTACCATGAATACATCAACGAGTTAACCTTTTTAGTCTTCCTCAAAATGGTAGAAGAAACCGGCCAGCAACAACACATTCCAAAAGGCTACCGCTGGCCAGATTTAGAAGCCTACAACGCCGCCAGCCGCTTAGACGAATACAAAAAACTATTGATTCACTTGGGTTCCCATGGCTCGCTTATTACGCAAGCCATTTACAACAACGCCAGCACCGTTATTCGTAAACCGGCCACCCTTAATAAACTGATTACCGAAATCGACAAGCTCGACTGGTACAGTGCCAAGACCGAAGGCCTTGGCGATATGTACGAGGGCCTGTTAGAAATAAACGCCTCCGAGAAAAAGTCCGGTGCAGGCCAATACTTTACTCCACGTGTACTCATTAACGCGATGGTCGAGCTTATGAAGCCCAACCTGGACGACGTAATCGTCGACCCCACCGCAGGCACTGGTGGCTTTTTAATTAGCGCCCACCACTATATTGATGAGCACAATGATGTTGAATCGCTAAATGAAAAAGCCTACGACAAGTACCAGCACAAGACTTTTTACGGTATGGAGCTGGTGCCCGACACCCACCGCCTGGCGCTGATGAACCTTATGCTGCATGACCTCGCGATCGATGAAAAAAATACGGGTATTTTGTTTGGCGATACCCTGAGTAACGAAGGTAAACAACTGCCCCAAGCCAGTCTAATCCTCGCCAACCCGCCCTTTGGCACCAAGCAAGGCGGCGGCATTCCCAATCGAGATGATCTGGTGCACTACACCAGCAACAAACAGCTGGCGTTTTTACACTTGATGTATCACCGCATGCTACAACCCGGTGGCCGCGCAGCAGTTGTACTACCAGACAATGTGTTATTCGAAGGCAGCACCGGCAGAACCATTCGCCAAGATCTTATGGAAAAATGTAACCTCCATACAATATTGCGTTTGCCCACCGGTATTTTTTACGCCGCCGGGGTAAAAACCAATGTCCTGTTTTTTAACAAACCTAAAGATATTAAAAAAGACAAAGGCAATACCAAAGAGGTGTGGGTGTACGACCTGCGATCCAATATGCCGCAGTTTGGTAAACGTACCACTTTTAACGAAAGCCACTTTAAAGAATTTTACGAAGCCGTCGGGAAAGACTTAACTAAAGTGAAAAAAGCCGCTCGCCTTAAGTTTATTGAAAAACATGCCGATGGTAGTGATGTTGGAGATGACGTACAGGGAAGTACTAATGTCGCGGGAGGCACGACGCCAGGAGCGACCGTCTGTCGCCTGCGCTGTTTTACCCGTGAAGAAATTGCTGCTAAAGATGATTCACTGGATTTATCCTGGATTCGTGATGACAGTATGGAAGACAGTGCAAACCTGCCCGAGCCGGATGTGTTGATTAATGAGGCCCTGGAGGAAATGGCAGGGGCTATGACAGAATTGCAGGCTATTTTGGTTGAGTTGGGATCGGCGGAAGAGCAGGAGGTTCAGGAATGAGCGAGCTTCCGGAGGGGTGGGCAAGTACCACAGTAGATGCATTCATTCAGTCAATGATTGGAGGAGCTAGTCCAAAAAGAGAAGACTATTCAAACAATGGTGTATTGGCTCTAAACAAAGGGGATATTAAGTCCAGAGGAAAACTATCGATTAAAACTAACCCCAAAATGCTGCCGCAGGAATACGTAGAAAACCATATAAACAAGCTTATTGATTACAATGACATTGTCGTCACCCTGAGGGATTTATCTCAGAAAGCAGATTTTTTAGGTCTGATTGCTAGATACAAGAATAATGAGAAGGCAATAATTACTCAGGGTATGTACAAACTAAATATATCAACAGAATGCTCAGGAGATTATTTAATTCATTTCTCCAATAGCCCTTTTTATAGAGAGTTGGTAAAAGCAGAAAAAGTTGGTGTTACGCAAGTTCACTTGAGAAATGATCAATTTAGAGGAATCGAAATACCACTCCCCCCCCTAAACGAACAAACCCGAATCGCCAATAAACTCGATAGCCTACTCGCCAAAGTCGATGCCGCCCAAGCACGCCTGGAACGCATCCCCACACTCCTAAAACGCTTCCGCCAATCAGTCCTCGCCGCTGCAACTTCGGGTGAGTTAACGCGAGAATGGAGGGAAAGAGATGTAGTCGACTTTGCTATGAAAGAAATCAAATCTCTAAAAGAGAAGAAATCTATGCTTTCAATAAAAAAACCAAAGGAGCCTCTTCCCGCACCCAACATAGATTACGAAGATATTCCAGAACAGTGGGCTTACAGCGATATCACTCCTTTTTTAGATGTCGAAAGAGCTGGATTGAAAACTGGACCATTTGGATCTTTATTAAAGAAGTCGGATCACCAAGCCGCTGGGATTCCCGTAATAGGCATTGAAAACATAGCTAAAACAGGGTTTAGACATGGAAGCAAAATTCACATTTCTTTATCGAAAGCAAACGAGCTGGACGGATATGATTTGAAACCTGGAGATATCTTAATCTCCAGGTCTGGGACTGTAGGTGAAACATGTGTTGTTCCTGAAAATATTGGGAATGCTCGGTTTTCAACAAATATTATGCGCCTATCCTTCTTTCCTGGATCTATAAACTCTATGTATTTTAGGTTTTTGTTCTTAGGGTCACGCGTTGTACTTAAGCAAGTAAATGAATTATGTAAAGGAAGTACAAGGCTATTTCTAAATCAAAAGATTTTGTCTTCTATTCGTTATCCGATTCCACCGATAGAGGAACAAAAAGAAATAGTCCGCCGAGTAGAATCACTATTCGCCATGGCCGATACAATCGAAAAACAATATCACCAAGCCAAACAACGTATAGACCGCTTAACCCAGTCCATACTCGCCAAAGCATTTCGCGGTGAACTGGTTCCGCAAGACCCCAATGACGAGCCTGCCTCAGAATTGTTAAAGCGTATTCAAGCAGAACGCGAACAGAAAAAAGCGAAGCCAGCAAGAAAAAGGTGCAAACAAGACAGCCATCATGAATTCGAACTATTCGAAGATTTTAATATGTAGATAGATCAAGTAAATATAAGTTGAATACTATGGCAAAAATAAATAGGAGAAAATCATGGCCTATGACGATTTATACATGGATATGGATGATGACTATCTGGAGTTGCAATTTTCTCTTAGACAAATTATAAGTGACCAGAAAATTATTGACGAAGCGATCAAATACTATATGACAGGGTTGGAACAAGACCTTGTATATGCTGAGAGTGTACTTGCCAAAGGCGGTGCCTTTTCGACGGTAAACAAGCTGATCGCTCAAAGAATTGGTATACGCGCTGACGCAAGGCCAAATTTCACCGCTAAACTCAGAAAGGCACTTATTGTGGCTAAGAGGCGACCAGATGCGAGTTATGCTTATGATGCCCATCATATTGTCGCTAAAAATGAAGCTAGAGCAAATCGCGCAGCTAAGATACTCAAGGCATTAGGAATTGATATTGATGACCCGGATAATGGTGTATTTTTACCGAGTAATGACATTTCCAAAAAACATGGGAACTTAAAAAGTGCTTATGTACACAACACCATCCACACGAATATCTATTATTCAAATGTAAATTTTCAAATTATTCAAGCTTATGAGAATAACGCTACGAAGGATGATATGAAAGAAATACTGCAAGAAATCGCTGAAGATCTGCAACTCGGAGTGTATCCTATTTATTCGTATATACCTGGTGCGGAGGGGATGTAATGAATTACTTGTTATCAATTAACCCACATGGCTTTAAAGAGTTCGATATAAAATCAAGAAAAGACGAAGATATTTATCTCTTTCGCTGGACAGGTGAAAGCCGTATAAATAATTGGAATAACTTAAATCTAGCGATATTAGAAGATGAGTCTAGCAAAGAAAATAATGCATTTGCAGATATTACCAGTTTTAAGGGCGGGTCGTTTGCCTTATCTGAAAAAGCTAAAACTCTGTTAGAGCCTACTATCGGGCATTTTGTTGAGTTTTTACCCGCAAATCTTGATGGAGAACTCTGGTATATCCTTAATGTTATTAACGTCTTAGACATCGTAGATAAAGAAAAGTCCCGACACAAAATATATAAAAGTGGAAAAGTAGGGTTTATTACCCATGCTTTTTTAAACGAACCATCAAAGTCCAAGTCCAATATTTTTATCGTAAAAGACTTTCACCCATATATTTTTATAAATGAGGAAACTAAAAATATTATTGAAAAAAATCAACTGACTGGTGCTTTGATTCGAGAGTACTTAAATCCTTAAATCAAAATTAGTTGAAAAGTTACAATTTATTTCATTTCGACTAAATCTCGCAAGGGATATCGGTTTCGATTAGAGGAGCAGAATATGTTGAAATATAGAGACAGAACAGTAAAAGCAAAAGAAGTCGCCATGCATTATGCTGGTCAATTCGCAAGTGAAGACGTAAAAGCGATGGTTGCAGGCGAAGCAGATATAAAAAGTAAAGATGAGGCGACAGCTCTATGTGAATTTTTCTGGGAGATGGTGGATCGAGCAGCAAAAGATACGGAAAATAAAGTCATCATCGCAGGAGAGGAAAACATTCAATTTTGGGTCGAAAAAATGTTCAATATTATACATGGGCATTTAGATAACATTGGCTATATTGAACAATGGGAAGAGGTTTGCGATAGACAAGAATAGTCCGTTTTTTTAAATAAAATTGTTTATGTTTTTCCTATGAAAGAAATTGCCATCATTGACATTGAAGCCAGTGGCTTACACTTTGACTCATACCCCATTGAAGTAGCGGTATTAGTGCGAGGTGAATGTAAATCCTGGCTCATAAAACCAGAGCCCAAATGGCAATACTGGTGTGAAACGGCAGAAAGCCTACACGGGATAAAACGATCTCTTCTCGAAGAGGAGGGATTACCCGTGTTAGAGGTCACTCAACAACTCAATGATTTTTTGTCAGAATCAGACACTGTACTCTATAGCGATGCCCACCGCTGGGATGAGGATTGGATAGATACTTTATACTTTGCAGCTAAAATGGAACGACGTTTTTACATCGACTCGATCTATGATTTGATCGACGATGATAAGAAGCAGGCTTTTGATTCACAAAAGGCTCTATTAGCTGAATCAGGACGCTTCCAACACCATAGAGCCGCAGACGATGTCCTCATGATCAACGAAGCCTTCCTTCACGCAACCAAAATCCTCTAACTCCGAAACACTCATTTCCAAGTCCGCTCTGAACAAAATTTAGTTAAATTGACATCTTATGGTTCATATGGGTTAAGTGACTACACGATCAGAACAGCTCTGGATTACTGAAGGTTGTTCACTAGGCTCAATGGGTGTACAAATTAAAGCTATTTAATGATCAAAAAACACTCTGGCATAAGTTAATGAGGGATTATTTTGATCTATATTTTGCTCTTAAATTATATATTTTAACTGATTTTTATATGTAAATTATGTAATACGTAAAACAGTACGAAATAAAAGGAGAACGTTATAAACTCATGTCAGTTAGCTGCGAGTTGCCGACTTCCAGTATGTTTTTTGCAACAAATTAAACAAGCACTCTACCGTTGTGTGAGCTTCAATTTATCAACGCTAATGGAGAGGTCGGCCATGTAAATATGATCGATCAGCAGGATATAGCTGGAAAAAACCACAAAATGCAGTGGGGAGAAAGGAGGCAATTGCCTCCTTTTTGGTGATTACACTGGTCTTTCTAATTTATTGCAGAAGGCTAAAGTTACTTGGCCAATAGGTGAATGCGCTTATATTCCGAGTACTGCCTTTTGAAACAGAACCATCGTTATAAAGGGTCCAAACATGGTTGCCACCACCGCTATCAATAGCTATACCGACGATATCATCAGCTGTTTGGCCACGGGGTACGCCAAAATTATTAATACCATAAGCGCTATCGGGCTGAGTAAGGGTGCCTTTTGCTCTTAAGCTGTCATTGCCAGCTGTTGCGAACCACGAGTAAATATCACCGTTGCTAGCCATCGCCATGCCTTTGCTGTGGTTACCATCATAGTTTGCAGGCCAATTGACGGTATTAAATGGTGCAACGAAATGTCCAAGCTTGTCAGCTTGTGACCGTGTACCATTTTTAAACCACATTTGCACATCTCTAAGTTGACCGTTTATATGGCGCATACCGATGCTCGCAATATCAGAGTAGCTATGATTATTAGGCAATCGATAATAACCGGAGCTAGGCAGAATAATACTATTGAAAAGCGTTAGAGCAGGGTGGCCATATAGGTCTTTTCTATAGCCTGTAGTGTACCAAATAGATGTTTTACCTTGGCTCATAGCGATATCCACCACATCACCCGGTGTGTAACCATAGAAATCCAAATCTGTAGGGGTGCCTTCAGCGACAGCCCCATCCCTAAAGACGGTAATAGTGCGATAAGTATTTGGGTCAATATTGATACCGACAATTTGGCTAGTTTGTTGACCTGGAGGAAGGCTGTAAGTGAGACCGTCGATTACTGTAAAGTGACTTGGCCCACCTGTGGCAATCTTATTATCGCTTAACCAAAGCAATAAGTTGCCAAAGCCTGTTTGTGCGATGTCAACCACTTGATCAAAACGGTAATGATACTCGCCGCCCTCAATCTCATAAGTCCCATGTTCCAAACCTCCCAGTATTGTGGGTGTACCAACACTGTAGTTGCCATCGTTATACCAGGTATACATCCGCGTTTCACCGAGGTTTACTCGTGATGTTGCCATTATATCCGACGGATCTTGAGCATATTGCAGTGAGTAAGCAGCGCCGCCTGTTGGTTCACCTTCTGCGGCAGGTTCAAGATCATGTTCGTAGGGAAGACCTGATTTATATTCCCTGTGTCCATCTTTGTAGTAATAGTACGTGCCTCCGCTATAGATACTCACACCTACAATATTCATACGATCCTCAGCAAGTACAGGCTCAGGACATTTGTATTGGACATTACCATTTTGCGCCCAAGGTAATACCAGTGCCATGAAGTCGTGAAGATTACCTCCTCCGTTCGCATCCATGACTGTCTCGCCCTCACCAAAGCCGAGGGGAAATAGGCGGCTTACTGCGGCCCAATGGACGCGCCCATCGTGTTCCATGTGATGGATAAATTGATCTGCATTTGGCAAGTGTGATTGTACTTTTTGGCAGATTTCCAGATCCGTCATTTCCTGCCAATTAATGCCCTGACTTGTAGCTGGTGTCATCCATTCACCATCAGTAACAGTGAAGCCGTCGTGTTCTACTAATTGCTCGCTGTGGCAACCACTGCCGCAAGTGAAGTTTTCTCCAGGTGCAAAGTGTGTTGAGACGGTTAGGTCAACATCATTAGCCGTTATGAGTCCATTGTGTCGTT
This sequence comes from Agarilytica rhodophyticola, assembly GCF_002157225.2. Taxonomy (NCBI): domain Bacteria; kingdom Pseudomonadati; phylum Pseudomonadota; class Gammaproteobacteria; order Cellvibrionales; family Cellvibrionaceae; genus Agarilytica; species Agarilytica rhodophyticola. The sequence goes on from NZ_CP020038.1 coordinate 3,642,987, forward strand.
CTACGACTTTAGACGCACTGTCCATGGCATGGCAGCTTGAGCAGGCTTCATGTCTGAAGATAGGCGCTACGACATCATTAAAATACTGTGCGCCATCGAAATTTTCGGCTTTTTTTAGCGCTTTAGCCTTATTTGATAATTCTATTATATTAAAAGTTTGTCTTTCATTCGCCGACACTGCGGCTCCAGAAAGAACTCCCATATAGAGAATTCCATTCAAGATCCATTTATTAAAATTCTTATACATAAACTTTTACTCCAAAGTCGATTTTAGTGTGCTGTATTAAATACAACGCAAAATAATATGAAATCTACATACCTTGGCTGGATACATGAAAAGCTAAAAAATGAGGACATCTTGTAGAAAAAATAGGGGGATGAGGCACTTGTGTTTAGCTCATTATTATTAGAATAAGTCCATCTATGGCCACTTTCGCCCAATGCTTAATTTCAACCGTTTCTAATTCTAATATGAGATTTTTGTTGTTATTAATCCTCACTTAGTCTGGTAAAGAAGTTTTCTTACCATGGAAAAACTCTCAGATAAAAAGTCAGTAGGTCTTGATGTAGTCGCGAAACTAAGAGGCGAAAAATTTAAGCCATGGGCCAGTGTCTATACCTGCTTTTTAGATTATTTGTGTGTCATCGATAAAACTAATTGGATTTATCTGCCACTTAGGTTGTGTTAGCCATAAGGCAATCACTGATGATCTTGATGGGGTAGTTGCAGATAAATGAAAAGCGAAGCGAGTCTGGGCAAGTTTCATTCTTTGCCGATGGTGGATATTGGTGATCTTACTGCGCAGCCGCAAGGGAAGGTGTCTTTGCGGCGCAGTCATTCTATGAGGCCGGTATTGAGTCAGACGATGGCAGAGTCGCTTGTGGCATCTTATCCCCATGCGCCCAAGCCGTCCTCAAAATCATCGCCAGTTCCAACGCATCGCAGCGCCGATATGCCGCCGCCATCACCTCATCAGCTGACACTGCCCAAAGCACGCTTGTCCGATGAGCAGCACAGTCAAGGGCGTGCCATGCTCGACCGTGTCGCCGGAGGGCGGGCAGCATTATTAGAGGTGGTGTCCACGGCGACCAAGACCCCTTTATCTGATCACCTGGATCAGCAAGTTAAAAAAGATGTTTTCACTGACTTGCCTTTTCGGGTTTCTATTGGCGCTCATAATTTGGCAAAGATGCTGGATGACGAACAAGTGCTCGAACGATTGAAAGAAACTCCCTTGCATAAGGAAATCATCCAGCAGATTGCAGGGGACAAAACCCTGACCAAAAGAGGCGTGACTCGGGAGGCGACGGCTTATGCACAATTCTTTTTAGGTCAGCTCTATGATCATAGTCGCGCCCCTAATATTGAGACACTGGTGGCAGGCTTTCCCAAAGCCGCCCAAGCCGAGCTGCACGGTACCGGTGGTTACGCTCTGACGAAAGATTATGAGCGTGCCAATGATCTGGACTTGAAGATTATTCTTAAAGGCTTCGTCGAGGCAGGTTTTGTACCTTTTGATAGTCCTGAGAATATTCATCGTTTGAAAACCCTTGTCGGCCAGTGGTTGGTGGAGTCCATCTCTCCAGATGACTTGATTAAAGAGCCTTTGACCCTGATTGGCTATGACAAGGTCTTTGACTTGTGTACCCACAGTACCAAGTTTGGTGAAGGTTTATTTAAATTCGCCCTCAATCAACAAGACTCTGAGCATAGCAAACCTATCGATATCGCCATTGTTCGCCCACAAAATGTAGAAGTGTCCTTTGATTGCACTGCCCATTCTACCTCCCTGCATTTCAATACTGCCGATGGCAAGATTCGCCAGGTGGACTACCTCAGCCCAGAAGCGAAAAAAGTACTGGATTATTTTAATGTCGACTTTTTTAAAGAAGATAATCTCCAGCGCCGTAACAAACGCAATGTAAAGGCGGGCAAAGCCATTCAATCCACCCATCCTGTTGCGGGCTTTTTGGTCAATAACAACCCGACCAAGTTTGATGTGGTGAAATCTATCGTGGGCGGGATGCAAGCTCTCACCGATATGCAAGATAGCCAAGTGCCGGCGGTGCAGCGTCATTTTAAGTATTTAGCCCATGGGCTTGAGCAGCAGGGGCTCAGCGTCGCGGCATTACAAACCCAGGCAGACACGGCACTGGACACTATCCGAACACGGCTCAATAAAGAAGTATTGCCGTACGTGACCTCTATTTATCAAACGCCCCTTAACGATAAGGGAGATGTGGCACGGCTACTCGGCAACGTCTATAACGGGGATTTTCTAGATAAAGAAGACAATCACCCAAGGATTCTCAGTGTTTTGGAGGCGATCGATTTATCTCCCGAGATTCAGGAATTTTTCTGCCGCTTAGACAAGCCTCACTTGTCTCATGATGATGTCTTTAAAATGGCGACATACTTGATGAGTCCCGAGTCGATGCCTGAACTTGGGCACCTGGACGTGGCATCCGACGAACGCATGATCATGGTGTTGCAATTGGTGCCCTTGTTGCGTCATTACAGTGCTGAAGATAAGCGCGAAGGGCGCACAATCGATGAGGATATGAGTCTGTTTATGTTGCATGCAGTGCAACACTTTCTCGGAGGCGCCGACGCGGATGAAGCCCAACAGCAGGGCGCGCTTGCGCGCTTACTAAGCCAACCCGTGGATGCCATCGCGGCCACTGACTGGAAAGCCTTGGCCCATGCTGTGGAGCCAAAAGCACCGTCCTCGTTGTTGCCGATCGTAATAGCCGCCGCGAAGCATCCCGAGGATGCGGCCCTACAACAATTGGCTCATCGACTGCCGCGACAGTTACCCGAAGACGTGGATCATGGGGCGTTGGAGCATGTGTTATCCGAACTTAAGTGCGAGCCCCATTCAGCCGTGGCAAGCTTGGTTCGCAGCTACCGCTCGCAGCTTGGCCTGCGCCAATTAGACGCGGCTGTGGCGAAGGAGGACTGGAAAAGTGCGGGCCAGGCCTTAGGGAAATTGAGTATTACCCGAGATAAGCAGGCCAGCCATGCCTTACTTGCGCAGGGGATGAACCGGCTAGGTGAACAAGATTTCAGTGCTTATGGTAAAAGCCGCCAAGGTCGTCTCAATGGCGCATTGAAGCTGATCACCCAGGGATTGTCTGCGTTGCCGCCTGCGCAATTAGATGAGATGTGGCGTCACCGAGAATTAGAAGGACTCTATCCTAAGCTGTCACAGAAAATGGAAAAGACCTTAAGTAGCCATTTGCAGGACATGATCGATAACAGCCATGACGTGCCGCGCCAGGATGTGTTACGTCGCCAGCGTATGAGCTTTATGGCCAATCACAAGCATTGGCCGGGAGTGTTGGCTGAGTACGGACGCCTAAGCGATAAGAACACCCATCAGATCGGCGAGGATTTGGCCTATGATAGCCGCTTGCTGGCAGATATCACGCGTTCCCCCAGTGCCGCTAAACTACTGGCCTCGATTATGATGGATCGACCAGCGCTTGTGCCTGGCAAGCGCATGGGCGCCGATGATCTTCACGCGTTTTTCAAGATGTTAGACAGCCATGAGCGCACGATGTTAGACAGCTCTGACTCTAGCGGCTCCAATGATAGCACTGGAGATAGGATGTCACGTTTATCAAAACGTGATTATGGCTTACTCAGAAAACGCTTATCCAAGCCAGCGCAAGAAAGGGAGAACGCCGAGCAACACCGCATTAAGGCACAGACCCAAGGCGCTATTGCAGCACAAGATGTAGCATTTATTGCCAAACATCTTCTCAGTAAGCCATCGAGCACATTCGCCCAGGCAAATACCCAAGCCGTAGCCGAAGCTGTGTGGGAAAATCGATCAGCGCTGATGGCACAGCCCAAACACAGCCATGATGCCAATGCTCCCCTTGTGGCTGCTCGTCTGTTATTAGAAGCCGAGCGTCAGGGCGATACATGGTTGAGCCATCATGAGCTTAGCACTATGGATACGGGTGTGCGTTTTGGCTACAGCCAAGCCCTGGCCAATGCCATCAATACGCTTACCCATCCCTCCGTTACCCAGAGAGGCGTTAACAAGACCGGCGTTAACAAGACAGGCACGCAAATAAAGAACACCGTGACAGCGGCAGACCCGTCTATGCTGGGCAAACTTCGTCAACAGCAGTTGCAGGTATTTAGCGTCGATCAACAATGGCCGCAGGCGAATAAGGTCTGGGATACGCTCTCACCCACACAACAGCAGGAAAGTGCGCCGGCACTGCTGGCCCAACTAGGGTTGCGCGACAAACACGCCTCCAATGAGGCCTTAAGAGCACAGATGTTCCTTCTAGATAAAGTGCTGATGTGCCATACAAGCGCCAATAGACCGGTTGAGAATCTCGCCGAGATTATATCGTTGGTAGGAGGGTATCTTGATACTAAGGACTATGAATCCAACGTGGTCATGAGCGTAATGGGTCAGCTTATAAAAGTCGACCAGAGTGAACTTGAGCGGCAACTTCGGATCGCGGGTAGCTCTAGTTCTGAAAAAGCTTTGATAGATAAAGCACTGAAGCACGTAGTACAGGCACAGCTGAGCCTCAATGATAAAGCGGTATTAGATACAGCAAGTAAGGCTTTACAGTTGATGACAGATAAAAAACAAGGTGCCCAATTGTTATTGCCCGTCATAGAGAAAAGCGATGGTCAACTACATGATTCGGTGCTCAAAGCTACCCAACATTTTTTAGCGCACAACAAGACAGGCTTATCAGGATTATTGGCGATAGCAGAAAAAACACCGGATACCTTTATAGAAAATATTGACGTAACCAATTTTAAGCAGACGGTGAATGCAAAAGCAAGTACACGCGAAGAACTAGAATCAGCAGCGCGTATCGCTGTTTCACTTGTTAATGATAAAACACGAGCAGGCAATCAAGATAAGCTTGTGCAAAAAGCTAACATGTTAGTCGCTACAGCTTTTAAGCGTATTACCCGAGATTCTAATGAATCTCTTGAAGAACTTATGAAAACTATTCCTTTATATATGAGTTCTATGGTGCTTAAAGCCAATGAAAAGAAAAATTTACTGCCTCAGGCTGTCAATAATATTATGCAAAATGAATTGCGTAGCAGACTTTTGGAAGGTCTGTTCAGTGACGATGAAGCACAAGACACCGCGATTAATGTTGTGCATGGTCACTCTCCTGTCAATATCTTGCACGGTGCGAAATCACCCCATGCATTATTCAAAATAATTAATGCTTACGGTGGCCACCGCGACGGTAATTTACAACAGTGGATTAATGGCAATAAAACACTTATTAAATCGTTGCTTGATAAAGCAAATCCAAATGAAGCGGTCGATCATTATTTACCGGGCCTTCCTTATAGTGATCAGCTAATACATAATATGGCAGCGGTTATGGTGGAAAGGGACGTACCGCTAGACAAGTATATTGAGAGTGCATGGGGCACTTACATGGGAGAGGATAGAGAAATCTATAAACTGGCAACTGAATTTCTTAATCTTTGTAAACAAAAAGATCTTGCGCCAGAAAAGCATTATGAGTCTGCTCTTGCAATGATTAAAATAGGCTGTTTCCAAGGTCAAAGTCAACAAGCATATACTTCTATCCCTGAGCAAACGATACGTTTTACACAAATGGTCGATGTTTTAAGTGATCCTCAGTTAATGAAAAAAATGAATGATGCGGTTTCTAAAGAAGGTATTAGTGATGCTGAAAAACAAAGATATTTTACGCTTTTAAAAGACGTGTCTTCCACCTATAACTTTTATGCACCTTCTGAGCTGGGACGTTATATCAGTAACAAAAGAAATTTAGATAAAAATATTTATGACAAGGTAAAACCCGCGGAGAAAAATATATTTACTACTTTCAATAATATTGGTGAGATAGATAAAAACCTCATGATATTGCAAATGAAGCTACTCGATACTTTCTACCCGGTATTGAATGCAGCGGCTAATCAATGGGAAGAAAAGAGTTTTAATCCTATTGCAGCGATTGCTCAATTTCCCAAGAATTTTATCAATAGTATAAAAGCCCAGCGCGAAACCCTGCCAAAAGAAGAGCAACGAAAACGCCTTGCCATTATTTTAGAAAACTTTAGATCTTCATAAACTTTGTTTCCAAAGAGTGAGAAAGAAAGAAGGGATGTCGAAAGAGATTAGCTCAAAAAACTGCCGTATTTTGGCGGTTTTGCGAGCGATATCTTTATAAATTCTTATCTGAGATTACCTTTGAGTTCCTTTTTTTGCAAGAAATAGTGCCTTTTTAGTCATGGCACTTGAGTGGCACCTTGTTTAAATTATTCCCAACTAGTCTCAAATGAAACTAGTGTCTATTGAGACTAAGGTGATCAGAGCGACCAAGCAATAGTCGTAAATGGTCAACTTATCGCCAATAGACCCCAATATATAACTAAAAGTAGGGGACGAAAGGTGCACAATAAAAGAATCAATTTCAAGCTATCAGCCTTAATGGTAGCGATGACAATGAGCCATCTCGTGAATGGGCAAGAAAACGCTGATGGAGACAAACCCGGGCTTGAGGTGATGATCGTCACTGCACAAAAGCGGGCGCAAAACCTGCAGGATGTGCCGATTGCCATTCAATCGTTCAATAATGAATCCTTGCAGAGCAAAGGTATTTCAAGTGTGACTGATTTGGCCCCCTCACTGCCCAATGTGGAACTGGATTATACCTCTGCTTTTAGTGGTTCAACGCAAGTGCTTGGGGCTTTTATTCGCGGTATTGGGCAGGCGGACTTTGCTTTTAACTTAGAGCCTGGTGTGGGTGTTTATATCGATGGAGTGTTTTATGCACGTGCGATAGGATCTGTTGTCGACCTACTTGATGTTGACAATATTGAGGTATTGAAAGGGCCTCAAGGCACTTTGTTTGGCCGCAATACTATTGGTGGAGCGCTCAATATCACCACACGCAAGCCATCGGATACGTTCCAACATATGGGTGAAATCACCATTGGTGAATACAATAGAAAAGACCTCCGTGGCGTGGTTGATATTCCCCTAAGCGATTCCCTGTTTTCACAATTATCTTTTTCTTCGAAAAATCGTGATGGCTATCATCGTCGTATTCCTTTCCCTGGTACCTTCACTACTGACGTAGGCCGTTTTATCGGTACTGGAGAGGAAACCTTTAACGATACCCAAGGCGGAGAAAATAATCACACCTTACGCGGTAAGCTGCTATGGGACAACGGCGGCGACATCAGCGTGTTGTTTTCCGTTGATAGCTCCAATACTGATGAAGCCTCTGCACCTAACACGTTAATCGGCACATTCCCCGATGCGCCAGATCCTAATAATGGTTTATTGGGTTTTTTGTATAATGCTTGTATTTCTGCACCAGCAGGTGCTGTAGCACCCTTTTGTGATAGCAACCGCGCGGTTGTTGGCACGGCATTAGGTGGGGTTAATCTCGATGGCACCAACACCAACGATAGACTTCTCTATAATGATCAATTTATTACTGATGATATTGATACTACTTACGGGCGAGGAGCAAATTATTCCAAGCTCTCTTCGTGGGGCACATCGGCGACATTAGATTGGTCTTTATCTAATGATGTGGATTTCAAATCAATCACAGCTTATCGCGAACTGGACAGTAGCTTTGGTTCTGATGTGGATGGTTCGCCACTTGTTATCAACGATACTTCCTTTGCCATAAGGCAGCAGCAGTGGTCACAAGAATTGCAACTTACCGGCTTATCATTTGATGGCAAAATGGAATGGGTCGGCGGTTTTTATTACTTCCATGAGCAAGGGGACTCTACCGATAATGTAGTGTTTGGTGAGGGTTTGGTACAGATTGTTGGGCCTAATGATTTCACCAATGATGCCTATGCATTATTTGGCCAACTGAATTACAGCTTCACCGATAAATTTAGTTCTACTGTCGGTGTGCGCTATACCTATGAAGATAAGGTCTTTACCGGAGGGCAGAGAGATCTCAATGCCTTTGCGTCCCAGTCTGGTGCAGTGGCACCAGAGGATCATCCAGATCCGAGCGATTTAACCTTGTATTTCCCCACTGATGAAAATAACCGAACGTTTGATAACGTTTCTGCAAAATTAGGCTTTGAGTATAGGTTTACGCCAGATATTTTATCTTACGTATCTTTCTCCCAAGGTTTTAAAAGTGGTGGCTGGACAACAAGGGCCACGGTGGCTATCACCGAAGCGCCTGAATTTGAAGAAGAGACAGCAGACACCTACGAAGTAGGTTTAAAATCTCAGTGGTTTGATAACACGCTACGCCTAAATATGGCCCTGTTCTCGACCGACTATGATGATCTTCAAATCACCGTTCAGCGGGGCTTGTCTCCATTTATCGAAAATGCAGGAAAGTCTAAAATCGAAGGGCTAGAGGCCGATTTTATATGGGTTGCAACCGATGCATTGACGCTAAGTGGTGCCATTGGCCTAATTGATGCTCGTTATACTGAGCTTGAAGCCGGTGCTCAGGTTCAGGAAGACTTTCTTTTTAATAACACGCCAGAAGAATCAGCCAGCCTTTCTGTTGATTATGTTATGTCTATGCAATCGGGAAGCTCATGGCAATGGCATGTGGATTATGCTTACACCAGTGAACAGGCGAATGATGCCGAGAATACCCCAGAGCTTATCGCTGATAGCCAAAGTACATTCAATGGCTCATTAACATTCAGACCGAGTAATGAAAATTGGGAAGTGGCACTTGGGGCGAAAAATATAACCGACGAACGTTATATCGTATCAGGCTTTCGTCAAGTGGGAGCGGGTGTTATCGACGGCACCTATTCTCGTCCCCGAGAATGGTATTTAACTTTCCGTTACTTTAACCAATAGTACAGAGATTCTTAGGCTGCGATGAATTAAATCATCAAGCATCGTAGTCAATCCGTTATTAAATGAGTGGTGTTTCAATTGGAGATAATAAATGAGTATTCAATATAAAGCTGCGGTTATTCAAGCTGCTCCAGTATTTATGAATTTGGATGGCTGCGTGGAAAAAGCCATAGGTCTTATCGAACAAGCGGCACGACAAGGAGCACGCATAGTAGCCTTTTCTGAAGCTTGGTTTCCTGGATATCCCTGGTGGATTTGGTTGTCACCTACGGCTCATAATGTCCGCTTCTTCCAACAGTATCATGAAAATAGTTTGGTAAAAGGAAGCGAGCAATTTCATCGCTTGGCGCAAGCAGCGAAGGATAATAATATTTATTTATCTTTTGGTGCTAGCGAGCGCGACCATGGTTCTTTGTATCTGGCGCAGTTTTTATTTAGCGACCAAGGAGAGCTCATTCAGAATAGACGTAAGCTCAAGCCGACACATATGGAAAGAACAGTGTATGGCGATGGCGACGGCAGTGACTTCGGTGTATTCGATACTGACCTTGGGCGAGTAGGGCAACTATGCTGCTGGGAACATATACAACCGTTAAGCAAGTACGCGATGTTTAGTATGCACGAACAAGTGCATATTGCAGCATGGCCATCTTTTAGCACCTATCCGCAAGCATATTCTCTGGGCCCAGAAGCGAATTTAGCGGCCTCTCAAGTATATGCTTTAGAAGGGCAGTGCTATGTTCTAGCACCTTGCGCTACCGTATCCCAGGAAATGTATGATGTACTTGTGGAAAATGAGGCTCAAGCAGAATTAATTAGTGTCGGTGGCGGTTATGCACAAATATTTGCTCCCGATGGTAGCCCTATGTGTGACCGCCTTGCTCATGATGAAGAAGGAATTTTATTCGCAGATATTGATTTAGGTGCGATCGCTATTGCCAAATCATTTGCCGACCCGGTTGGCCATTATTCCAGACCTGATGTTGTGCGTCTTATGCTAAACCGAGAGGCACAATCACCCGTGGAAGATTTCTTTGCAACAGAATTCGAAGAGTCAGAAGACGTCGCTGAAGATCATCAGAATGAGCAATAAGTTAGCTGGCATTTTGCTGAGGAGATAATATATGCCTAGAAATAATATGCCTCCCAATTGGCAGCCGCCAGCACCTGCGTGGTGTGCCCAATGGGATAAAAATAGCGATCCTTTGGTGGTCGCTTATTTTGCCATACAAGCAGATTCTCCAGATAAATTAGATGCTTGGGCAGAAACTGCGTTATACCGTCAAAATCCTCCCGCCAGAATCGAAAAAGGTGCGTACACCGATCAAGCCGATGTTAAAAATTATTTATATATTTGTTATTGGCAACAATCTGAATATCTCGCTTGGTGGGCCAATCCAAAACATTGTACGTGGTGGTCTGATCCACAGCGATGTAACGATGGTGTCGGTTATTGGCGAGAAGTTATTACTATGCCTCTGGATCGTTTTGAGACATTAAACTCAAGCACTGAGCCTCATGGTGTCAGTGCAGTTGCGAAGACCTTGACTGGGCCCATTGAGGAGCACGGTTATCCCGGCGGAATGCGTGATAGGATTGCACTTTCTGATCATCATGATCTAAAAAATAGCCGCGATATGAACCGAAAAATGCCAGCCGTGGTATCTGATAAAGGTAAACGTGTGGTGGTGACACCTCCTGAAAATACTTGCGTTATTCGCTCTGGGCAAAATTGGTCTTATTGTGAGGGCGAGCAAAAAAAATTCTATTTAGAGGAAGTGCACCCTGTGTTAAAAAAGGGCATGCAATTTCTGCGCGATAATCCTGTGGATAGTGGTTGTTACTGTCTTAGATTTGTTGACCTAAAAGAAAGCGATAATACCAATAAATGGAATAACACCTCACAAACATTTGGCTTGGGATATGCATCCGATATTCACGCTTTTGAGGAATGGGCAAAAAGTCATCCTACGCACATTGCAATCTTAGAAAATTTTATGCGTATGGTGGGTACTTTTGGTGAAAACTTAAAGTTAAAGCTGTGGCATGAAGTAACCGTGTTGCCAAAAGAGGGATGTGAGTTTGAGTATATTGCTTGCCATAACAACACGGGGTTATTGAATTACAGTCAATAGCAGTGTAACGTAAACAGCGAATGTCGAAGGTTCAAACCTTGTGGTTTTATGCTATGGCTTTTTTTATCTCCGAGGGTTATTGTAAAAAAGTTGAAGATGTGGGCGATCAACGCCGACATTTTGAATATTGGAATGATATTGTTTGCGATGAGTTTGTAAAACTGGATTGCGAACAATTCAATAACTCCTCGGTAGCCTCAGCAAAAAGCTCAGCAAGGAATTTTCAGGCAGAGCTACGCGGTGGTGCCAGTATATCGGGCCTTAAATTTGCTGAAGTGATTGCTGATCCTCACTTTGTTACTCGTTCTAAGCGGCAAATTGGCGAAGCCACGGAAGCAGATTTCCTCATTAGCTTCCAACTGTCAAGGCAGTCCATTATTCGACAAAATGGCCGTGAAGCTATTTTAAACCCTGGCACTTTTGCCATGTACGATAGTACACAACCTTATACCTTATCTTTTAAAGAAAAATTCCATCAGCTAATTATTCAAATGCCGAAAGATGTGTTGAATCGGCATTTAATGAATCCAGAACAGTATACGGCAATTCAAATGTCTGGGGCTTCTGGAATTGGCGCTGTTCTGACAAATTTTATTTTATCTTTAGCCCAAGAATTGGGAAATATAAAGCAAACTCATGAAGAACTATCCAATAGTCTAATGAATATGATTGCTATGGCATTTAGTTCTTCGGTTATGCTTGAACAGGTGGGTAAAAACTCTGTTGTTAAAGAGTCCATTAAAAATAGAGTACATAAATATATTGAAGTTAATTTGTGTAACCCTGAGCTTAACAATCAATTAATTGCCGATTCCCAAGGTATTTCTCCCCGTTATCTTAATAAATTATTCGAAGAACAAAGCGATAGTGTGCACTCTTTGGTGCTGGAAAAGCGTTTGTGCCGAAGTTTAAAACTGCTGCAAGATCCCGCTTACAAAGGTTATAGCATTGAAAAAATTGCTTATAATGTAGGGTTTTCAAGTGGCGCTCATTTTTCTCGTTGCTTTAAAAAACGCTTCGGACAAAGCCCCAGTCAATTTAGATAAAGGCCTAGCCAATTTAGGTAAACCCTTAGCTTTAATAGAAAACCAACGCAGATAAAAAGCTAATCTCAATAATCTTAAATTAAGTTTTATAGGGTAGCGACTCCCAAGGAGGAGAGGGTTGAAACAATTCCAATAAGAAATCAATCATGACCCGCACTTTAGTTGCAACCACACGATTACTGGGATATAACGCCCATATGGAAGATTCGGTAAGAATTGGAAAATCAGCAAGTACTTCAACTAATTCCCCTGATTTTAAATATTTATAAGCATTCCATATGGATTTGGGGCCTATCGCCATGCCTGCTGTAAGCATGCTGCGCATGGCTTCGCCATCATTCACTGAGAAGGTGCGCTCAACTGTAACGATTTGTTCATTAGTAAACTTCCAACGATTATCACCACTTAAACAAATACATTTATGCTGTAATAAATCCTCAGGTTTGGTGGGAATGCCATGTGCTTTAAGATAGCTAGGTGCTGCTACTAGTATACGCTTATCTACCGCTAATTTACGTGCAACCAAACTACTGTCGATTAAAGGCGTATTGCGAACTATTAAATCGTATGCGCCCTCGATAACATCGACGATTTCATCAGATAATCTTAAATCAAGGGATACAAAAGGATAGCGCTCTTGAAATTTTGCCAGATGAGGGATGATGTGCATACGACCAAAAGAACCTGACATTGCAATCCGCAGCAATCCTTTGGGCTGTGCGAGTTCGCCACTGGATGTGTTAAGTCCAGTTTCCAAAGTTTCAATTGCCTGTTGAGCATAAGGTAAAAATGCGGCGCCGTCGGTGGTCAACGATATCGCACGAGTTGTTCTATTGAATAATCTAAATCCCGTTTCTTCTTCCAATTTCGCTAGGCGCGCACTAGCACTGGCAGCAGAAAGAGATAGATCTTTTGCCGCACCTGATAGCACACCAAGTTCAGCAACGCGTAAAAACAGTTTAAGGGATAGAATGTCCATATTATCAAAAATATATGAATTATGAATTCTGAACAACCGATATTATTATTTTTTTTCTTAGTTGTTATGATGGCAGAAATATATAGATGCGCTATATATACTGGGCGTATGTTCGCCTAACAACAGCACTGTCTAAGCCTTAGAGGAAATATTTGTGCATACGAATGCTACCGTTAATTATCACGTCACCAGCCCTGAAAGACAGGCCTACCATATTGATGTTAATGGTGAAAAAGGTGCAATGCGCAGCCCTATTTTGGTGCCGACAGAGGTCGCAGTTCAAGATGTGAGAGATGAAGCTGTCTCGGTAAACTTTATCGAAGATAGTGTGATGTTTGTTAATAGTCCCACCAAGGTGGTTGAATTTGATGCATCAAATACTTGGCAAAAGGACTATGATCAAGAACTGCAATTACTTTTAAAACAGCAACTTAGCGTACAAGAAGTTATTATCTTTGATCACACAATACGAATTGATGACCCGAATTCAGGGCGCAAACCTGCACGTAATGTGCATAGTGATTACAGCAAAGAAGGCGCACACAAACGACTTATCGACCTCGTTGGCCAAGCGGCTGCCAAACAGTGGCAACAAGGTCATTATGCTTTTATCAATATATGGCGGCCCTTAAACAAACCTATTTATACGGCACCCCTTGGTTTTGTACGGCCAAGCAGTGTTAAACAAGAGGACTGGTTGCTACTGGATCTTATTTATCCTGATCGTGTGGGCCAAATTATGGGGTTGGTTGCCAATCAATCACACCAATGGTTTTACCTTTCAGAAATGACACCAGAAGAAGTGGCAGTGTTTAATATTTACGATAATCAAGGGCTTTCTTCCATTGCTCATAGTGCGCTTAACTTAGCCGGTGAAGAGGCCTGTAAGGATATTAGAACCAGTCTGGAAAGTCGAACTTTGGTTCGCTATTAAATTAGGCAATACCGTGAAAAAAATTCTGATTAATTTTGCGCATCCAGCGCGATCCCGCTCCAAAATAAATACTACGCTTCGAAAACAGATTGATGCTCTCGAAAATGTCACAATCAATGATCTCTATTCACATTATCCCGATTTTTTAATCGATGTAAAAAGAGAGCAAAAGCTATGTGAAGATCACGATATTATTATTTTCCAATTTCCGTTTTACTGGTATTCCTCTCCGTCGATAGTAAAGGAATGGATGGATCTGGTGTTGGAACATGGCTGGGCCTACGGCTCTCAAGGCAAAGCCTTAATGGGTAAACATTTTATGCTGGCTATTTCTGGTGGTGGTGATGCCAGTACCTACAATAAAGAAGGGTTTAATGAGTTCACAATTGCAGAACTTACTTCTCCCATGCGCGCCACAGCAAAACTATGCAATCTCACTTGGCTGCCTCCTTTTACCATTTTAGGTATTCACCGGGGATTACCTGAAGATCAGCTTAGGGTTCACTCTGCAAACTATCGTCGTCTAATTCTTGCTTTACGGGATGGCACATGTGATTTAAGCCTCGTACAACAGCATGAATTTATCAATAGTGACCTAAACTCTGTGATTAAGGAACAATAGAGTGGAAAACTTTCTTCTACAGTTATTTATCTTTTTGGTTTCAGCTGCAATAGCAGTACCAGTTGCGAAAAAATTAGGACTCGGTTCTGTGCTGGGATATCTTATTGCTGGCATGGTCATCGGCCCGTTTGGTATCTCCTTAATTCACGATGTCGAAGAGGTTATGCACTTTACCGAATTTGGTGTGGTAATGATGCTATTTTTAGTAGGGCTAGAACTTAAACCCTCATTACTTTGGCAATTGCGCATGCCAATATTGGGTATCGGCGGAGCACAGGTTGTTTTTTGTAGTATTCTTATTGGCGTTGTAGCAGCAATATTTCTCCCTTGGCAACAGGCACTTGCCTGCGGTTTAATATTGTCACTCTCGTCTACTGCCATTGTTTTGCAGACATTGCGCGAAAAAGGTGTGATGAACACTGCTTCCGGTCGCTCAATTTTTTCTGTTTTACTTTTTCAAGATCTCGCCGTGATTCCTATGCTGGCAGCTCTGCCTCTATTGGCTACAGTGGCAATAGAAACTGGAGGACATCATGACTCTGTATTATTTGACCTCAGCACCTTGCCCAAATATATGCAAATTAGTGCAACCTTGCTTGCAATTTTATTTGTATTTTTCTTGGGTAAGTTCGCCTGCAAACCTATTTTTAGAACAATAGCATCGACCCAGGTACGAGAAATATTCGTCGCTGCCGCACTTTCGCTGGTGGTCGGTATTTCTTTGTTGATGATGACGGTGGGACTGTCTCCCGCCTTAGGCGCATTTTTGGCAGGTGTCGTACTAGCAGATAGTGAATATCGGCATGAACTTGAAAGTGATATTGAACCTTTTAAAGGTTTACTCTTAGGTATTTTCTTTATTTCTATCGGCGCAAGCCTAAATTTCACATTAATAACGAGTGAAATAGGGGCGATTACTGGAATTGTCGTCGGGCTAATGGCAGGCAAAGCACTCATTTTATTCGCCATTGGGTTTTTCTTTAAAATGGAGAAAAAAGATCGTTTATTTTTCTCTTTAGGTCTCGCCCAAGGCGGAGAATTCGCTTTTGTTCTTTTTCAATTTTCGAGAAGCCATGGGGTTTTACCCGCAGAAACTATTGAGCCATTAGTGTCAGCTGTGGCAATTTCCATGTTTCTCACACCGTTAGTGTTTATCGTCTATGACAAATTGGTAAAAAATGAGGAGCAGAACGAACAGACTCAAGGCTCGGCAGATGATATCCACCGAGATGACCACAGTATCATTTTAGCGGGATTTGGTCGTTTAGGCACAGACCTTGGGCGTTTTCTAATTTCTTCTGGTATTAAGCCTGTTATTATTGATCATGACCCATTGAATGTAAAAGTTCTGCGCAAATTGGGTTATGAAGTATATTTTGGTGATATTACTCGACTGGATTTATTAAAAGCAGCGGGCGCCGACATTGCAAAGGTGTTGGTTATCACACTTAGTGATGTAGAAAAATCATGTGAACTGATTACCCTCGTAAAAAAACATTTTCCTCACTTAAAAATCGTGGCAAATGCAAGTGATAGATTGGCTGCCTTTGAGCTTATGGATTTAGACATAGAAGCTATCCGTAGAGAAACTTTTGGCAGCGCCTTAGCATTAGGGCAAGATGCCATGAAGCAACTGGGCATAGACCCTTACGATGCTCATCGTCAAATGCGTATCTTTAGGAAGAAAGATGAAGAACTCATGCCAGAACTTCATAAAGAACGTATGCAAGAAGAAAATTATATTTCTATGTATCAGCAACACAATTCAGACTTGGAAGATTTAATGGCCGCCGATATGAATAGTCATACCGATGAGCTAGATAAAGCTTGGAGCGCTAAGAACCCAGATAAATAAGCATAGGGCGCTTATTGTTAATAAATATGCCCATTAGGAGAAAACGTATGTTAGGTGAAGACCATTCCATTGTTATTGATTTCCCGGAATTGAAAGAGACACTTACTCGTCTCAATCAATCCGACACAACATTTTTTGAAGACAATAAGCGCTACAATGCTTTAGACAAAGAAATCCGCGAATTAGAACTACAGGATTCTCCTATCCAGGACGACGCGATGCATGCCTTAAAACACGATAGAAGTGTGTTAAAAGACTCGCTTTATAAAAGATTAATGGCGGCTAAAAATAATAGCTAACGTACGTTTTATTGTGAAGAAGTAGGTTGTGGTAAAGACGGTAAAATCGTACCGGAGACCTCACCGAAGCCGATGGTTTTCGCGCCTTTTTTTGCACAGGATGCACGCATAATTACGGTATCGCCGTCTTCTAAAAATGTGCGTGTTTCGCCATTGGGTAGCGTGATTGCCGCCTTACCACCTTTACTTAATTCAAGTAACGACCCCGCTTCCTGCTCCTCGGGGCCCGACTGGGTACCTGTACCCAATAAATCGCCGGCTTGCATGGCGCAGCCATTGCTGCTGTGATGGCTTATCATTTGTGCTGCGGTCCAATATGAATGCTTAAAATTGGATCGCGATAGTGCTGCCATGGGAGTTTTTTCTTCACGCATTTTTTGTGTTTCTAGAAAACAATCCAAGGTAATGTTAAAGCCACCACTGGCACTATTTTTTGTTGAATTTAAGTAGGGTAAAGGTTCGGGATCTCCTTCGGGATGAGCAAAAGCGTGACGAAAGGGCGCCAGAGCCTCTGTGGTAACAATCCAGGGTGAGATTGTTGTGGCAAAATTTTTCGCAAGAAAAGGCCCGAGTGGTTGGTATTCCCATGCTTGCAAATCTCTTGCGGACCAATCGTTCAATAAGCAAATACCAAATAAATGATCTTCCGCATTATCTATATGTATTACTTCACCTAGTTTCGTGCCTTTACCAATAAATAAACCCATTTCCAATTCGTAATCAAGACGTTTGCAAGGAGAAAATTCAGGAATAGTACGATTAGGGCTTTTAATTTGTCCTGTAGGACGTGGAAATTTTTGACCAGATACGCCGATACTCGAGGAACGGCCATGATAACCGATAGGTATCCATTTATAATTAGGCAACAGAGGATTATCCGGTCTAAATAATTTTCCTACCGCAGTGGCATGATAAATAGAGGTATAAAAATCTGTGAAATCACCCACAGTGCAAGGAACATTATATTCAGCATCTTTTTGATCAACCAACATAGAGTGTAAGTGTGATGCTAATGCTGAGCCATTTGTTAAAGCTTTGGATAAAGCACGGCGCAGAGCAGAATTCGATTGTTTACCTAAATCCATCAAATCATTTAATGTCGGCTGAGCTGCCGCCATTGCCGCCTGCTGTGCTTCACCGGTGAATATGTTGGCAGCACTAATTAATGCCAGATCTAAAATTTTATCGCCAATCGCAACACCACCTCGCCACCCTTGTTCTGTATTTTTTCTTCTAAATATAGCAAAAGGAAGATTCTGAATAGGAAAATCTTTGTGCTCGTTGGCCGAACTTACCCAACTGTTTAAATTGATATCATGGGTTTCATTGATTTCTAACATAGCATATTAGCCTTTTTAATAGAGACAAATTAATTCGGAGCTACAAAATATTTTTTTAATTGTCCCCAACAATTAAGATAGTCTTTTTGCCTGGTAGGGGTATTGAGTGCTAATTCAGTGGGTGCGATGACATACCGCGATTCAAACATAAACGCTAGGGTATCTTCGTATTTATGTGGCGCAAGCTTTGCTTGAGTTGCTTTTTCAAATACTTCAGCTTCGGGACCATGAGGTGTCATACAGTTGTGCAAACTCATACCACCAGGCTCGAAACCTTTTTCTTTAGCATCATAAACACCATGGATCAAGCCCATAAATTCGCTCATGATATTGCGGTGATACCAAGGAGGACGAAAGGTATTTTCTGCCACCATCCAACGAGGTGGGAAAATAACAAAATCTATATTAGCGACTCCGGGAGTATCTGAAGGTGAGCTTAAGACAGTAAAAATAGATGGGTCTGGATGATCAAAACTTACCGTGTTAATCACGTTAAAACGGCTTAATTCATATTTATATGGTGCGCTATTGCCCACCCAGGCAACAACATCCAAAGGTGAATGATCTTGTTGTGCATAGTAAAGTTCGCCGCAGAATTTTGCGACAATAGTAGATGTTTGATCATTATCTTCGTACCAAGCAGTAGGATATTGGAAATCCCGTTGATTGGCATAACCGTTGGCACCCACAGGGCCACGCTCAGGTAAACAATAGGGAGCACCATAGTTTTCACAAATATAACCGCGAATAGGCCCATCGAGAGGTTCGATCTTAAATTTTATGCCTCTTGGAATAACCATAATTTCTCCGGGCTTGACATGTAATATGCCAAGCTCGGTATACGCTAACAATTCTCCCATCTGGGGTACAAACAACATCTCGCCATCAGCGCAATAAAAATATCTTTGTTCCATACTCTTATTTGCCGTGTATATATGAATACCGATACCTGTTTGGGTTTTAGCATCACCGTTGGCTGCGATAGTGATCAGTCCGTCGATAAAATCAGTGTTAGCGATTGGCTGAGCATTCCAGCGCATAACGTTGGGAGGACAAGGAACTTCAGTAATAGGGGCGGTACGAATTAACCCTTTATCTAGCGGATGAAAATCGCCCATCGCAATAGATGGCCGGATACGATACATCCAAGTGCGTCTGTTGGCATGTCTTGCTGCGGTAAATGCAGTGGAGCTAAATTGCTCTGCGTATAAATTGTAGGGGCATCGCTGCGGATTAAATTGGCCTATCGGCAAAGCGCCTGCTAGGGCTTGCGATTCATGCTCATTGTTAAAACCGTGCAAGTATTTCAATGTATTGACGTCAAACATGTTTACTCTCTTGTATTTAATCCCGGGGCTCATTAAGAATTATTCAACTTCTCCTGCAAGCGCCAGCGCTTCTTTAAGTACTTCCAAATCCCCAATATGGTTGGCCAGTAGCAGTATTAATCGTGCATTAACGCGTGTGCTTTGCTCACTTTCTAATTCTCGATGCAAATCTGTAAGTGTGGCATAAAATGTATCGGGATCAGTGAAATTAGGTTCAGTGTTGAGTTTCATGATGCAGTCTCCAATTCACAACCAAGTGCTTTTTTTATTGCTGTATGTATTTTTTCCGAGGACACTTGCCGCCAGCGTGCAGTAATAATTTGATCTGGCCTAAATAAATAAGCACTTTCATGTTGTAAGTCGTAGCGCTTGGTCACTAGATTCTTGGGATCGTGAACCACAGTCGCAAGGGCATTAATGGATTCGGGCAGAGCGATATCACTGATCACTAAAATGGATAAATCTTCTATTGCCGATAAAGGCTTTAATTGAAGTAAAAGGTCATTGGTTATGACTTCACTCACTTTTATCATTAATGTAAATTGATTTCCCAAATAGTTAATTAACCAATCGTCACTACCGGTCTGTTGTATCGGCGCGTCTTTAGCCACAGTGCCAACACTTAAAGTCGTATTAAATACTGGATTCCCTTGGCTATAATTTTCATCACTATTAAGTGGTGAATCAGAGTAACGGCAGGGTAGGGATAAACGTCCACTATTAACGAGGGTACGAGCAAAGGGGAGATGCTCTGCTAAACGCAGCGTTTCGTCACGAAAGACACGACTGATATGATTTTTCGGAGTAATAAAATCAGTGGCTCTGGTGGAGTTAAGGATATTTTCCCGCGCTCCGTGCTGGCGTTCAATATTATATGTGTCTAATAGAGTGGTAGGCGCTCGCCCTTTAATTACTCTTGCCAGCTTCCATACGAGATTTTCTGCAGATTGGAGCGCGCCATTGGCTCCGCGTGCACCAAACGGCGATACTTGATGGGCACAATCACCAACAAATATTACTCTATTGTGAATAAAATTATCCATTTTTCGGCATTGAAAGGTATAGACGCTCGCCCACTCAAGATCAAACTCTGCATCTTTGCCCAACATCGCCTGAATTCTGGGTCTGATAACATGTTCTTGTTTTTCGTATTCTGGATCAGCGTCCCAGCCAAGTTGTAAGTCTATTCGCCAAACATTATCCGGTTGTCGGTGAAGCAGGGCAGATTGATTTGCGTGGAAGGGGGGATCGAACCAAAACCAACGTTCTGTTGGAAAGTCTGCTTTCATGAGCACGTCAGCAATGAGGAAGCGGTCTTGGAATACCTGTCCTTTACTTTGTAAACCGAGCATACGTCTTACTTGACTGTTGGCTCCATCAGCCGCAATCAAATAATCACAGCTTAAATGATAATTGCCATCGGGAGTTTGAACTTCTATTTCATTGCCATGTGTGGTGGAATTTACTGAGATAACTTTACTTTTCCAGCGCAAATCAATGATGTCAAACTCCATTGCGCGATCTACCAGAAACTCTTCAAAGTAATACTGTTGTAAATTAATGAATGCTGGAAGTTGGTGATCTGCTTCAGCAAGGAGATTGAAATCGTAGATCAATTTGTCTTTGAAAAATACCTTACCATGACTCCACGTCACACCCTTATCCACCATGCGCTGACCACAACCTAAGCGTTGCATAATTTCTAATGTGCGTTTAGCAAAACATATCGCGCGCGAGCCGACGCTGACGGTGTTGTTGTCATCCAGCACGACAGTAGGTATTCCTTGAATCGCCAGGTCGATGGCCAACACCATACCAGCAGGCCCAGCACCGACAATAACTACCGAGTGATGCGTAGGAGACTGTGCATAAAAATCATCACTCGTAACATAAGGATAAACCGGGTTGGTATAGGTATTTTGCATGGTATTTTTGATACCTCCAAAGATTGGAATATATTCTTATTTGAGATCAATATAAGCAATTTAAACGGCATAAATCAAGCATTTATTCGAAATACAACCGTTTTTACGTAAAAAAATGGTTTCACATAAGAATTTTAATAGGGTATTATCGAGGTCGATTCTGTCAACTAATAACGATATTTGCTAATAACAGTGAGATAAGTTCCCATGCCTAAAAAACCTTTTGCATCCTCCGCTGACCTTGGAGATAAAACAGAGACTTTAGAAATCCTTGCCGACGGTGTTTATGCCTTAACAGCAGAAGGCGATCCTAATGTTGGTGCTATTGAAGCTGAAGACTTTATTATCGCTTTCGAAGCACGAGCCACTCCTAAAGCCGCTCAAGACTGGCTTGATTTATTGCGTCAACATACGGATAAGCCTGTAAAATATCTGGTGTTATCTCACTATCATGCTGTGAGGGTATTGGGCGCCTCGGCCTACCAAGCTGATGCAGTTATTGCTCATGAGAAGACTAAAGTGCTCATCGACGAGAGAGGTATGCAAGACTGGGCTAGCGAATATGGCAGAATGCCACGACTCTTTAGAGAGCCGGATGGTATTCCAGGTTTAACTCATCCAGATATTGTTTTTAACGATAGGCTGGAAATACCCTTGGGTGGGGAGCGCGGTAGCTTAGTACTGGAATACTGTGGTCGCGGTCATACCGCCGGTGACATTGTCGCATGGTTACCGAAGCAAAAAATTCTGTTCAGTGGCGACCTTGTAGAAGCGGCTGCAGCACTTTATACCGGTGATGCATTTCATTTCGACTGGGCTTCAGAAACGTTGGATAAAGTAAAATCCTATGGCGCTGAAACCTTAGTCGGCGGTCGTGGAGCGGTTGCCCGTGGAAAACAAGAGGTAGATGCAGCAATTGAACAGACCCGAGGTTTTTTAAATGGCATGATCGAAAAGGTAGGTGAAGTCCATCGTAGCGGCGGCACGCTAAAAGAAGCTTTTGCACAAACCCATGCGTTGTTAGCACCCAAGTTTGGTCAATGGCCTATTTTTGAACACTGTCTGCCTTTTGACGTCCAGCGTTTATGGGATGAGTTTGATGGTATCGATTGGCCGCGAATTTGGACCGACGAACGAGATCAATCTGTGTGGGATAAGTTGCAGGACTAACTGCCCATTCATATCGCCTAACGCAAGACATGATGACTTAAGGGCACTTATAATGCTTCTGACACACTTACATTACTTGTTTAAGTGGTGTAAATGTGTGGAATAACCAACGTCCAGTAAGTAATGTGAATTAGCTAATATGAGCAATAATAGTTTATTCAGATAGATAACAGTTGGACTGTTGGAGTATATTGGGAGTCACTTGGGAATACATTGAGAACAGTAAAGGCGATGAGAAAAGATGACTGAACACAGCCCTCGCGAGGTAATGCTTAACTTGTTCGTGCCTTATCGAATGGTAAACTTAGCGAGCACTATAAGTAATGCTTGCTCCAAAATTTATAAAGACGATTTTGATATCACTATCCCAGAATGGCGCATACTTGCTCGCCTAGCTGAACACGAGCGGCTCAATGCTAAAAATATCGGCTCGGTGACATTTATGGATAAATCTAAAGTATCGCGAGCTGTAAAGTTACTCGAGGATAAAGGCTTTCTTTTAAAAGAAAAAGATGACAAAGATAATCGCGCCAGTTATCTCTCGTTGACTGAGGAGGGAAGGGCAATATACCAAAAAATAGCCCCGCGAGCGTTAGACTGGGAAAAGCAATTGATTAGCGTCTTAGATAGCAGTGAATACCGAGATTTGATGAGAATTATTGAGAAACTGGATAGCCAAGTGGCAATCATGAGCAAGGAATAGGGGGATTCTAATCTAGCCTTAAAAAACTTTTGATAAATTAAGCATAATCTTAGTAAAACCTTTCTAATATCACTTTCGTTAACATGACTAAGTGTTACACTGCCGCCACTCTTGCTTCCCTTAATTATTTAAAGGTTCATTGACCCTATGTTAAGTACGTGGACGACCCTTAATATTACCATTGCATTATTGATTCTAAGTTTTTATTCGACGACATCGTCTGCTCAAAAATTAACAGTGGCGGCACAGAAGTGCCTATTAGAAAGAATTGAAACGGCAGATTCCAGCGCAACAATTGAACAATTACGCAAACATTGCTTGGATGAGCATGCTGGAGATAGCGATCAAGAGAAAAATAGACAAGACGATAAAATTGGGCAGAAATCACTAAGTACCCCTAAACATGATGGACCGTATGAAGGCCTGTCCGGTAAAGCAAATCGAGATGGTGTGATCTCTGCAAGAATGAAACAGGAAAAACAAACAGAATTAAACCCTTACGTGATAACCCCTCATCGATTAAATTATGTTTTACCTGTCCAGAGTACAAACCGGATTAACACTGAGCCATTTGCAAGCTTGGAAGGTTATGAAGAAAATCTCGACGATGTGGAAGCAAAATTTCAGCTCAGTGTTAAAATTCCTCTCACCGCTGAAGACCTCTATGTCGAAGGGGATGCGTTATATTTTGCATTTACCTTAGAAGCCTGGTGGCAAGTTTACTCAGATAATATATCCAAGCCCTTTAGAGAAACTAATTATCGTCCAGAAATATTTTATCTCATGCCCCTTGATTGGCATCCCTACGGTGGTAACACAGGGGTAAGTTTTGGCATAGAACATCAATCTAATGGTCGCGACCAATTACTTTCCCGTAGTTGGAATCGTATTTACGCAAACTTTTTATATGAAGTTGATAATGCTGCATTTCACTTTCAACCCTGGTGGCGAATTCCAGAAGATGAAAAGGAATTCCCACTAGATTCTGATGGTGACGACAACCCTGATATTACCGATTTTATGGGACATTTTGAATTGGGTGGCGCCTATAAATGGAACAATTGCGAACTGTTTTTTAACAGCAGGCAAAATTTTGCCACCCACAAAGGTGCGATAGAACTGGGCTTTACCTTCCCGCTGTGGCGTAAGGTGAGAGGTTATGCTACTGTATTTGACGGCTATGGAGAAAGTTTAATTGATTATAATTACCGACAAACCCGTATTGGACTTGGTTTTGCTTTAACCAACATACTTTAAGGTATTCACGCTTGCTAACTTTTGTTTTTGGTTGCGAGTTGAGCCTGCAATTGATGATTGAGTTTTAGCAGTTTTCTATTATCCTTCTGTGTAAGTTGCTGCAATTCTTTTTTCTCCAGCTCTAATTGCTGCGCATATAAAGCAAGCTCAATTGTACGTATTAATTTATCACTGTCCCAAGGTTTACTCACGTATGCTTGTACCTGTCCTTGATTGATTGCAGCAATAGTATCTTCAAGAGTTGCTTCACCTGTTAATAAAATTTGCGCCGTGTGCGGAGACAGAAGCTTTGCTTTACCTAAGAATTTAGCACCGTTCATATAGGGCATTTGCATATCACAAACCACGAGATCAAAATGTTTATTTCTTAACATCGTGAGACCCGCTTCTCCATTTTGTGCAGTTTCAACGGTATAAGACTTCTGCTTTAGTAATCGAGTAAGTGATTTTAAAACACTGGCTTCGTCATCCACCAATAGGATAGAAGAAGTAATTTCTTGATCCCTGTCCAGTAACATATATTTTCTCCAAAAGTGATTACTGTTTTTCTAGCTTTGATCGCAATGACTCGATCTCTTGCTTCTGCTCGTAAATAATAGTTTGTAAGTCGCGGTAATAGTCACAATGCTGGGCGTCTTGAATTTGATCACTGCATAACGCCGCACCAGATTCTGGCGCGATTGCAAGATAGTGCATAACCGCTTTTTTTAAATCCTCGGTTTCCCATGGTTTTGTTAAAAAGTGACTGATATGTGCTTGATTTACCCCTTCGATAACAGCAGAAATATCCGCATACCCTGACATAATGATGCGGATAGTATGAGGGTAAAGATCACGAACAGTTTTTAAGAATGCAGAGCCACTCATTTTTGGCATCCGTTGATCTGATACCACTAGGTGAACTTGCTCCTTCTCAAGTAATGTAAGACCTTCCTCACCACTTTCTGCAATTAAAATATTACATGGTTCGCGAATAAATACCCGTTTTATGGCCTTTAGTACCGATCGCTCATCGTCGACAAATAATATCGTTTTGTTATCCATAATATTGACCCGTTATGTAATAGAGATGTGTGTGTATTGCCAATATCCTGTTTCAGTGTTTGTTCGCTGGTAAACGTACGCTAAATGTTGTGCCTTTTCCAAGTTCACTATCAAAGGTGATATCGCCACCATGCTTATTAATAATAGCCTGACAAATCGCCAAACCTAATCCCGTGCCTTTACCTATATCTTTAGTGGTATAGAAGGGGTCAAAAAGTTTAAGTTTGCTTTCCTCAGGTATACCCATCCCTGTGTCACTAATATCAATAAAAATATCACCATCGTCAAAGTAAGAAGTAATGGTGATGTCACCATGCTCGTCAATCGCATCACAAGCGTTGATTAGCAAATTCATCATTACCTGACTGATTTCACCGGGCATGCACTCAAGTGCAGGCAAGGCAGATAAGTTTTTATGAACAGTACACTTATATTTAATCTCACTGGAAACTAAGCGTAAGGCCACTTCAATAACTTCATCATTGATATCCACCGCTTTTAGAGTATGGTCATCCACTCGCGAGAAGCTTTTTAAATCTTTAACAATGTTTTGGATTCTAACCACACCTTCCAGAGATTCTTTTGTCAGATCAATCAGATCTTCAATAATATAGTTGATATCGTGTTTTGTTTTTAATTGTTCGAGAACCTGTAAGTGCTCTTTAGCGAATTGACTCAGTTCATAGTCATTACTTGTAAACTCCCGTGCGAGTAATTCATAAGTTCGTAACACTTCATTTATTGCGGTACTGTATTGTGTCAGGATTTCAAGGTTACCTTTAACAAAACCTGTAGGGTTGTTAATTTCATGCGCCACACCGGCAGCGAGCTGGCCAACAGAAGCGAGTTTCTCAGAGTGTACAAGCATTTGTTGTTGTTGCAGTATTTGTTGATTAAGTTGGCTTTGTTCATTACTTGCACGTCGCAAATCTTGCTCTCTGTGCTCAATTTTTTCCGCCATATGTTTGAATTGTTTTTGTAGATCAAATATTTCCTGAATCCTCACTTTATTATCTGCTTGTTGGAAAGATTCACCTTCTGCCAGCTTCAATGTCATTCTTCGAAGGTGCTCAAATGGCTGAATAAAGTAGATGTATCCCAATTTTTGCGAAAGGGCGAGAATCACTATCAATACTACCGATAACGAGAGCAGAAGATTGGTAACCACTGTTTTGCGAGCAGTTAACAACGCCTGCTTATCTGTTCGATAACGAAAGCTAATGCTTGTATTAGATATATTAATTTGGGTTACTAAGTCCATTAGCTCTGGACCGAGAGTCACCAATAATCTATCTTTTTCATACCACTGAATTTGGTTGTGTTGTATAACTTCTTCCAATGAAAGGTTGGCGAATACATGTTTATTGGCAAGCTCGGCCAATAAGTAGCCTTCAACGTGGCCATGATAATGTATGGGTGTGGCTAATAACCAGCTATGATAGGAATCGTCCTCGGCAGAGCAAAACTGCATAGGAATACGTCGCGCTTTTACTTGGCTGCGCAGGTACTCCAAAGTTTGCGGCAAACAGGGTGAGCTTTCTTGAGTAGAATAAATTAACTCCTCATTAATATTGAATAAATGTAGCGGTGCTTTATCTCCCAGTATCACTAATTCATCGATAAAATCTTGCGCATTGGCTAAGCTGGAAGTGGGTTGCATAACGCCTTGTAACAATACTGGAAATTTGGCGTAATCTTTAAGTACTATGTCACGCAAGTGCATATAGTCATAAAATTGACTACTAATACTTAGCATTTTCTGATGAATGAGTTCTTCGCGATTTTCTTTGATTAGAGAACTTACTTTTAGCAACATTACGCTGCCGAGACTAAAACCCAGTAAAATTGTACTGGCAAGCAAAAATAACATGAACGCCCAAGAAATTGGCAGACGAAATAAGTGATCCTTTTCTATCGGCCTACTCTTGGACAATAACAATGCGGTTATCCTCATTGTAGTAGCCCATTACTAAATCCTTCGCATTGAGTGCTTCATGTGCATCAGGGTGACTCTCATTAAATACCTGAAAGGGATGGACATAGTTTTTAATTAATCCTTGAATAGGGGCTTTTAATACTTCTAGGGTTTTCCTCACAGTACCGCGATCTCGCTGAATATCACCACTTAGACCACTTTGATTAATCGCAGCGATCAATATACGGCATAGATCATAAGCATGAATAAATCCAGTGGGTGCGGTAATATCTGCTGCATTGGTAATCTCATCTGGATACAATGCCATGGCTCGTTTAAGCACTTGTTTGGATAGGGCAGTGGGCGGCGAACTATTAAATGAAAAGCGTGTTTGTAAAAACTTAAGATCTAAATGTTGGCGCATTTTAGCGTCGATAACTTCAGGGAAGTCGCCTCCGGTAATGCCCCAATGGCTGCGCAATGGCAGTATATCAAATGGATTTGTCTCACTGTGACTTGCTGTTTGTTCCTGGCGCAGTGCAAGCATCGCCTTAGCAATAGTTTTCCCTTCAGGAGCGTTAGCTACAAGAAATATAACATCTGCCCCGGAGCTATATATATCGCGCAATATCATCTTGGCGCTGCGTATGCCTAGATTCCAGTTAAACCACTTCACGCCCATTGGGGTTATGTTGTGCCTAGCTAGCGCTCGCGTCATAGTGCGGTGGTTAGACTTGCCCCAGCCAGTATTTTCAAGCAATAAAAAAGGCTGTTTAAAACCTTCTTTTAAAGCATGTTTGGCAATCACTGCACCCGCTTTACTATCATCTACTGAAAGACGAAAAACCCAGTTTGTATCGGAAGGATAACGTGTAATGGGTCCTGCTGCTGCCCATGGATCTAACAGCAATATTTTGTTTTCGTGAATAAAGGCAAGATTTTCAAGCAGAGGTGGTGAATGCAGCCCACTAAATACCGCCAGGGCTGTATCATCGTTCAGATATTCTTGTAGATGGCTTTTACTACGCACAGAACTGCCGTGATGGTCGCGAACAACCAACTCGACCTTGCGCCCTAATATTGTATTATCCACCTCGTCGAGAGCGACGCGAATACCTCGTTCGATTGCGATACCTGAAGCGCGAGTACCCGTCTGATCTGCATCTAAATAAAGCCGAATCTTATTATCAGCGTCGTCTTTGGCAACAGCCGTCGATGTGCCAAAACAAATAACGTAGATCAATAGGAGTATCTGGCATAACCCTCTCAAGGCTGTAATTACGTCCAGCGAGTTTTTGTGGGCGGTGGAGTTACTCTTCATGATTACCTCTTATTCACTATTAAAGTCTAGACGCAGAGGGCATAAAACGTGCAACACTTACCTCGCGGTAGACCCACCAGTGCTTATTTCAAGCTTTGCTATACATCACAATAGTCACATGTGTCCTATATGTCACTAGTGACATTAGACCAAAGTGTCATGTATTTCTTTGTTTATATATGCTCGATACAAGGAGGTACATCGTATGCCTTCAGATGTTCCATTAGGGACAGTTAAGCTTCCTGCACCGCCATTTCATAACACGCCTATAACTGTCAAGAGATTGATCGCCGAGTGCATTATGGTCCATTGCCCGAACCACAAGAGCTATCCAAGTAAGATAATGTAATCCCTAAAGCCTTTCGTTTGCATGATATCCATGTCTGGCGTAATGATTTGTATAGTTACCCGCAGTAAAAATGTATTTTGATCAGATCAAAGGGCTTGAAGGTTTTGCCATAACGCAGTGCTTAAAGCGCTATTTTGCAATGTTTACAAAAAGTAGTAAAAAAAGCCATAGCAAATGATGAGATAGAAACTATGGCCTGAAAACACAGGTATGTTATCTAATTCTCACTCATTCAATTCTGGGCGATACGCCTGCTGAATATTCTTTTGCCTGATCAAGGAGCGATAGCCAAGTTCCGAGAGATAAAATGTGCTTTGGCGTTCATCATGAATATATAAATCCACAAGGTAGTCTGCATGTTTCAACGCAACTCCCAAACGAGCTCGCACATCAGCATACACTAAATAGGTTGCTTCATCGGAGTCATAGCAAAACCCATCAATAAATTTAGAATGCTGCAAGCCTGGTAGGATACGTTCAATAGACACAGAAATAGGTGCTGTGCCAAATTGCTGTTGAGAATCGGTGTCTTTCATAGTCGGATATCAATTTGCAAAAAGAATTAAAGAAAGTTACTTTACTTTAAGTGGCGCATTTGGAGTTATTTGTTCGCTCAAATAATCATTTGCATGCGCTTTATATGGTTTTACCGTAATTTTTGTATGCTTTTTTGCCTCACATTCAAGAACTTTGCATACAATTTTAAACAGCCACGTTTGAATAGACACGCCAAACCAAGTATTAATTGCGATGACTGAAACAGAATGTGGACGGTACGTGAGACCGGAGAATTACGGGAGGTTTAATTGATCATATCCAAATTACTATTGTAAGGTTTATATTTTAAATGGCTGCTATTTCCACATGACAATCCTTGGTAATTTGATGCACTCATTTTACCAGAAACGAAAGCTCGGTATGAGCTAATACTGGGCTTGTGAAAAAATTACGGAACTTAAATACACAAAATAAGTGTCTGATAAAATAACCCCTCAGTCATTCTCCCACTGTCATAATCTAGACTATTAAAAAGCCTATACCTTTGTGAGTTGCCGTCGTGATAGGAGCAGTCTTAAGCAGTATAGATTTGCGCACCTAATCGAGACTGAAATAAATATTAAATGCTTCTTATGCACCTTCAAACACATATTTTATTTAATTTTTCAATTCCAGGTGCGCTTTTTTGGTAGAGGGTCTCCTTCAATGTTATCAAGAAAAACTAACCCTCTCTCTAACTTAAAAGTCCACTTTCTATAATTTATACATCCTGAAGGGCAATCTCCCCACCCGACAACAACAACATACTCAGACAAAGAGCTATTTGATTTTATATGGTATTGCCAGTTAGAGCCAATTAGAAAACAATTTAAAACAGAATGTACACCTTCAATATTTTCGTATAGAGCGACAAGCTTTCTTGTATTATAAATACCGTCAAAAGAAATCGTAGTTACCTTAAGATCCGAATAGTCTTCATCAAAATGCTCTACATCGGATATTTTTAATTTTTTATTGATGTCATATATGGCCTTTGAGCTAGTAGCTTTAAGTTTCTTCATACCACTTTTAGATAAGTATAAGCTTATGCAGTTTTTATGCATGCTAGTACTCTTGAAGAAATTTGAAGCTTCAGGAAAAATTTTGACCATATCATGTAGATGACCACTAATTTTTTGTGCAACATCCTTAGGTGGCAATAGTTCTCCTGATATATCGGCTGCTAAATATAACGAAATATCATCAATGCCTGTTAACATTTTTCTATCCGCACCATACACTTTGCCAATATCTATAAATTGAACAACTATTATAAATAGAAATAATTTCTTCATACTCTATACCAATAAATGTAATTTAAAACAGCCATAGTTTTTGATCCGTACATATACCATTTTAGTATATATCCTTTATTCTATAGCTTTAGACAGGGAGCACAAAATAAGCTATTCACGCCAATAAATAACGCTTAATGACAATTTTTTGAAACTGTCACCATCAACACAAATAACCTATTTATAGCGCTATAGAATGCTAGGTTTTCATAGCCCTAGGATAACAATAAGTATGTTCCCGGATATTAAACCCTCATTTAGTCATGTAGAGAGATTGCTCGCAGAATTTGCCAAGAAAGATAAGCCAACAGCGGCGGACTTTGCGGCTATCGGCACACTTGGAGAGATGTATGACAAGCTCGACCAATATCGTATAGATGCTATGAACATGAGCACAGAGCAACTCAAGGTAGAAAAGCATAAATCAGGACGTTTGGCCGAGCATATGACAAAGGCCTGTGATCCGCGACCTTCTTCTCGGTGTGATTGTCATGCGATGATCTCAGGGGGAATGAAAAAAGCTATTCAGGTGCGTGCCGTTCTAGCTTGGTTGAAAGTACGTATTGATGATCCGATCAATGGATGCTGGTTGCCTCGAGATTGGGAAGACCGTTTGTATATGCCTAATCATTTGCGTAGTGCCGTGCCTCATTGCCGTATTCATCACGGACGTTATTATGACTGACTAGATAGTCGTATCAATTTTATAATGATAAAAAATATTGATCAATTAGTTAATGGTAAGAAGGTTACTACAAAGCGGGAATGTACCCCCTAATATTATGCCACGAACAGGACGATAAATAATGTTATATACCTTAATCAGTGCTTATGATGATTATCTGGGGCTTCGTTTTGATGATGAGCAGATAATACGGGTTATCGGCGATATTACTGATGATACGTTAGACAAACGTATTGATGTTAACGGTCTGCCACGTAGCTATAAAGGCGTTATAGATGAGCTTTTGAACTTTTCATTTCCAGTGATGGAAAAAGCTGACAAAAATAAAAATATGCCTGATTTAGAGGTACATTTAGGGCGCTTATTTTTAAGTGAAAAAGCTTATCAGGTACTAAAACCGGTTATTGAAAATGACGGGGAATTTTTACCTGTAACCTATGAGAATGGGCAAGGCTACTTTTATATTCCCTTACAAGTTGCGGCGGTTGATCCTAATCTAACCCGTAAAAATGAGTGGGACGAAATCGTCAACCTTGGCTTTAATGAGGATCAGGTTAAAGATTACGCATTATTTCGTACAGAATATAATGGCTATATGAGGCTTTATGCTCAAGAATCGGTTAAAAATATTATTGAGAGTGAAAAGCTCACAGGGCTTTATATCACGAACGACCTCGCTAATATTTTTCCTGAAGATCGAGGTTCAGTTGCTCAAATAAATTAAGTGCGATCATTTTTAACTGCGCCTAGCTATCTTAACAATAGTCGAAAAGAGCAATTATTTTCGCCACTATTTTCACCACTAAGGGCGTTTCCTTAGCCGTTTTCCATTGGTGAAACAATGGTCAGGGTTGAACAGCGACACGACGTTCAAAAATAGTCGCTAATGACTGAATATCATTTTTCATTTCCGAATTAGCAACACGGTTAAGTCTATTTCTCTCTTGTGTTACCATATCTTTATACTGCTGTCTACACTTCGAACAACCTCAAGTGGCGTGTTGTAGGTACGACCCATAGGCTGGGCGTATTTTTCCCGTATTGGGCGTTACTAATTGATTTTTGGAATGATAGGCCTAACCAGAGAAAATAAGGTTAACACCAGCATCCGCTAGCCATTGGACATCTTGTTTGGGATATTGCATATCAATAATGACACTGCTTATTTCAGCTGTTGGTAGAACTAAATAAGAGGAAGCTACACCTATTTTTTCATCTGAGGCCATCACCACGGTTTCTGCTGCATGGCGGCTTAAGGCTTTTTTCATATAGGCTTCTTCAAGGTCGCCGGTGGTGAAGCCGTGGTCAGGATGAATCCCCGTGACGCCCATAAAAAATACATCCGCATGAATATGCGCCAGCGATTCTAATGCTCTGGCTCCTATTGAGACCATGGAATGCTTAAAGAGCCGACCACCAATAAGCTCCACTGCTATATTTTCATGGTCAATAAGTTCAACAGCAACACTGGGAGAGTGGGTAACAATTGTTGCAGACAAGTCTTTAGGTAAATGCCTCACTAGTTGCACTGCCGTGGTTCCACCATCGATCATTACCACCTGCCCACTTTTGATGAGTTGCGCAGCTGTGCGGCCTATATGTATTTTTTGCTGATGAGAAATTTCTGTCCGAGTAACAAAATCAGCTACAGCAGGAGAAGAGGGCAAGGCACCACCGTGAACTCTTTGTAATAAACCTAACTTGGCAAGCTCTCGCAAATCTCGCCGAATTGTGTCTTCTGAAATAGTAAATAACTCAGCCAACTCTTTGGCAACAATGCGGCCATCTCGTTTAAGTAAGGCCAAAATTTTTTGTTTACGTTGTTCTGTCAGCATGGACTGTCCTTTCTTTATATCTTTCTTTATATCTTTCTTTATGCCTTGCATTGCCCTAAATAAATGGCGGTCATAGTGAATACTACTTGATTATGCACGAAAATACATGATATTTTATATTTATGCACGATATTTCATAGGCTTTGCACGAGGTTTTAAGTATGAAGGGGTCGAATAGAGTCAAAATTCGTAAAACAGAAGTTTTATCTGACGATTGGTATACCTTAAAAAAAACCACTTTTGACTATTTAAGGCGTGATGGAACATGGCAGACCCAATCTCGTGAAACCTATGATCGTGGCAATGGCGCCACTATCTTGTTATACAACCTTCAGATGCAAAGCGTTATCTTGATTAAGCAGTTTCGCTATCCTTCCTATGTCAATGGCAATTGCGACGGATTATTAATTGAGGCACCTGCAGGCTTACTAGAAGCCGATAGTCCTGAACAGAGTATTCGTAAAGAAGTGGCCGAAGAAACGGGTTTCCATATTGAACCGCCACAAAAAGTGTTGGAGGCATATATGAGCCCAGGTTCGGTGACGGAAAAATTGTATTTTTTTATCGCTCCCTACACTCATCATCAACGTAAAAATGAAGGTGGTGGCCAAAAGGAAGAAGGAGAAGATATTGAAGTACTAGAATTATCTTTTTCTCAGGCAATGCAGCTTATCCAAGACGGTAGTATAAAAGATGGAAAAACTATTATGTTATTGCAATATGCCGCTTTATATATTTTTAGTGAGAAATGATCGATTGCTTTTTAAAAGCTAGACCAGTGCAAATATCTACCGTTTAATAAAAACTAAATAGCGCAGACTATATACCAAAGCAAGTACAAGTCTTTTAATTTAGTTTGTCCGATCACTCGCGCATTATCCCAATAATATTGATTCTCGACCCTTACACAATAGCCTATTAAATCTTAGGGCCTGCTAAGAGGTATCAATGTTTTTTTAAGAAGCATTTTCATACAAAGCCCTGACGCATAAAAAGCCATCCATTGAACCTGTCGCTTTTTGTCCGCGCAACGTCATTTTATGTCCTTCTTTCGCTACCACCACAGACGTATAGTGGCGACCATGGTTATTACAAAAGATTGTTCTTAATTTACGAATCAATCTTTTAAATTCAAAAAATTTAAATTCAAACAATTAACTATGCGGAGGAGAAATTCTTGTCTAGTGTCATCACTGAAGCCGAAAAGCGCAGCAACCTTAGCGTAAAGGGACTATATAAGACGCTTTTAATCGGCTCTTTATCTTTACTTTGTGCCTGCTCCGTCACGCTAGGCCCTGATTATAAAGCGCCAGAAATAGAGAATATTAATGATCAATGGCGTCTTTCTGTTACCCAACAATTGGATGAAAATAATTCCCCCATGCATTCATGGTGGACATTATTGCAAGACGACACACTCAACGGGCTAATTGAAAGAGCGCATCACAATAATCTTGATCTTAATCTTGCTGTATCTCGCATCACTGAAAATAGAGCAGCGTTAGGTATCGCCAACAGTGCCCGGGTTCCAGACTTATCTGCCTCCGGTAATGTCATTCGACAAAAGGGCAGTGATAGCACTTCTTTTTTCCCCGGACGCATTGATACCTTGCGTCAAGTAGGCGTGGAAAGTTCCTGGGAAATCGATTTGTGGGGACGAGTTAGGCGCTCGGTGGAATCGGCTTCTGCAAGTTATCAAGCCTCAGTGGAAGACTTGCGCGATATTTTGGTGATTACCTATGCCGATATCGGTGCAAGCTATATACAACTGCGCACCTTGCAAACACGCCTTCGTTTGGCCAAAGAAAATGTCAGACTACAACAAGAAACGCTCGCCATTGTTTACGCTAGAAATAAAGCGGAATTGGCACCGGACCTTGAGGTTCGCCAGGCGGAATTAAATTTGGCTGTGACCGAATCGTTTGTTCCTACTATCGAGGCTGAAATATCTAAAACTATTTATCGCATCAGTGTACTGGTTGGTGAAACTCCCAACGCCCTCTATGCTGAACTATCTGCGCCGGTAGCTTTGCCAGCAGTGCCTGAAGCCATAGCGATGAGTTTGCCTGCTGATGTCATTCGTCAGCGTCCTGATATTCGCCGTGCGGAGCGTTTATTAGCGGCACAGACAGCTCAGATCGGCGTTGCTAAAGCCGATCTCTATCCGAACTTCTTTCTTTCTGGAAGTTTCAGCTTCGGTGCCCTCAATGGCGAATTATTTACCCAACAGAACCGCGACTGGAACATTGGTCCTTTTTTCTCATGGAATTTATTTAATGCCGGTCGCGTGCGAAACTCGATTAAAGTGCAAGAAGCTCGCACAGAACAAGCACTTATTTCCTACGAAAAAAATGTCTTGTCTGCGCTGCAAGATGTTGAAGAATCCATTGTTAACTTCTCAACCGAAGAGCAGCGCCTAAAGTCTCTCGATAGGAGTGTCATAGCTGCTAGGCAAGCGAATGAATTAGTCAAAGTTTTATACCGTCAAGGGCTTACTGATTTTCAAAACGTGCTAGATACACAGCGCTCTCTATTTTCTCAAGAAGATAGTGTCGCTACGAGTCAGGGCACTGTATTAATAAATTTAATCTCCGTTTATCGGGCATTTGGTGGTGGCTGGGCTGCCTTTGATGAATCTGCTGCGAAGGAGCCTAAATAATGATCAATAAATTATTTTTATTCGCCTGTTTACCTTTGTTTTTTGCTGCCTGTTCAGAAAAAACTGTTGAACAAGAACCATCGCGACCACGACCTGTAAAAATTATGCAAGTAGGCGCAGGTGATGCTCGTGGTGTATTAGAACTTCCAGGCAGTGTCTATGCTGCCAGAGAAACTCAAGTGGCCTTTGAAGTATCAGGCCGAATAATAGAAATCTTAGTAGAAGAAGGTGATCAGGTAATTGCAGGCGCCGTTATAGCCAAGCTCGATCCTAGAGACTTTGAAGCCGCCCGCGATAGTGCGCTGGCGCGCAGAAATTCTGCCAGGGCTGATTACAGCCGCTATGTGGATGCTAATAAAGCCAATGCGGTCACACGCCAGAGCGTGGATTTGGCAAAACGTAATTTGGATGTTGCTGAAGCGGATTTAAAAACGGCACTAAAAGCATTGGAAGATACCGTATTAAAAGCGCCTTACGATGGCCGTATAGCCATGAAAACGGTGGAAGAGTTTTCCAATATCCAAGCTAAACAAAGTGTAGTAACGATTCATGATGAGTCTAGTTTAGAAGTGCGCGTTAATATTGCCGAGCGAGACTGGGTAGCCGCGCCACCTAATTTAAGTGCTGCACATGCAACTGAATTACTTGCGCCATCGGTGGAACTCTCAGCTTTACCAGGAAGGCTTTTTGACGCCCAAGCTAAATCTTATTCCACTGCGGTCGATCCGATTACTCGTACTTATGAGGCCAGCTTTTCTTTTGAAGCACCAAAAGATCGAGCGATAAGCCCAGGTATGACAGCCAAGGTACGTATTCGTAGGCCATCAACATTAATTGAAGGCACAGATAAAATTTATATTCCTGCAAGCGCTGTTTTTAGTAAAAGTGACGGTCAACCCAGTGTTTGGCTGATCGATGAAAATAATCGCACGGTAAAACAAAGTGTCACTTTGGGACCTGTAGTAGGGGGCCAAGTAAGCCTTTCAGACGGCCTTCAGCCAGGGGCAAAAATTGCCACCAGTGGTGTTCATACCATTACAGAAGGCATGCATGTTCGCCCTTTAAATCCTTAACGCCAATATGTTGCAAAACATTAATAAAGAGAGGAAATGATGGACATAGCGGCCATATCCATTAAAAACAAAACCGTGACTCTGGTACTGACTTTGGTAATGTTGGTAGGAGGTTATTTAGCCTACGATAAAATGAGTCGACTGGAAGACCCTGAATTTACTATTAAAGAAGCCTTAGTTATCACACCTTATCCCGGTGCCTCTGCTGAAGAAGTGGAAGAGGAAGTGACCGACGTAATTGAGATCAACATCCAACAAATGGGGCAGCTTTTGCAAGTGCGTTCTGAATCAAAGCGAGGCTTGTCGATCA
Organism: Agarilytica rhodophyticola; assembly: GCF_002157225.2. Lineage (NCBI taxonomy): Bacteria > Pseudomonadati > Pseudomonadota > Gammaproteobacteria > Cellvibrionales > Cellvibrionaceae > Agarilytica > Agarilytica rhodophyticola. The sequence continues at coordinate 3,680,443 of NZ_CP020038.1, forward strand.
TTACAGTAGAAATAAAAGAGCAATACGACAAAACTACCTTACCTCAAGTGTGGGATGAGTTGCGTCGTAAAGTCAATGACGCAGCAGGCGAATTACCACCGGGAACGTCACCTTCAGTGGTAATCGATGATTACGGCGATGTCTATGGCGTCTTTATGGTAATTACTGGTGACGGTTACTCTTATGCCGAATTGAAAGATTACGTAGATTACTTAAGACGTGAACTATTGTTAGTGGAAGATGTGGGTAAGATAAGTACCTTTGGCGAACGTGAAGAGGCCATTTATGTTGAGTTTTCTCGCGATCGCCTTTCACAACTAGGTATCTCCCCAGAGCTTATTGTCAATGAGTTAAACCAAAAGAATTTGGTGGTCGATGCCGGTCGCGTTCGTATGGGGGATGAATACTTATCGCTTGCGCCCACAGGTGCCTACGACAGCGTCAGAGAAATTGAAGCTTTAATGATACGTGGTCAGGGTAATCAGCAATTCTTCTTGCGTGATATCGCCCAAGTTCGACGCGCCTATTTAGAACCACAAGAGACCCTAATACGTCACAAAGGGATGCCAGGCATCGGCTTAGGTATCTCCACTGTGTCCGGTGGTAATGTGGTAACAATGGGTGAGGCACTGGACAATAAAATTCGCCAGCTTAATCAAGATCGCCCGATTGGCATTGAGTTAGGTATCGTCTCCATGCAACCAGAAGCGGTTACCACGGCGATAGACAGTTTTATTATTAGCCTGATAGAAGCGGTGGCGATTGTTGTTGCCGTACTGTTTTTCTTCATGGGCCTGCGCAGCGCCATGATTATAGGCTTCGTGTTGCTGCTAACCATCTCTGGGTCCTTTATTTTTCTCGATCCTATGGGAGTTGCTTTAGAAAGGATTTCTTTAGGGGCACTGATTATTGCACTTGGTATGCTGGTGGATAATGCCATTGTTGTTGTCGATGGTATGTTGGTGCGCATGCAAAAAGGGCAGTCTGCTGAGTCCTCAGCATCGGACGTAGTAAAACAGTCCATGTGGCCACTGTTCGGGGCTACCTTAATCGCTATCTTGGCTTTCGCGGCGATTGGCACGTCCGACGATAGTACCGGCGAGTTTTGTCGATCACTATTTCAAGTAGTCATGGTGTCTTTGTTACTGAGCTGGGTAACAGCAATTACAGTCACGCCTCTACTGGGCGTTATGTTTTTACAAGGTAAAGACACTAATGAAAATGCCGATGGCGAAATACGAGACCCGTACGCAGGCGCTTTTTTTCAACATTACCGCGCCTTTCTCGATAAGTGTTTGCAACATCGCAGCGCAAGTATTTTGACTGTCTTGTTAATATTTGCAGCCTCACTATGGGGGTTTAGCAAGGTGGATCAGAGCTTTTTCCCCAGCTCAACCCGGCCACAATTTATGGTGGATTTATGGTTGCCCCAGGGCACACATATCGAGCAGACAGAGAAAAAGATCATGGAAGTTGAGCAACTGATTGCCAAGCAAGCAGGCGTGACACAGATGACTTCCGTGGTGGGGGAAGGAGCACTACGTTTTTTATTAACCTATACACCTGAAAACCCTAATACCGGATATGCCCAGATATTAGTGGATGTGGCCAGCAGCGATATTTTAGATAGTGTTGTGGCTGAAGTAGACCAACAGTTGCTAGAGCATTTCCCTACTTTAGAAGTCTCCACCTATAAGTTTGAGGTCGGGCCGGGGGGTAAGGGCAAAGTAGAAGCAAAATTCAGCGGGCCGGACCCTCTTCAACTGCGTCGCTTGGCTGAACAGGCTATGGCTATTATGCACGAAGATCATGATGCTAAAGCCATCAGAACAAATTGGCGTCACAGGGTAAAGACGATTCGACCCGTGATTGCTGATGAACAAGCTAATTTAAATGGCATTAGCCGCTCAATGATTGCCCAAACCATTCGTCAGGGATTCCAGGGGCAAGAAGTGGGCGTCTATCGCGAAGGCGATTTATTGCTGCCAATTTTAGTGCGCGCCGAACTGCAAGAACAAAGTGATGTGGCCAGCTTGGAGAATTTACAAATCTGGAGTCCAGTAGCCAATAAAATGATTCCGCTAAGGCAGGTGGTATCACGTTTCGATATGGTATTTGAAGATGAGATTATTCAACGGCAAGATAGGAAGCGCAGTATTTCCATTTATGCCGATCCAATCAACGGTTACGCCACAGAATTGCTAGCGCGCCTAAGGCCGCAAATCGAAGCCATGCCTCTACCACCAGGATACAACCTCGAGTGGGGTGGAGAGTATGAAGATACCGCAAAAGCACAAGGGGGGCTGATTACCTCGATCCCCTTGTTTGTTGGCATCATGGTTTTGATTACCATAACACTATTCAACTCTTTGCGTATTCCTTTAATGATTTGGCTATGTGTTCCTATGGCTGTGATTGGTGTGGCCTTTGGTTTGTTGCTGTCGAATCAAGCATTTGGCTTTATGTCGCTATTAGGCTTTTTAAGCTTAATGGGTATGTTGATCAAAAATGAGATTGTTTTGATTGAGGAGATTAATCTCCAGCTGGCTGGAGGAAAAAAGCTAATTCCTGCGATACTGGATTCCGGCACTAGTCGACTGCGTCCTGTGAGTATGGCTGCTCTAACCACCGCATTAGGTATGATCCCCTTGGTGTTTGATGCATTTTTCGCCTCTATGGCAATCACAATTATTGGCGGCCTTATTTTTGCCACCATACTTACCATGATTGTGGTGCCTGTTCTATATGCGATATTCTTTAGTGCCGAGCTTCAAGCATCGTAAGCCAACATGATAAAATACTTTAGGTTTTGCATTTAAGCTATTGATTTTAATTGAATAAATGCTTACCTAAAGTTATTTCTATATTCGGCAGGAGAGAGGCTAGTTATTCTTTTGAAGGCTCTGCGAAATGCTCGCTCATCAGAATAGCCCGCCAAGCTGCCGATACTTTCCATATCAAGGGTGGTGGTTTTCAGCGACCCTTTGGCGATGTCGATACGTATTTCATCGATAATACTTTTTAAGGTTTTATCGTAGCTGGAGGCCAAGCGCTGAGCGGCACGCAAACTCAGGTTAACTCTCGCCGCTGCCGCTTGGGCGCTAAACTCTCCCAAGGCAGCGTTTTCCACCACCGCTTCAACTAATTGTGAGAGCTCATTCGAATACTCAGAGCGTGATATTTTGGCCAGCTGTTGTGAAAATCCAGTTTCGACATAAGAGAAAATATCGGCGTTGGCCTGCAGTAGTGGTTTATCGAGGTAAGTTTTATCAAAACATACTTTGTTATTGGTTTTGCCAAAATAAACAGGGGCGCCCAAATGTGCCTCATAGTTTATTCGACGATGGGTATTGTTGTGCAAAAAATGCACTTCATCTGGCTTTAGAGGTTCTCCCATAATATCTTGGGCGACTCTCAGTAGCATGACAACAGCAAACTCGCTCATATGCCCATGCTCAATCAAATCATTGGGGTGGGAGTAATAGAATTCAGCCACATCACCCGACTCCACCAGTTCGAAGTTAAGCCTATCGGCAAGCAATGCTTTGTTGCGACACAAAAGAGTAAGTGCCTCGCGATAGGTTTTGGCAAAGCTCATACCGTGGGCCAAACCAGCAGTGATACTAAAGGGGGCAGCCATAGCCATTTCAAACCCCAAGGCCCTGTTAGGGAATTTTTGCTCTAGTAAACACCATAGATTCGACAAGATATCATCAGGAATACGTGCCTCTTCTGACGTAATTGTAGACAACGGCATTTCTATTATCCGTTCTATCTCATTGAGCAAAACCCCTTGCGACAGGGAAAACGTGATAACAGAAGAGACGATGGCCGGGTGCGTGTTTGGGCGCTGGTATTGTTGCTCTCCCGGAGTATTAGACTGCTTTGACATAGATAAAGATGGCCATAAATGTCGAATATGTAGCTGAATATGCAATAAGCGCTTACGCGTCACGAATATCCGCAAAGGCGCAAGAGCATAACATAGAGTTTTAGCTCTTTTAATCCTCATTGACCAGTGGTGAAAGAACATACGAAGGCCCGATAACAGGTTTTGAGCTTAAAAATCAACTCAATAACCACAGGGGAATGTGTTTGTGTCTACATTCTGCTGCAAATGGTATGAACCGTGATCGAGTTCTGGACACTTAGCATTTATAAGAATCTGAGAGTTTAGGTATATCTTTATAGAAAAGATTCTCTCGGTGAATGTATCTTAATGAGGAACAGCCACTTTGAAGAGCATCCAAAAATATTGGACAAAAATCAGCATCACCTATGTATTATTGCTTGGGTGTCTTGTGATGTTGCTGACACCCAAAAGTGTCGCGGCCGAACATGTTTTAATATTGAATAGTTATCATCCCCAATATATTTGGTCCTCCGAGCAGATAAGCGGTATTGAAGATGTATTAAAAGAAGAGATTCCTCTTGAAAACATTCATGTTGAATATCTCGATTCCCGCCGCTTTATCGATGATGAACGCTATGCGCAATATCTATTAGATCTAATCGATTACAAATATAAAAAACGCTATGACATATCTCTGATCATGGTCAATGAGGATTTTGCGTTAAATTTCGCACTTGAAAACAGAGACAGTATTTTCAAAGGCATTCCGATTGTGTTTAGCGGCATCAATGCTGATTTTTCAGGAATGCTTGAGCAACATAAAAATGTTACTGGTATTTATGAAGGTATCGATATCAAAGGCAATATCGCTTTGATACGTCGAGTCCAACCTGAAGTAAAAAAAATAGCGCTGATTACAGATACTACCCATCTTGGACAAAATGCTCGCCAACAAGCTCTAAAGGTAATTGCGGGACTTAAAAATGAGAAACATTACCACGGTATAGAATTTGACATATGGGACGATTATTCCTATCGCGAATTGCGCGGCCGCCTGGAGAAATTACCAGACAACAGTGCAGGCTTGATGCTAATAGTGCAACAAGATAATAACGGGCGATACTTTTCATATCAAAAGGATTTACAAGCCTTGTCAGAGGCATCATCTTCACCTCTATATGGTCTGTGGGGCTCGCTGGTATTAGGTAATGGCGTGATTGGTGGCAATATGCTGTCTCCTTATGTGCATGGGCAAAACGCGGCTTACATGGCAAGAAAAATTTTACAGGGTAGGCCTGCCTACGATATTCCTATTATCCATATGGCAGATTATTCTCCACATTTTGATTATCAAGTTTTGCAGCGTTTTGATATTGATATGCAAACTCTACCTGATGGTAGTACAGTAATAAATGCCCCGCTCAAAAACTATGATCGGCTACTAAAAATATTTACCATAACATGCGCTATTGCCGTTTTACTGCTTATCTTTTCGCTGGTCATGCTACTCAATATAAAAAGGAGAAAACAAGCTGAAAGTAGACTTCACTCACTTGCCTACAATGATGAATTAACATCTCTTCCTAACAAGAATAGCTTTATTAAGTATGTTTATAAAATCGAAAAAAGGGCTCCAGAGCAGTATATTGTGGCATTAGTGGATATCGCTGGATTTCGCTATATTAATGAAAAACTCGGTTACGAAGCAGGTAATTTATTACTGCAAAATGTCGCAGAAAGACTTTCGGTAATGCTACCAAACTATAGCTTCTTAGGGCGCTTTGGTGCCGATGAATTTTATATTGTTTGCGATACAAAGTGTGAGATCACCAAGGATAAACTGGCTACAACAGTTAAAAAAATATTTGATCAACCTTTCTTATTCGAATATCAGAAAATAATCTTGAGAATCAACACTGGCATTTTAAATTTTCCCGTTGATGCACAAACAGCCAGCCAACTTATTAACTATCTTGAAGCGGCCAAGAACGAGGCGAAGAAAAGAAAGGATGTCAGTGTGGTATATTTTGACAAAGCCTTACCGGAAAAATGGCGTCATCGGACGATGGTGGAGACTAAAATATTAGATGCCTTAGCGGAAGACAAATTCTTTATGGTATACCAACCTAAAGTATCGATCACAAAAAATACGGTGGTTGGCGCGGAAGGGCTTATACGTATGCGGGGCGATGATGAAGGCAGCATTATTTATCCTAACGATTTTATCGAGGTAGCCGAGAAGTCTTATTTGATTCAAAAAATTAATCTTAGTGTTATAGACAATGTGATTAAAGATATGAATTGCTGGTATGCCAAGGGCATTCATTTAGTTCCTATATCCATTAATCTCTCGAGTTTTTCCCTTTATCAAAGTGAGTTGGTGGAGTATCTTGAAGCAACAATGGCCGTCAACCCCCACCTTAAGGGGCTTTTTCAGATAGAACTGACAGAGTCAGTTTTGATTGACGACTTAAATACGGCGAGAAATTGCTTACAAACACTTAATAATATTGGAATTTCAATTGCTATCGATGATTTTGGTACAGGCTGGTCGAATTTATCCTATCTTAAAGAACTACCTATTGGTGACCTAAAGATTGATCGTAGTTTAGTGTGCGATATTACAGATAATGAAAAGTCGAGAAATATTTTAGCGGCTATACAATCTCTCGTGAAAAACACGGATACCTCAACAGTAGTGGAGGGCGTAGAAACGCCGCAGCAGCTTAATGTATTAGATGAACTAGGTTACGATATAGTACAGGGATATATTTATTACAAACCCATGTTTAGCGTTAAATTGCAGCAATTGTTGTCGTCAAGATATCGGTCGATTCCTGTGTATACTAAAAATAAAGTGTTAATGCTTGCGGATGCCCCACAATTTAAATCGCTTGCTATCGCGCCGGCATAATACCTGCCGGCGGTTAAGCTATTTGAAAGTGTATTAATATTAAGGTAAGGGAATATCTTGATGGATAAATGGTTGCTTATAGCCTTTCTCAAACGATGGCCGTTTGGCTAATTGAAGGTACCATCGCTTCACATTTGCAAAGGTATTAAGGTCGACCTTGTGGTATTGAAATCTCGCTACCCATGGCCATATGGATATATCTGCGATAGAGAGAGCCGAGCCTGTGACAAAATCTTTACCTGATAACTGCTGATTTAAATCCTCATACAATGTTAAAGTTTGTTGAAGATATCGCTGTTCACTATAGGTTGATACATTTTTATTATAGTGTAAAAAATGATGTGCCTGGCCTACTGAAGGACCGAAATTACCCACTTGCCACTGTAGCCAAATAATTTGTTGCCAATAGGACTCGCTGTTAACTGAAGCCAATAGCTTAGCGGTTTTTTGAGCGAGGTAGAGCAAGATCGCACCAGACTCAAATAAAATTCGCCCGCCGTCATTAATAACGGGTATTTTATTGCTAGGGCTGATCTTGCTAAATTCAGGTGCGTGTTGCTCACCGGTATGAATATTAATAGGTATCACGTCATAGTCTAAGCCAAGTTCTTCTAAGGCAATCGATATTTTGCGGCCATTGGGCGTATCCCAAGTATAGAGAGTTATCATGTTAAAGACCCATTAATAATGGCGCGCGACCACTGCTCAATGCATCATCTAGTAACTCAAGTCTATCCTGTCCCCAAAAAATCTCACCTTGGTAGACATAGCTTGGAGATCCTATTACGCCAAGTTCAATGGCAATTTCAGTATTTTTAATATAATCATTCATTACCTGTGTCTGATCATTGGCTTCATTATCAGGTTTACTGCCAACGTTCTCTATCAGCTGTGTAATAACCTGTGGGTCAGCAATATCCTTATCTTCTTGCCAAATAGCCTGGAAAACTAAGGCCGAAAATTTTGCAATATCGCCACCTTGTTTGCTAATACTGATAGCTGCTAATTCAGAAGGCTGAGGGTTGGTTGGAAAAAACTTAGGTGCAATATTAAGTGCAATGCCTCGCTTTTCGCGCCATCGTAGCAGTTCTATTGTGCGGTAAGCAATGCGCACTTTGTGTCGTTTACCTAAAGGTAAACCACCGGTTTTTTCAAACACTTGTAAAAGATTTATCGGCCTAAATTGAATATCCAGCTGATGTTTTGTCGCCAACTCTAGCAATGTTTGATGTCCTAAATAAGCATAAGGCGAGAGATGAGAATAAAAGTAATCGACAGTTTTTTTCATAATAAAATCCTATGATTTACCTTATAATTTAATAGTCAGCAATATTCATTTCACTAAAAAGTGAATATTCCTTACTTGTTTCTTGGAATGCTTTCATATGTTTATACACTTTCTTAAAGTTACCTTTACCTTCTTTATAAAGAGCTTCGGCATGTGCGTCCAAGTAAAGTGCTGTATGTTTTTTTATCAGCGCTAATACTTCGGGTGGCCAGTCTTTAATAACTGCGCCATTGTTTTGTAGAATTTTTAAAGCCTCATTTTGCTGTATCATCGATACGGTTAATGTATTTAAAACGGAAGCTTTTGCGCTCACTTGGATTAACTGCCGTTGTTGTGGTGTCAGGCTTTGCCATTTGTCGCGATTAATAATTAACTCAATATAAGTAAAACGTTGCTGCCAAGCACCTCGGTATAAATAGCGGGCTTGGCTCATCGCTTTTGTTAGATCGGCATTTTTATTTTCTAGGTGTTTTTGTCCAGAGACTAACTTAATAAAATGCACATCCGTAGCAGGAAGATTTAATTCATAACCATCGATATTGCCATTTAGCAACATTTTATGGGGGGCTACTCCTGGCACAAAACCACCGAAGGTAAGATTCTTTACCTTTACTCTTGAAGGATTAGCGCTACTAGGGCAGGGTTTTTGCGCATCATTGCATTTTGTGTTTTGCCCAATATTGGTGGTTTTGACACCGACGGCCTCACAAGCCTTTTGCCACCCTCCAATAGCAATTTTCTGCCAACGTACCACCCAAGGCTTGTTGCAGAGCTGCCGTAATGCTGACGAAGGAGAAATATTTAATTGTTTAGGATCTGGTATTGCCGAAGGGAAGTAACCTGCAGCAGGCTCGGCAGTTAGGGCCACAGGCAAAACTACAATATTATTTTGGTACTGCTGGTCATAAATCTCTTGCTGAAGAGAAAGGCCACCAGCGTTATACATATAATTTAAAAACGCTAAGGGTTTAAGGCCAAAGGGCAAGCCTCCTATATAAATTCCTGAATAGTCGTGTCCACTTTGTATAGGAATGGTAATACTCGCATCCAAGCCGCCACTGTCACGACCTGCGGCAACGGCTTCATACACTGAAGGAAATGTACTGCCTTTGAGCAATGAGCTGGGTTTCAAATAAGGGCGGCTTGTGGATTTTATATCCTTGGCTTGAAGGAATATTTCTAACCCGAGGTTTTTCAATAAAGGGGCAGCTTGTTGAACAAATAAATGTGCCGGTGCGGCCACAGGATGAGTGCCTTCTGGTGGTCCATAAGGCGCAAATAGAATAGGGTAATCCGATTCAATATGTAGACTTGAGGGCGAGGTATTGTCCGTAGCGCTATTAACTTCTGTTGGATACACATAACTGAATATGAGGTAAATCATACCCGTGATAATACGAAACGCTGTTTTATTCATAGCCTCAGGATTGTCCTTGAAAATACTTGAAGTGAGAGTTTAACGGACTTATTATAGGTTTTAGTCCACTAAAACTGTTAAATAATCCAGTAATGCCTCATTTAGATCGCTTATCTAGTTTGCTCTCAAGTTTCGAAGTACGTGCCCAGCGTATGTCCGGCCCACAAGGCAGCAATTTGTTTATTCTTGGCGATGAAGAAGAGGTGGAGACCCTCATGCTTTTTATTAAGGGCATGCCACAGGTACAACCTAAGGCTTTAGCTTTTGCTAAAGTAGATTTGGGGGGCGAGCAGAGTCCTATTTACACCGCAATGCCTCCTTGTATAGAGATCGATCTGAAACAAGAGAGTAACCTTAAAACCATTGCACATTTGATTGTCTGCGAATCTTTAAGACCCAGGTGTGGTGGGCAATTTGCCTTAGATCGTCTTTGCGATTTGATGGTGGTGAACATACTCAGAACACGTATTGCCCAACAAATCCAGGAGCCTGGAATGTTCGCCGGCCTTGCCCATGCGAAACTACGCCGAGTAATGGTGGCGATGCACGATCACCCCGAACGAAATTGGCGAGTAGAAGATTTTGCCGAATTGGCCACCATGTCTCGGTCTCAGTTTATGGCAGAGTTCCGTGCGGTGGTCGGCAAGACGCCCAAAATGTACCTAAAAGAGTGGCGCATGACCCTGGCACGTATCGCTATCGCGCGAGGGGATCGTATCAAGGAAATCGCCAAACGCTTTGGCTATAGTAGTGGCGATGCTTTTTGTCGTGCCTTTACGGACACCTACGGCGTGGCGCCATCAAAATTAGTAATGGATAAAAGTTAACGCGGCTATTTACTTGGGCCAATATTGGCTCGAATTCGATTGAGCTCTTTGGTTAATTTACTTGCTTCGTTGGCATTCAGGCCAACCGCTTGGCCAATTTTAGCGGGCACTGCACGAGCTTTTTCAAATAAATGACTGCCTTTTTCCGTGAGAAAAACAAGTACTTTGCGTTCATCTTCCGCATTACGTGTTCTTACTACTAAGCCTTGTTTCTCTAATCTTTGAATAAGCGGTGTCGCGGTTGGACCCTCAATTTCCATTCGTTTAGCCAATTCCTGAACTAAGATGCCGTCTTGTTCCCACAATACCATCATAGCCACATATTGAGGATAGGTTAGCCCCAGATCCCCGAGTATGGCGCCATATTGTTTAGTAAACGCACGTGACGTGGAATAAAGGGCGAAACACAACTGCTGAGCTAAGCGCAATTCCCCCTTGGTGTCAGTGATTTTTGATTTCACTCTATAGCCTCCTTATATTTAGCCCACTAGTTTACGCGTTAGCGAGCTTTTATTCGACCAGTTAGTGCCCATTGCCTATTGGCTATTACGACTAGCTATTAGGACAGGCACTTATTGACAATGTCTAGGAGGCTCATGTTTGATGACTAGCGAGCCGCCTTAATAATGAGGTTAGCCACAGCTTTTGGTTGAGAAACCATCACCACATGGCTAGCTTTCGCTTCTACTGCTGTCGCATCTAATTTTTTAACTTGATCGCGCTGCAGTTGGGTTAGGGTCATCGTATCTTGGGTGGCAACAACGGCGAAGTTGGGTTTGTGTTTCCATGCCACATTACTCACTTTTTGCTCCAAAGCTTTGCTATTAAGCGCACCTTGAGTCACAGCAATAACATCTTGTTCACGCGCAGACACATCGTGAGCAAAGTGTTTTGTGACACCGTCTTTGCTAAGTCTTAAATAACCCTCAGCATCCGCTGATAAGAAACCCAGACCTGGTGCATCAGGGTATTTGCCTGCAACATCAAGCAGTGACTGTCCAGCATCAGGCGCATAGGCGGCAACATAAACCAAGGATTTTACTTTTGGGTGCACACCCGCTTCAGTAATGACCATACCTCCCCAAGAATGGCCTACAAGCACCACATCTCCAGGGGCACTGCTGATCGCTCGATGGGTAAAGGCAACATCGCCTGCAAGAGATTCCAGTGGGTTTTGTACAGCAATCACGTTTAATCCCGCCTTCTCCAAGCGTGGTATCACCTTAGACCAAGATGAACCATCGGCAAATGCGCCATGCACTAGTACGACGGTAGTGGGTTCTTTCGCTGAGACAACACCAGCAAAGGCGGTGGTAAATAGAATCGCACTTAAAGCGATCAAGGTTTTCAAGGTTTTCATAGTTTAGCTTCCTCAGGTTGGTTAACTTAAAAATACTTAGTGCACTATCTATTTTGCAAAGCATATATTAGTTAGCTTACAAGTCAATAGTGCACTATTTAATTTTTAACTATAAGCCTCATAGTATTTTATGTAGAATTATCCGCCTAAAACGGTTTTTAGCGTTTTACCCCATCAATCGAAATAAATGATGATTATTGAATAAGGATTATCAATTGAAATTTTTACGCAAAGCTCTATTCCCAATAAGCCTAGTTTTTTCTCTTAATGCACTTGCCTATGATTGACAGGTGGAAAGCGATGTTACCTTAGTACAGCCAAGCTTAGGGTCTCATTCCAAATAGCCGATGCTGGCGGCACTTGTACTCAAAAATCTTGGTTAAGGTGGGGGGCAAAAGGCAATACGGAATTAGAAAAAAATGCAAATGCAAATGCGGTCTACAGCACCCTTATGACAGCGTTATTATTTGGCAAAAAAGTTAGAGTTTACGGTTTTAATCAAAGCTGTTTAGTCGAATTTATCCATCTTTTTTAAGCCTAGCGTCAAATATAAGAACATGAAAATAGCTAAAGTAACTGAGGATAAGTACTAATGAGCAATGTCGTTAAAGAGTGGCGTCCCAAACTAACTAAGGGCGCAGCCAGTAATAAACTTGCTGCCTATCAAGAACTATTAGCTGATCATGCCGATGACGATCAATTAATGGAGCTTGTTAGTACTAAGTTAATAGCAGAGCAGGCTGAGAGATTAGTTGAGGATGTACTAAAACTCGAAGTGATTAATAATATCGATGTATCACCTATTGTTATGTCGCGAGCAGAGTTTGGTAAAAAACCAAAAATTCGACAACATGCATTAAGGCAAACTAAGTTTTTCCCAAAGAATGCTTTGCCAGCGCTAAAGCGTATCTTTTTAAATGACGAAGACTTAAATGTGAGAGAATCGGCTTTTTACGCTATTGCCGATCACTATTTCGAAAGCAATGATGAGGAGGTACTATCTCTCCTTACTCAAGCGCATCCGTCAATAGACGCTGAGCTGAATATATCGTCTGACAGGTTTTACCGATCATTATCATCATTAAATTTTTCTAAGGCCTATGAGGTATTTATTCGCTCTCGGCTTGATCAAAAAGACTTTGAGAATGATAAGTATCTATTTTCGGCAGTACATAGAAAATGTGATGAATTTGAACACATGCTACCAGACTTTAAAAGGTGGTTAGAAGAAGCTGTACCCGCTGAGCCAGAGCCGCAAAAGGTTCACCCCGAATTTGAAGATGCTGTAGAGCATTATATGTTAAAGAACCATGGCTATGGTGGTTTCAATCCAACACCTTTGTCGACGATAATAAAACAATTTCTACAAGCTTTTAATGATCGACGAGATATTATTTTATTTTGTCAAAAAATTGCTGAAACTAGCAGAGACAAGGGGGCGATAGCCAATCTAATTTTATCGGTAAAATTCCGCTCAGATTTTAGTAGGCAAGAAGTTTTTGACTTTATATGGCAGTACTATGCCGATGCCGAACTTGATTGGTATAGCCGTTTAAATGCCTTATCTGCACTGTTATCTTTACCTGAAAATACGAGTGTTAATGAATCGCTGTATCAAAAAATAATAGCGACGGCTAAACAAAATAGTTCGTGGTTTACTTTTATCACTTTGAGTTACATAAAAGCTCACGCAGATAAAATAAAAAGTAAAAATGCTAGTCCATCAAGCAATAATAACAAAATAATAAAAGTAAATGAGCAGGAGTTGCAGGATCTACTTTCGGCATTGGTATTACATGCCAGCGACTCAGAAAAGAACAGTCTCTACTATGGCGCGCTTTCTCGTATGCGTGTCCATAACTGGAACGCAAATGATTATTTACCCACTCTCTTTTGGGTATTGTCTGTAGCGCTACCTGGGCGAAGAAGGTTAGCCTTTTCCACGTATTGGGATCAAAGTGCGTCACTTAGTGAGTCTGTTGAGCAGTCAATGGGCTATTATAATATACCTCAAACAGAATTTTCTGAATTTGAACAGTTACGTCATGCACAATACGAATCTGCTTCTCTTGTTGCTTACGCTGATTTCTTGAGTAATAAACAACTGCGATTAATAGAGGTCGATTTTAATGATAAAGAATGTCACGCAATAGTAGTTGATGATAAAGGTTTTCACGCTTTGCAAAGCACCATTCAAACGCTAGGCTTAAGTGTGACTCTTAAAGACGTGGCAACTAACACTAGTGTGGACTTATCAGCTCCAAAATTTAGTGACGAACTACGCTCACATCAAATTGAGTTTGCTATTGTTCAGAAAATTTTCGAACTTATGGCTTTTAATGTAACGGCTGATCAACGTTTAAAGATATGTTCAGAGCTAGAGCACGAACATATTCAAAATGACAAAGACAAAAGATCGGCGATATATTCCATCGTTGAGAAAATTGATGCGATTTCGAAGAGTGATAGTGCCGTTCTGCTGAGCAGTGATTGGAAGGATAATAGCTCAATTGAACATCAGGTTAACGCTTCTATGAATTATCTAGGCTTACCCCTCTGTGTATGCACCCTGAGCGATAAGGATTATCAACAGGAAAACTATAAGCAATGGCAGGCTTACGGGAGTTTTCTTAACACTCAAAATTTAACGCTTATTGAAATTAACGATGGCAGTGACACAATGACTTATATAGTGGTTAAGGAGCAGGATACGGCTGAACTAATGCAACTAGTGGGTGGCAATATTGACGATTCCTTATTGATAATTCAAGGCTGACAAAGGATGAAAAACATAAAATCCAACCTACTAATTCTCGTATCGTTAGTGCTGTTTGGATGTGAAAAAGCGGAACAAAGTGATGACAGTAATACACTAGACGATAGCTTGGTGATGGAGCAACCAAAAGATACGTTTGAAGACCCTTATCGAGAGTATTGTTATTTTGGCGCTAATCAAGATGATGAATGTAGCGCAGAGGGCAAGGGCATTGCTATTGGTTCTATTAGCGGTGATGGTATGAATCATACTGTCAGGATGACAATAAGCCATAAAGATTTAGACGCAATTGGCCTTTCCTATATCGGCGTTTCTTACAATGTACTGAACGAAGTGCCTCGCTTTCACAAAGGTAAATTTAGCGTCCAGGCAACCGCAGATTTTCCTAACCCTAAGCGTATTACTAAAACCAGTGTATTTTTAGTTTCGGACGATATTGATAGGAATAAGCCTAAAACATTTATTATGGAAGTGGATAAACCTCTTGTTACTGGAAACAATTTAATTCAAGTCGACGACTATCCTGACTTCTCAATTAAAAGTGCTGTGCTGACAATTACTAACGCTCAAAATATAGAAGCTGATCAACAATCAGTGACAGCCGCCGCTATTGCTGGCGGTGTGACAGGAAGACAATATATTCAAGGCTCATTAAGCCTAAGCCTTGAGAAATTTGGCCCACAAGGACGTTCTTTAATCTCTACTTACCATTTTGCCACTACCTCAGAGTGGACACATATAGCAAACGCTAATTGATATATTCCTACATATTCGCCCTCGCCGATATGTAATCTGTGATCTGTGAAAGCCGCATACATGTATAGACCTGCAATTAGAGTTAAATCTTCGCAGTGCCGTGCATTTAATAAAGGCGTGCGCACATAATATGGTGGCGCATGGAGGAGGGCATATCATTGCCACTGTATCCATGGGAGGTATTGTTTCATTGAAGGGAAGTGCTGTTTACTCCGGATCTAAATTTGGCTTGCGAGGTTTTATGGCCGGAATTAGAGATGAATTAAAACCTTATAAAGTTAACATTTCCGGTATCTACCCCACCGGAGTTGATAGCAAAATGTTACGTTATGAAGCCACACATGGTGGCAGCCTTCTTAATTTTGTTAGTGTGCCGGTGACCGTTAAGGATGTGGGTGATGCGGTAATAAAAGCAATCAAGTCTAAACATTTAGAACTCTATGTCCCTTACTCTGAAAGCTTAAGTGGCCGCTTCATTTCATGTTTTCCTTGGATGATTAGCTATTTATATCCACTTCTAGAATGGGTCGGTAGAAGAGGCCGAAATAAGTATCTGAAACGGATATAGAAAGAGGCACAACGCCGACTGTTGAGGAGCGGCAAAACGATGTTTGCCTTCGGCGAAGGCCTCTTATTCTTTCAAGGTAGCTAAACATTTGCTAGTTTCTATGAATTAAGTATTTTGCCTCCAAGTTCGTTCAATGGCTTGTGCCTTAGCTCTCGAATTAGCTACAGCAGCTCTCATGATTGATACTCCAACTCGCCAGCATCTGCCTGTGGTTTTATTTGAGGGTCTGGCTGTTTCGCCTTTTTACTGCGCAATAAATAATAGAATACCGGAGTTAGGATAAGGCCGAAGATGGTAACTCCTATCATGCCGGATAATACTGCAACCCCCATGGCTTGTCGCATTTCCGAGCCCGCACCAGAAGATATAGCCATGGGTAATACCCCCATAATAAAGGCAAATGAGGTCATTAAAATTGGACGTAGGCGTAAACGGCCAGCTTCTTTAATAGCCGCTAATGCGGTCATGCCATCGTCTTGCAACTCCTTGGCGAATTCAACAATAAGTATTGCGTTTTTCATTGCCAGGCCCACCAGTACGATAAAGCCAATTTGTGTGAAAATATTATTGTCGCTACCCGTTAAAATAACGCCGGTCATGGCTGATAAAAGTGTCATTGGCACAATCAGAATAATGGCCACCGGTAACGATAAGCTTTCGTATTGTGCAGCAAGCACTAGAAAAACTAAGAGCACTACAAGAGGAAATACTAACACGGCGGTATTACCGGCAAGTATCTGCTGATATGTCAGTTCAGTCCACTCATAGTCCATACCAATAGGCAGTGTCTCTTGCAGAATCTCAATCATCTTGGCCTGGGCCTGTCCCGAGCTGAAGCCCGGCGCCGGCGCACCGTTTATTTCTGCTGTGGTAAAGCCATTGTAGTGCATGACTCGATCAGGGCCAGCACTGTGTTTAACGTTGATGAACGAACCCAGCGGAATCATATTACCAAAGGCATTTCTCACTTTTATTTGGGCGATCTGTTCAGGTTCTTGGCGAAAGTTTTCGTCCGCTTGCAAGTTCACCTGGTAGGTACGGCCGAACTGATTAAAGTCATTAACATATAAAGAACCGAGATAGGACTGCATCGTGGTAAATACTTCATCAATATTGACCCCTTGGCCCTTCGCTTTCGTGCGATCAAGGTCAACATCAAGTTGCGGCACATTAATCTCGTAGCTTGAGAAAATTCCAGCAAGCTCAGGTGTACTCCTCGCCTTATGCATCACTTCTTGAGTCACATCGTAGAGGGCTTCATAGCCAAGGTTGGCTTTATCTTCAATCTGTAAACGGAAGCCACCGATAGACCCCAAACCTTGCACGGGAGGTGGCGGGAAAATAGCGATAAATGCATCTTCGATCATACCGTATTGTTGGTTAAGTGAAGCGGCAATAGCATTGGCACTGAGCTCAGGGCTAGTGCGTTTATCAAACCCTTCTAGAGTCACAAAGATGATGCCGCTGTTAGAGCTGTTAGTTAAACCATTAATATTGAGTCCAGGAAAACCAACGGCCGACTCCACACCTGGGTGTTCGAGTGCAATGCTGGACATTTGACGAATCACATCTTCAGTGCGATCAAGAGATGCGGCATTTGGCAGTTGTGCGAACGACACCAAGTACATCTTATCTTGCCCTGGGACATATCCTGTGGGTGTCGAGGCAAATTGATGATAAGTCAAAGCCATCAAGCCTGCGTACAACACAATAACAATGCCACTCATACGAATAAGTTTGGCGATACCGCTTTGATAACCCTCTGCCGCCCGCTTAAATATACGGTTAAATGGCACAAATACTAGGTGACCAAAAATACGGTCAATCACACGAGTTAACTTGTCTTTCGGCGCATCTTTATCTTGCAGTAACAAAGCAGAGAGTGCCGGACTTAAGGTCAGAGAATTAAATGCTGATATAACCGTCGAAATGCTGATTGTCAGTGCGAACTGTTTATAAAACTGCCCCGTAAGACCGGACATAAATGCGGTTGGCACAAACACCGCAATCAGAACCAGTGTAATGGCGATAATAGGGCCGGTGACTTCACTCATCGCTTTTTTGGTCGCCTCTGTTGGTGATAAGCCTTCGTGAATATTTCTCTCTACGTTTTCAACCACAACAATCGCATCGTCCACCACAATACCTATGGCGAGCACTAAGCCAAACAATGACAAGGCGTTGAGTGAGAAACCCATCAAATGCATAATTGAAAGGGTGCCTACTAACGAGACTGGCACCGCGACCAAAGGAATGATTGACGCCCGCCAAGTTTGCAAAAACAACACAACCACAAGCACTACCAAAATTACCGCCTCAAGTAAGGTTGTAATGACAGCATCGATGGAGCCACGAACAAAAACGGTGGGATCATAGACGATGCGATAATCCACACCTTGCGGGAAAAACTGTTTCAATTCTTCCATTCGGGCACGCACATCTTTTGAAATTTGGATGGCATTACTGCCCGGCGCCTGAAAAACCGGAAGGGCGACAGCAGGTTCGTTATTAAGTAGCGAGCGCAGCGCATAGGAATTAGAGCCAAGCTCGATTCGCGCCACATCACGGAGTCGCGAGATAGCGCCATTCTCATCTACTTTAATAATGATATCGCCAAACTCTTTCTCACTTGTGAGCCTACCTTGTAAGTTAATCAGCAATTGAAAATCGCTGTTGCCTGTGGGCTGCGCGCCGAGAGAACCTGCTGCTGCTTGCTGGTTTTGTTCACGAATAGCGGCGGCAATATCACCTGGGTTTAAACTAAGTGCCGCAACTTTTTCGGGGTCAAGCCAAACTCGCATTGAGAATTCGCCGACACCAAATAGTTGAATGTCGCCGACACCATCAATACGAGCCAACTCGTCGCGCACATTAAGGCGGGCATAGTTCGACAAATACAACATGTCGTAACGATCATTAGGCGAAATCAAATGCACAACCATGGTCAAGTCAGGCGAAGCTTTTTGTGTAACAACACCTAAACGCTGCACTTCTTGAGGCAAACGAGGCAATGCTCGATCTACTCGATTTTGCACAAGTGTGGTTGCCTGATCGGGGTCTGTGCCAATCGCGAAGGTGAGGGTAAGAGTCATACGACCATCTGCGGTAGCCTGTGAAGACATGTACAACATATCTTCAACGCCTGTGATTTCTTGCTCCAGCGGAGATGCCACTGTTTGCGCGATCACTTTAGGATTGGCACCAGGGTAGTTCGCTGTCACCACCACGGTCGGTGGCACCACATTAGGGTATTCGGTGATCGGCAGTTTACTTAGGGAGAGGGCTCCTGCGATAAAAATCAGCAGTGATAACACACCCGCGAAAATCGGCCTTTGAATAAAAAAGTTAGAAAAATTCACAACTAGCCTCCCACAGTATCCGTACCCGCACTCGCAGGTTTCGCAAGTTGTGGACGAGGGGTTGTGGCATCGATTTGCGCTTGCATGGCACGTAGAGATTGGATTGTTTTTTCAGAAGCCATCATCACCGTTGATGGTGCCACCTCTGTCCCCGGTCGAACCCGTTGTAATCCGTTGACGACAATTTTATCTTTTGCTTCAAGCCCTTGTTTGATAATGCGCAATCCGTTTACCTTTTCACCAAGTTCAACCGCACGATATTGCACAATATTGTCATCGCCTAACAACAGTACAAACTTATTATTAAGATCGGTGCCGATGGCTTTGTCGTCAATTAAAATTCCCTCGTACGAAGCGCTGCCGATCAATTTAACTCGCGCAAATAGTCCAGGAATAAATTCGCCTTGAGCGTTATCAAATACGGCGCGCGCACGAATCGTTCCACTGACAGGATTGATACTATTGTCGACAAAATCAATATAGCCTTGATATGGAAAATCTTTATCAGAAGCTAAGCCCATAACAACCAAGTTACCATTATCTCGAGTGCTTGGGCGTTTTCCTTCTCGATCAAGTTTCACATAGTTAAGGTATGTTTGTTCGTCAGCATCAAAATATGCATACACCTTGTTGGTTGAGACCAGATTGGTTAACACAGTTTCTCCGGCGGACACAAAATTCCCTGCGGTAATAATGGCCCGAGAGACTCGTCCTGTTATAGGTGCTTCAACACGGGTATAACTTAATTGCAAACGCGCTAATTCTAAAGAAGCTGCGACAGCGTCTTGTTGCGCGCTCGCTTCACCAAACTGTGCTCGTCTGTTATCCAGTACTTCCTCTGAAATCGCATTTTTTACAATAAGCGTTTGTGCGCGTTGGTATTCTGATTGTGCTAATTCAAAACGTGCTTTTGCTGTTGCTAAATCGGCTTCAAGGCGTTTAACCTCTGCTTTAAATGGGCGACTATCGATAAAAAATAGAGGCTCGCCAGCTTGAACAATGGCACCTTCTTCAAAGGCAACCGTGTCAATATAACCTGAAACACGCGGTCGCAGTTCTACTGTGCGCGGTGCTTCCAGACGTCCAGTGAAGGTATCCCACTCGGTTAACCGCTCGTATACAACTTCAGCAACGGATACGTTTGGAATATATGACGCCTGATTGGGGTTTTGCTTAGTTCCGCAAGCAGCGAATAACATGGCCATAGATGCCAATGTCATAGATCTAATCGCTGTTGAAAGTTTCATTGTATTTGCTCCTCAACAAATATTTAAAATATTAATTGGGGCAAGTATAGAGATGTGATTGCAATAAAAAAAATTATTAAATAGTATCAAACACATCACAAATATTTATGAGTCATGTAAGTTGAGGAAAAATTATGCGAACCCAAGAACTTAACTTGCTTGTGGTGTTTGATGCGATAATGACAGAAGGCTCCATTACTAAGGCTTCTAGGCGTTTGGCAATGACCCAGCCTGCGGTATCCAATGCAGTTTCAAGAATGCGGCTGATATGGAAAGACGAACTTTTTGTCAAAGAAGGGCGCGGAATTCAGCCGACATTATTTGCTCAAAATTTATGGCAACAAATTCGAGAGCCACTGCAAGATTTAAATCATGCGGTCAACCCTGAAATATTCGATCCAGCTACTTCGACTCGTACCTTCCGCGTTGCCTTAGCCAGCGTTACTGTGGATATAGCATGGCTTAAGCTACGTATGATAATAGAAAAAGAAGCCCCCTCAGTTAATGTTCACGCAATACCTTATACTGTCGTCAATGGTGTACAAGTGCTGGTTGATGCTGAAGTTGATATGGTTATTGGTGACGTGAGTACTAATTTAAATGTCATTCGTAATGAATTTCTTTTCAATTCAAAGTTTGTCTGTGTCATGCGCAAAGAACACCCTTTGACTAAAACAGGAATGACCATTGAAGAATTTGCCTCAGCAGAACATATCCTGGTTTCTCTTTCTGGTGACACCATGGGGTATAGCGATCAAGTATTGTCCCAGTATGGATTAAGGCGCAGGATTGCAATGACGGTAAATCATTTTTCCGCCATCCCACACCTACTTGAAAATAGTGACTTAATTGCTGTGGTACCACCTACTGCCATTGAAGAGCCAATTTTTTCTGGCAGACTGGCGGTCATAGAATTACCTATCGATATTCCCGGTGTGCCGGTGGCGTCATTTTGGCATGCACGCCAAGAGCGAGATGATGGGCTATTGTGGTTAAGAACTCACCTTAACCGGATTATTCGAGAGTACGCACATGACCACTACAAAGAACTAGGGAGGAGGTTTTGTTGTCCTCGTACTCACGTGCATACAAATTTAGATACACTCTCAAAATAGAATTTTTAGCTCGTCATTATGATGCCTTGGAGATACGACAGGCGACATACTTATGAAAAGGTATTGCGGTAAATTCATCTCTCGATAAATGATCCGTTAAGTTATTCGGATTGATACCGTAGCTTTCAAGCGTCTCAGCACTATTGGCGTTGGGATATAACAGCCCCATACCATTTGGCATAGACACACTATCAGGATGCATACCCTGATCGAGGTTGACTTCTATCTTATTTTGTCCAATGGCAGTTTCAAGCAAGGCCATATCTCCTTTCTCAAGACCATATTTATGTGCGGTACTAGGGTGAATTCTCAAAGTACATTTTGCTGTCTTACCTTTGCGCCATAGTGGGTTTCTTAAAATAGTATTGGCGGTAGACTGGCTTCGCTCTCCAGCACAAAGTATAAGGGGGTAATCGTCATCTAGTTTCGGTGTTTGTGTAAGAATGTTTATAAGTGCCTCGTGAAGAACTTTCGGTGCAAGCCTAATTTTTCTATCTCGATAACCGATGGCTGTAGTAAAATGCCAATCCCAAGGGAGCTCTCCCAAGATAACGCCGTTATGATTATGTAATACTTGCTTAAACCACTCTTTACCTAGAACGAAAGGGTTTTTAGTGGGAGTTTTAATAAATTGTTTGTAACGAGTAAATGCGACCAGCTGACAATTGAGCCACATTGCAGAAATATTTTTTGCCGGTAAATATGGGCCGATCACATCATAAGACCAACTTACCCAGCGAACAAAAGTTTGCCAAGGATTGGCTTTAGCGGCTATCACACTTGTTAATAACAGTGTGACGCCAATCCAGTTGTTATTCCAGCCATCTTTACCTAACCACGTTACTAAATGTTGCAGTAGCCTGGGCGCTTTAGTTGAAGCTCCCGAGTACTGAAGAATTGTTTGAAAAATTTCAGCTTCGGTTTTAGTATTACCTTCGCTGTAACAAATAGGTTTTCGAAGGTGTGCTGTAATATAGGGAAATTTTCTACCGAAAGATGCCCACTCCCATTTTTCGTAACCGCTGGGGGCAGCTAATACATAGTCTGCCTGCATCGCAGTTTCCGTGTAGGCAACATCTATTACTACAAGTAATTCAAGTTTTTCAAAAGCCTTACGCAGTCTTTCAGTATTAGCGTAGGTACGCAGAGGATTTGCATTGCTCACCAGCAGAGCCTTTATATTTCCCGCTTCTATTTCATCAATTAATATATTAGGAGAGAACATTTCAAAAGGGGTGAGTGCAGGAATGCCGACAATACCGGAAGCCGGCGCAACAAAGGGTTCTTTTGCTGCTAAGAAATCGCCATCTGCGGCGAACCCTGGTCTTAAGTAATTACCACCGGGCTTGCCGAAATTCCCGGTAATGACAATCATTACCTTAAGTAGCCAGCTCACCAATGTGGTATTAGGTATCCATTCAATACCGGTATCCCATAATATGCTGGCTTTATCTGCGTGTGCGTAGGCTCGTGTTACCTCATACACGTCTTCATAAACCACGCCTGCACGAGAGCATAAATCTTTGATGTCTAAGTTTCTAAACAAGGATAAGAAAGTCGTATTTACCTGGACATTATTTGCAATATAGTTTTTATCTTGCCAACTATTTTTTAGAATCATGGCAATCATCGCTGCGAGCAACCAAACATCAGCACCAGGTTTTGGGTTTATATGAATATCTGACTTTTTAGTGGTTTCATTTTCTCGTGGATCAATAACAAAAATGGATTTCCCTGATGCTTTATATTTACGTATATTTTCAGCATTTTTATAACCTCGATTAGACACCAGAATATTAGACCCTATAATAATACAAACGTCACTATTCCAGAGATCAGCATGGGTCATTGAGTGATTGGGCGAGTCGAACATGAGCTTTTCGACCAAGTGATGTTGAGTCTTTTCTTGTGCATAAGCACTAAAAAACCAGGAAGATTTAAAATACTTTAATAAAGCAATACCAAAGAAACCATCAGAGTGATTGGCTTGTCCACCTAAACCCGCGACAGCAATCGTATTACCACCAAAGTTGTTTTCAACATACTTAAGTTTAGTGGCTATTTCCTCAAGTGCTATTTCCCAGATGATAGGAGTATGCTTTGAATTATCTCTTTTAAGCGGTTCTTTTAACCTTAGTGCATGATCCACATAGTGATTAATACTAAAAGCTTTATTACAAATATGCCCTTTGGAGATTGGATTACTACTATCAGCCTTGACTTCAATAATTTTATTTTCATGGACTGAAACCTTCAGACCGCAGTTCATAGAGCATAAAACACAGGCAGTGGGTTTCTCATTCGCGGTTATATCATTGATAATATGACTCATAGCTTGTTCCCGTCAAATTGGAATCGTTATTATTAGTTAGGAGCTAACAGACTTCGATTATTAATCCCTAAAAACGATAGAACAAGGTATTTTAGATCAACATATGTCACGTACTTTGTTGTTTTTTCTTTAATATTTTTTCTTTAATATCTTTTCTTTAAAGTTACTAGGAGAAATCCCAAGCTTTTTCTTAAATAACTTCCTAAAGCTATCACTATCTTGGAATCCGAGTAAATCTGATAACTGAACAATATTGATATCAGTATTACCAAGTAAGTAACACGCTTTTTCCATTCGATAAATGGCAAGCTCTTCACTAAAAGTAGTAGACGCTTTAGCTATGCTTCGCTTTAAGGTTGAGACACTAGCAAATAGATGTTTGGCGCATTCTTCTTGCCGATACAAACCTTTTTCGAATAAATAATAAAGCTCCCGTAGAACGCCTCTATGATTTGGAAGTAACGTTAACTGCGCCGTAAGCATTTTAATCATATTCTTAGCCGCCACAGTATTGGAAAACGCCATGTCTCGATCGAGCAGAGATATATTGAAGCGTATTTGATGGGCATAGTGGCCCCAGCGAATATTATTGTGAAATACTTCATGCATATCTTTATAGTATTCAGGTTGCTCTCCCTTAACAAACACGCAGATATTATCTTGGTTATCCTCCATAAGCTCTTTAAAGGTTGTTATGTGATAAAGAGAACGATAAAAAACTGTGGTAAAAATTTCAACAAACTTAAAAGTAATATCCTCCCTGGTAAATTCGGGCCTTATGGTCATTAATAGATGTGTGTCAGTGTATTCCAAATCCAAGAAAAAAAGAGAGGTAACCAAATTTTTATACTTGGTGAGTATTTCGAGAATTTGTCGCCAAGAGCTACAGTTCATAATAGCGAGGCTTATAATGCCGTGGCTTGCAAGAGTAAGGCGATTACCAAATTGAAACGACCAATCTGCTGGCCCATAATGATTTAATAGCTCTGCCATTGCACGATACTGAGACCAAGCAATTTGCAGTTCAAGATCTTCTATTTTTTCTTCATTGAGTTTAACGGCAGAGAGCAAGTCTCTTTTTGATATCCCTAATTCAAGCGCCATTTCATACATTTGGCTGGGGTGCAAATGCCATGGGAAAATTTTATCTCGACAGCCAATAGAATGTATCATAGTACTAATTTAATTCTTATTATTTATCTGAACCTAACTTTAGATATTAATCAAAACCCGATTTAGATAGCAATGACATTACTGGTCATTTAGCCGAAAAACTCATTTAGAAGATAAACTAGTGAGCTAATTTGCCGGGTTATAAAGGCCTATTATTAGAGAATATTTCGGTTTAAATACGGTTTTCTCTGTTATTAATCAGTCAAATATGACCTCATATTCTTTTATCACTTATCGGCCCTTCATAGACACTATCGGCACTCCTTAGCACATCAGCTGGTCGTATTTTTGTTTATTTCTCCTATGGAAATGAAAGTATCTAAAGATAGATTTTAATTATAGAAGAAGAGGGGACAATGACATTTAAATGAATCAGTGTGAGCAATACAACTGGTGATTTGGTTCAATATTCACACCGAAAAGTAATACTTCAAAGGCCGTTATATGACCCTAATAAATACAATTAAACAGGAACCTATCACCCTATATGCGCGTGATGGAGTAAGTTTATCTGCAACGCTCTTTACACCTATTAATGAGTATCACACGGCTTTGCTCATTAATTCTGGTACCGGTATTCCACAAGGCTTTTATATTAAATTTGCTAAATATGCCGCATCCTTAGGCTTTGTAGTTCTTACCTTTGATTACCGTGGTGTTGGTGGTTCGGCGCCCACCAAGTTAAAAGGCTTTGATGCCCGTTACCGAGACTGGGGACAATTAGATGTGTGGGGAGCAATTGAATATATTTCAAAACGATTTTTAAACCTTCCACTTACTGTATTGGGTCATTCCACAGGAGGCCAGCAGCTGGGGCTTGCGCAAAATCACAACAAGGTTTGCGCTGCTACTTTTGTATCTGTTTCAACAGGCTATTGGGGGGGCTTGTCCGTCAGTCAACGACTGTTATCACTATTTCTGTGGAAGCTTTACATCCCAATCACCACCAAGCTAGTCGGTTATGCACCCGCTAAGATTTTAGGCATGGGGGAGAATCTTCCTATCGGTGTTGCCAAGGAATGGGGGTCATGGTGTATGGAAGTAGAATACCTAGCGGCTTACTTCGACCAAAAAGGCAAAAAAACTTCAGTGGATGGGAAGGCGTTCGGTAATGAATACTTCTCTGACATCACTTTTCCTATAAGGGCCTACTGTTTTACTGATGACCATATTGCTACAGAGTCTAATGTTGAAAACTTACAAAAATTATTTGTTAACAATAACATAAGCAACATATGGATTAAGCCAGCCCAACTTGATCTTGAAAAAATAGGGCACTTTGGTTTTTTTCGCTCGACCTTTAACAAGAAAGTTTGGTATGAGACTTTGCAATGGATGAGATCAGAGGGCGAACAAAGCCGCTAATACCGATCAACACACCTATATTTGCGGTATACCAACCCTTGATAAGCTCGGCATTTACTAGCCGCTTACTCTCCTTGAATGGCATTATGAGCACTGTTAATAATTTGTTCGAGTTCTCTATTAAATACAGTCTCCATGGTGCCATCTTTTTTTCGCGCTGTTACCCACTCATCTACACGCATCTTAAAATCAGGGTCACACACCATCATATAGCCTTTATTAAAGCTATTAAGAGGGGTGTCGGGGTTAACTGCTGACAATTCAGGATGGATTGCCTGTTGCACCAATGTTTCCACTCTATCTGTCACCATCAGATCTGCTTGCCCGTCGACGATTTTTTGAAACACCGACAAATTTTCTTGGCTAACTGTTAGTTGTGCTTTTGAAAAGTGCTTACGGGAAAAAACTTCGTTGGTCCCCCCCTTATTAACAATAACCCTAACTTCTGGCTGGTTAATATCGTCAATAGTTTGGTATTTAAATACATTTTCATCGCGGGTAATCGGCACTTTTCCGCTTTTGTGCACAGGTAGACTAAAAAGAGCATGTTGTTTTCTAGCTGAAGTAATAGAAACACCACTCATGGCAATATCAAATTTGTCGGCGAGTAGATCTTCCATTAGGGTAGGCCAGGAGGTTTTTACCAAGTTGAGCTCGACCCCCATAAACTGAGCGAGATCTTTAGCCATAACAATATCAACACCTACCAGCTCTTTGTTACCATCTTTAGAAAAGTAGGAAAAGGGCGTGTAATCGCCTGTTGTACCCACTCTTAAGACTTGATTTTGTGTAATGCTTGGTAAAACATTGTGCCTCTCGCTATTACATAAAGTATCTGACCGGCCACGTTCTTGCTCAGCGCACGCCTGAAAAACTGCCGCTAAGGACAGAATAATGGTTACCAACCCGGCTTTAACGTAAGTGAATAGGTTTGTATTACTTATTTCCATATTTTAAATCGCCTTGCAATATCGTTTTTATCAAAAACCTCTAGTCTATATATCCTTTATATATTCAGATTTACCCTACACGAAAGAATACTTGATTTTGCTAGGGCCTGTTAGTACTAATTTAACCAATAGCTTTACTATCGGAGTGATACCTTAGTTTTAACGGATGAATATATCTGACCAAATGTTTGTTACGGCTATACCTTTTTATTTAACCATTCTTATGAATGGCTGTTATGAAAGTTGTTATGCAAGCTGTTATAGAGGTTGTTACCAACCTAGAACACCTTGGTTGACCGATAATAGTAGCTATAGAGAGCAGCTATAGAGAGCAGCTATAGCGAAAAGTAGCACTAAACTTTCTTATTTTGTAAACGCTTCACCATGCGAAGCTAAGCATAATGAGTTAGCAGTAAGTATTGCGAATACATTCTATTAGAAAAAATGAATCTAGCTATTATCAGTAAAGCAAATCAAAAATATTTAGATCAAAGGTATGAGAGATTACTGGCTTTAAAAAAATTGTAGTAGGGGACATATTAGAATTGCAAACAAGGATAACGCTACTTTTTAGAGAGATACAGGTAAAAAGATTTACCAATTCAGAAGAAAGCAGCAATACTAAATCTGCCCATTCTTTGGTTCTTAACATGAAACACATACTGACTTTTACACCTAAAGAGGATAAAGCGCATAACGCCACAACTGACACCGCGACATACCTCTCGTATATGTATTCTGAAATTGCTTTAACAGTCACCAAATACCAATTAAACGGCAGCAATTCTTGCGTAAAGTTAACACCTAGGCTTATTTTTTAACGTATCATAAGGTAATTTCAAAAGCATGTATCAGGTAGGTGTAAATAGTGAAGAACAACCATACGAGACTGACGGACAAAGAATTAGGCACGGTTGAGGCTGTTTTGCTGGACTTTAATAATCATAGACTGCCGAGCTTGCTGCGAATCAAAGATCGCGTAGATAATGGCGCCACACTGGAAGACTATGAGATCGATTTCCTCGCCGAAACGTTTGAACACAGTCGTGGTAGCGATCATTTTGCTGATATACACCCTGAATTTAGAAAGCTAGTGTCACAGGTGGCTGATCTTTACCATCATATTACAAGCAAAGCCCTTGAAAACGAGAAAAAGTAGCTTAAGGTAGCTTAATTAAGGGGGAGTTTCCCCCTTACAGTTAACTTCACTTTGAATCACTTTTTGACAATTTTTCGGCTTTAGCTAGCAAATCTGCGATGTAACCGGGATCTGTTTCATCCAACTCATCATTCGCTATCATCAAATCACCTAACGCTGATGTCATCGCGCCAAAAAAACCACCCAATGCAGCACCTGGAGGTCCCAGCGCAACACCTCCAGCTATTGCTCCAGGAACAAGACCAGCGCCAAAACTTGTGGCAATATCTTTGGGTAATTCTTTATTTAACTTTGCTACGTATCGCTCGGCACTGTTTGAAGGCCCTGGGCGTGAGACAATGGGTGAATATTCATGCCTTACAGAACTTTTAGGCGCTTGTTCCGACAATAGTGATAAATATTTTTTAGCTCGATCTGGTTCTCGACCGCCTGTTAATAATGGCGTAGCTGCTGTACTTATGGGCGGCTGGTTTGGTTTTTGTCCACCGCTAGCGAAAGTCGACGATTCTGACGAAGATTGGGGTATCCTATGGTAATTGGCACGTATGGACGAACTCATATTGAAGGCCTTTATAGTGATAGTTTTTATTTTGTACTTTGAAGTGTCTGGTTAGTTCGAAACATTTTTGTCAGATTCGGTAGCGAAGTAATTCAATGGCTTGCAGAACTAGATACCTTAGAAGCCAATTAGGAATCACTATGTCCAATACTCTTTAGTATTGGACATAGTATGTTTAGGGCTATTAATGCGTCATTAGTGCTCGGATACTATATACCTATATACGAATACGATGATTTGCGCGCTCATCATATTATTCTGAGTATAGTAATCTATATTATGATGTGGCCAAGGTGTTTTACTAACACTGTCAACCCATCGTCTTGCAGTATTAAAATCAAAGCCATAGAAATTCGGTGGTGAAGATTGTACCGGATCTCCTCGTCTTTCAATTAAAAACTTTCCTTCAAACCTATTTTGAGCCCTGCGATATGCATCCCGCTCATCCTTACGAGCAAAAACCCTAGGACTATTAAAACTAATAGCATATTTACTACCAATTCGTCTTATCATATCCGTTTCTACAGATGCATAAGCAATATGAGCCAACGCGCCCCCTAAACTATGGCCGGTTAATAATTTATTTATCAAACCCCGGCGTGGTGCATCGGCTGTATTTCGAAATGCATCTTTGGTAAAACCGTCAACGTTATCAAAACGGCTTGCAAAGAATTTAAGCGAGTGAAAACGCATTACCTCAATAAACATCGTTAAAAATTCCTATATTTTAATTAACATGATTAGTTTTTAAAAAATTATTACAATAGCAATCATAAATTTTAATTTTTATTTATGATCTTATATTATTTTTTTAAAAAACTACCCAGCAAAAAATAAGGTCAAAGTCCCTATTAAAAGCGATACCATTTGTTGCAGGTCACACTTTCAATTATTTATAGCCAACATTAAAGCCGAGCACTTATCACATACATACAGTATGTTTGCGGAAATAAAAACTTTAGCAGTAACAAATTAAAAAATTTCGAAAAATAAAATTAAATATTAAAAAATTAGCAGAAGATTAGGTTTGTTATTTATATTTAACTGAATGAATCTTTATAGATGAGCTAGTAAGAAGATAATGTTTATCACATACATACATCATGTTTGTGAATAAATTGAAGTGCTGAAGCTATTCACTACTAACGAGTTCTCGTGAGATAAAACTAAATTTTTTGTTAGATTTTTCTTTATAGAAGAAACGAGCAATTAGTTATTTCTCTAGTTTCTTTTACCATGTTTCTTCTCCAGGTCTCTACTGAAAATTTCTGACTACAAGTTTCTTACTGCAAGTCCCTTACCACAAGCAGCTTATCTCAGGTTAGATTCTAATCGCGGGTATCAAACAACTATCCTTTATCCTTACTTATACCTATCTGATTGTTCGATGATTTCCACATCATAGTTGTCCGGATCTTTGATAAAGAAAAAACGTGCAACAAACTGCCCT
Organism: Agarilytica rhodophyticola; assembly: GCF_002157225.2. NCBI lineage: Bacteria > Pseudomonadati > Pseudomonadota > Gammaproteobacteria > Cellvibrionales > Cellvibrionaceae > Agarilytica > Agarilytica rhodophyticola. Next base: position 3,710,911 of record NZ_CP020038.1, read on the forward strand.
TCAGGAGCAAAGGTTTTAATGGCGGCTGGCTCGTATCCCAATGAGGATATTTTCTTATGCAGGTGCTCAAGTTGGTCAGTAACAAAAGCAATATGTCCGTAACCATTACCGAGGTTATAAGGTTCTTGCTGGCCCTTGTTAACGGTTAGTTCAAGTTCAAAATCCGAACTTGAGTCTTTTAAGTAGATCAATTTAAAGTTACTAAAGTCTCTTACCTCTTTAAGTGTAAAACCTAAGGCTTTTGTATAAAAGTCAACGCTTTTTTGCTCATCTAGAACTCGTAACATCGTATGAATAAATTTTGGCATATTTTTCTACCCTTCTTTCCGGCCTTCTTTCTGACTTTTTTCAACTGGTTTTTTCCGTATCTTTATACAACCACATATACAGATGAACGGGGTAACACTATAGTACTACACACTCTCTAAGCAGCCACACATTAGACCAATCTATCTAATTTTGAACTATTCATATTCACCATAGTCTAGATAGCCATTATTAACGATCTCCTATCGTGTGGTTAGACCTTAATCTATTTTAAATTATAAAAAGAGTTTGATATGAGTAATAAACATTATGATGTAATAATTATCGGCGGCGGTAATGCAGGCTTTGGCGTCTCTCAGATAGTGCATCCGGCAGGCAAATCCATAGCATTTATTGAACCTGCAGAGTTCGGCGGTACCTGCCCCAACAGAGGTTGTACACCTAAGAAAGTTTTGGTGGCAGCAGCAAACGCTATGCATGAAATAAAGATTGCTCATACCCACGGCATCGAAGTTGGTGAAGCTAAGCTTAATTGGAATAAGCTTATTTCACGTAAAAATGATTTAATTGATTTTATTCCAGGCGCAATGGAAGGTACAGCGCAGAAGCGAGGTGACATTTATAAAGGAAAAGCAAAGTTTATTAACCCGACAACTGTTGAAGTAAATGACGTTCAATTAGAAGCGGATAACTTTGTTATTGCCACAGGGTCTACTCACCGCCCTCTTACCATTCCTGGAGCTGAACTACTCATCACTTCTGATGAGGTTTTGTCTGAAACAGAACAACCAGAAGAAGTAATTTTTATTGGCGGTGGTGTGGTTGCGATGGAGTTTAGCCATGTGTATGCCCGTGCAGGAACAAAAGTCACGATACTTGAAATGATGCCTCAACTCCTACCTCGTTTAGACAAAGACGCCGTGGCACAAATACATAATGAGAGTGAACGTATAGGCATTAATATAAAAACTGCTGTAGAAGTAAAAGGTATAGAGCAAGCCGGTGACAAACTGCAAATACAGTATGTGCATGAGGGCAAAACTCTAACTGCACAAGCAGATCGTATTATTAATGGTGCTGGGCGTATCGCTAATGTTGCCGAGCTTAATCTTGAAGCAGGTGATATACAGCACAATGATATACGCATCGAAGTGGATGAAAACCTTCGTTCGGTATCTAACCCTCGTGTGTGGGTTGCTGGTGATGCCCTTGTATCTTCTCCCCAACTTTCCCCTGTGGCGACATATGAAGGTAGGATTGTAGGTAACAATATTGTTAATAATGAAGCGCAAAAACCTGATTACTCTGTGCTGCCAAGTGCGGTTTACACCGTGCCTGCGATCAGCAGCGTCGGTTTTACTGAAGCAGATTGTGAGCGTGAAGGCCTCGAATATGAAGTGCGTTCATCGGATATGTCTACTTGGTTCTCCGCTAGGTTTTATTCTGAAACTGTTGCTTGGTCGAAAATTATTGTAGAAAAATCTACGCGCAAGATCCTTGGCGCACACATTGTTGGTCATCATGGCGAAGAGCTGATTCATATTTTTGCATTAGCCATGCGACACAATATTTCCATTGATGATTTACTTGGTGATTTTTATGCTTTTCCCACATTCGCAGCAGATATCAAAAGTATGTTTTGATATTTAAAAGCGACTAAGTAAAAAAGAAATGTCTTTATTGTTACTTAGACAATAAAGACATTGCCCCACCCTCACCTTGTAAGGTCAGATAAAGTGCTGCTTGCCAACGTTGTGGTTGAGTACCGTACTGATACATATCCTTAGCAATCTTTTCCTTTAGTTGACCATTGATATAGTACCGTTGCGGTATTAGTCCTTGCTTATTGCTAGTAACCCATTCATACAGGCCGCTAGGGTTATGTTTAATATCTGCATGTAAGCTACCGACAATATGTTGAATAACATAGGTGCTTAAGGTTAATTGTTTTTGCTGCATCAGAATATTGCCAATAAATTTTAAATAATAGGGATCACCTCTAAGAGCTATGGCCAATAATACATGGCTTTCGTTGTGGAAATGATTTTCACCATTAATCACCCACTGCTCAAATTGTTGATCACTACTAATGGCTGCCCAAACCAATAAAAAACGCTGCCAATGTATGTTGTCAGGTGTGTTAATCGCATAAGGCATATAGTGCAACGATGATGTATCCCCCAGCAAAGCCAATGCAGCAGCAGCTTCATATAAGCCTAAGCCGCTATCGGTTTCCTGATGAAAAGCTTGTTGTAATTGTTCGATAAAATCTTTATTTTGCCATTCGCCAACGGAGCGATAGGTATAGCTGCGAACGCCCGGGTGGTCATCATCAAGCCCGTTGCGAATAAGTTTTTGCCGGTTATTAGCAGGATTCATAAGTGCCGCAGGTAAAGCGGCTGCACGTAAATAGCCATCATCACTTGAGCACCAACGTTCAACAAAAAACTCTGACTGCGCAGGCGTAGCCCATATTAAGGCAGAACTGGCAGCGGCAATAAGGTCAGCGTGTTTTTCAAGTAAACTTTCTAAATGACGTACACCATACACTTCAAATGCACAACACAAACAGTAGGTGGTGACAAATGTGTGTTCGGGACTTACTTGCTCTTCTAGTTTCATTAATGCACGAGAAACAGCACGTCGCCCACACTTTTTTAAATCAGATAAATGTTCTTGTAGTTGTTGATCAATATAGGCAAGACCTTGTCCCGTACACTTATATGACCATAGCCGCTGTTGACGTTCTAACCATATCGACGCAGTAGCAGACAAGCAGGTATCGATATGCTTTCTATGAATTGAAACCATTCACTATTTTTCACACTTAATAATTACGACAGATGCAAACACGGCTTAGCCGTTATCATCGGCGAAAACATCTCCTGAGCCTGCCGACATTGAGCCGCCACAATTAATGCCATCCCCCACTCGGGCCAAGGGTTTACCGTTCACATATACCGTGGGCGAACCCGCTGAAACCGAGCGACCGTGTGGTGGACAATTGCCACATGCATGTAGTAACACAGAGTCCCCTTTGCGTAAGGCTGGGATGTTATTAATCATCACATCAGAGCTACCTCCGGTAGCCGGTGAAGGAGGAAAACATCCGTGACCGGATCCAATATCAAATTTTCGCGATGCTGCGGGCATGGTTTTATCCTAAGTTATTTAACTTATATGATTTACGCGGTTTTATATTTACTGGGAATTGTTTTTATATCGGCGATTCCCTCATTTAGCCAATGCCAGTTTTCCGGTGCTTGAATCCAGGCATTGTGTTGCCAACTCACTTTTTCAGGTAAGTCGGCACGACGCAATGAGCACAACTGCCCATAAGAGGTAGGTGAGCTAATATACTCGTGCAGGGCAGATACCATGTCAGCCCCTTTTCCCCAGGCATTGGTTCCCATTTGCATATTGTCGATGTGTAACGCCAAGTTGTAGTAACGCTTTAATAACAGCATCAAAATAGGTGTTCTAGCCAGATCACGGTCTTGCTGCGTTAGTTTCTGGGGAGTATTAAGCTGCCGGTACATCAACATTATTTTTACCGCCACGGCATTTTTAAAGTAGCCGGAGTAGTGCCCCATAAATTTGGCATAATCCGGTTTACCTGGGGCAATAATTTTGGCATTACCGAGAAAGTGGCCCAAGTAAAAAAAGCGTTCATCGTAATCCACTTTCTCTGGCGCATTTTTCAGAGCGTCCACGACATAAGTGGCGGCATAATTGAGATCGCTATCGAGAGAACGACTTAGTACGGCCATCTCATCGAGCACGGCCATAAGTTGGGGCATCAAAGCTGTGGCAACAGCCTTGCGCTGCTCTAGGTGGTCGCGCATAAACGCCAACATATTGTCTAAACTATTGCCATCGCTCGCTTGATTCGATTTACGCCATACGAAAAAACGGTCGATTAAATCGAGTACGTCATCGTCACTGTGCAAGCGGCTTAGTTCTGCTGCCACTCTGCTTTGTTGATCAGGCACTGCTGCCACTATCTTACACCTCCAGTCTCCGGGATTTGATCGCCATCGAGATACCATTTAGGGTAATTGTCTCCCTCGCGCTGCTCGAAGGTCAAACGCCCTTCCTTTTCAGCTTCCACCCACAAACGGTTACCGGGTAAATCGCGCCAATTATTGCGGTTTTCCACTAGGTCATCTGGAGTAGGCTTGTAGTCCTTATCGGGAATATACCATTGTGGCGGCCCCCCTTCAGTGTAGCGAACCCCTGCACCGTTGACACTCCAGTTATCTGGAATCGGCGCACCATGACCCTGAAAGGCGATGCCCGGCTTTTCCGACACATCTAGCACCCCTTCGGTACGGCCAACCGAATTAATACCCAATTCATTTGGGCTCGATCTGCCACCAGAGGGATCGAAGAAATTACCAAAACCACGTACATCCTTACCATCTTCGCCAATATTTTTCTCATTGCGCCAAGTCACCAAGCGATCAGGCGGTGGATACTTAACAATACGCATGGGCCTTTCCAAATCCATACCGCCGCTACCGCCGTCGGCATCTAGGATATTGGTACCTCCGGGGCTAATACCAAAGTGAGATTCAAAAGCCTTCACCAACTCGCTGCGGGCATTCACCTGGGCTGGCGAGGCACCGTCCATTCCGGCCAGGCGAATATTTTCAGCCCCTACCCTGTCACTAATCGCGTCAAAATCCTCATCGCGCATATTGCGTGTGCTATTTTGCTTATTGGCTGAATCACCAGCATCATCTGTTGCACTTGTAGAACCTTGGTTTTCTTCGTTGAGCAAGAAACGCTCATCTTCAGTAAGGTCCCTACTAACATCGACCTGGCGTTCATAAAAGTAGTTAGGGCGTGCGGAAGGAATGTTTTGCACATTCGGCTCAACAATATGTAAACGGACGCTGAATACTGTGGCTGCTGCGGCGTGACGCATTTCATCTTGAGCCCGTCTAAGCACACCGGCACCAGCTTTGACAACACGCACCGCGTGAGCCACAGCGGACACAATAATAGGAGCCATAACAGCGGTTACCGCACCTGTAACGGCGATAACAGCGGCAGAAATAATGGCTATAGCAATATCGGCATGGAAAACTTCTAAACCGTCAACCACAATCTTGCCCGCGGCTACTAGGTATTTTCCCTCTTTGATTAAGGCTATTTTATCGTTGTAATAGTCTTTAGCTTTTTGCCAAATGCCCCTGAAGTACTGGCGCCAGCCTTCCCTCACTTGTTCGCGACGCTGATCTTCAAGGCTTGAAAGCTGTTCAGATTTGGCGAGCATTTCGCGCAAACGATTTTTCGTCGCTTCATCATAACTGCGCCGTGACATGCTGTCTTCGAGCCACTGACGCTTGCCGCCAGTGGCGTTAAACTCGTGCATACTTTCAGGCAAATCTGCCGGATGGCCACGGGGATAGATACCAGAAATAACACTGGAATCACCGATGCCAAACATCTCGCGATTGAGATTATCCCGCTCTTTGACCAACTCCCAGTGTAGCTGATCCACTTGCTGACTCAGTGGCCCAGATTCGGGATTGAGAAAATCTTTTACCGCATTGATAACCGCTTCTCGCGCCGCTTCCACATCTTCGTCAGTATCATTAGGCCCTTTAATGCCCGCGACTAATCCTGCAAAGCGGTATTGCGCAGCAACACGATTCATCGCTTCTTGGGCGTATTCGCTGACTTCTGAAGCTTGATCTTGAAAGCTGTCTCCCGGCAGGTTATCCGGCGCTAATAGCGCACTTTCTGCTTGGCCCATTGCCATTAATCCCTATAGGTGTAGAAGAAATTTTTTGCCAATGCAGCAACATTGAGCCCACTTTGATTGGGGCTGCTGCTGGGTAATTTAGCGAATGCCCCCTTGCCAAAATCAAGCTGGGAAAATTCAGACTGTAAACTCTCCAATGCCGACATTTCGTCCTTGTGTAAAGATTTCGCCTTGGCAAACAGTGCTGGCATTTTTTTCGCCTGAGCATCCACTTTAACATCTTCAGCAAATACTTTATGACAGGGTGTTAACCCCAAGTCAGCAAAGAACTTTTTGCGTAAATCATCTCTGATTTTTTGTCTCTCTGGCTCTTTTTTTGAAAAGGCGCCTTTCTTAAAACTCATGCATAGGCCTCAGTTTAGATTAATGCGTGAACTGCCTTTAAGGTTGATGGTCACCCCTTCGATATTGACGGTACCATCTTCGTTGAGTTGAATCTTCGATTTACCGCAGACGAACTCCATACGTTTACCGGCAACCACCACTTTATTTTGTCCCACTTCTTCAAACGATCCCAATAAGGTAGATTCGTTGCGAATGCCCGCCACAGATACTTGATAGCCGCCGCCAACCGTCAAAGTTTTAGCACCGCCAACAATTTCATTGGAACTGACCATGACCGTTTCAGCTTTGTTCTTAGCGACCCCAACAATAAGATTACCTTCACCCATGTTCAAAGCATCTGGCACTCCCAATTTGTTGGCAAAATCACCAATGGCTGAAGCAAAAGCCTTAAATTTGGAGGTAACCGCCTGCTGCAATTTATTGGGACCCACCATTAAGGTCATATTGCCGCCGATGACTTCGTGGTGATTATTGCCCACTTCAATAGATTTGTTGTTACCGACGCTCTCGCTTTGATTTTGATCAACACGTTTTGAACGATTATTTTCCACATGAATTTCATGATCTTTTTGGGCGTGCAGGTAGATCTTTTCTTCGTCGGTTTTATCTTCAAAGGTAAGTTCGTTAAAGCCATCACCTTTGTGCGTGTCGGTGCGAAAAACACTCTTAGTTTTGTGCTTAGGTAGCGGATAAGGTACTTTTTGTTTTTTATTGGGAACAGCACCGACAATAGCTGGGCGATCAGGATCACCTTCAAAAAAGGTGATCATCACTTCCATCCCGATGCGGGGAATAATTTGCCCTCCCCAGCCACCGCCGGCCCAGTTTTGCATAACCCGAACCCAACAAGTATCGCTGCCGTCTTTTTTTGCTCGACGATCCCAAGGAAACCAAACTTTAACGCGACCGTATTCGTCAGGGTGAATTTCCTCCCCTTCAGGACCTGCCACAAAAGCCAGTTGGGAACCATCAATGCGGGGGCGCAAGGTCTTTTTATGAGGAGTCGCAGGAATTTTGGCTGGAATTGCAACAAAACTGTTACGGTATTCTGGCTCAGCCCCTTGCTCATCACCATCGATCTTTTTAGCGGCTACATCTTGCGGATTCTTATTGCCATAACTGGGGTTAATGGCCTCGTGCTCGACACTTAAGGTGACATAAGGGTCAAATTTGTTTTTCGGGTTCGCCACATCAAAAGGCGTAAACTTAGAGCCCGGAGACAAGCTTCTCTCACTGGATTCGCCAGAGACTTTTTGATGATCTGCCTCTACTGCCTGCATACGCAAACGGGTCTGTCGCTCTACCGCAGAGCTTTGTATACCTTCCGATGCACGCTCGCCTTCGCCATAGCCACCGAGAACAGGGTATTCATATAGTTCGTAGTCACTGTTGTGCGGCAGTTTCACAATAGATGGGGTTTTGGCTTCAGGAAGCAATTCGGGGGTTTCAAAGTTCCAGTCACGGCCAGCAAATTTCCCCGGCGTATAGCGGTACTTAGTATCAAAGCGCTGGATACTATCGTGCTCACTGGCACCAATGCGAAGACGGGTATCATCATCGCCAGTATAACCATTAGGAAAATTGGCAATGTGCAAGACATGCTTGCCAAGTTCGTGCTCAAACCAGTAGAAAATACCGTCTTCTTCAAGGCGACGGTTAAGGTAATCTAAATCGGTTTCATTGTATTGTACGCTGTAATGTTGCTTCGGCACTTCTTTAAAAATACCCGCTTTTACAGGTACATCAATACCATGTTCTGATAGCAGCGTTTCACAGACTTCGACGGAGGTCATGTCCATCCAAATACGACAATCTGACTTTTGCCCCAATAACCAAAGCTGAGGTTTTAAAGTGAGCTGATAAAGATAATGGTCTTGGGAAACTTCTGTGCCGGCCGTCATTTCAGTAACGATAGCATTCCAGTTTCGCCGTTTATTTTGATCCAAAGTTAAACTAATATCAGCGCTATTACCTAATAATTGATCCGGCGCAATGTCTTTATTTTTAGATAACACTTGTAGTGATATATCAAATAATTCTGATATTGATTCGCGAACTTTCATGCGTTCTACGAGAAGTTGATCAGGGCCCAAAAGCCCATCTACTCGCACAATGCGATTAGCCTGCATAAAACCTAAAATGCCCATAAGTACCTTTTAATAAAGTAGCGAATAAAGTAACGACGTAATAGCGCAACAACGCAATAACGTATTGCAAAAAAATTTATCCCAAAGTGCCCACAAATAAGCTGTAAACGCTGCGGTATTAAATAGCAAATACTTATTTAAAATTGCATACTTGGTCACAGTTTTTGATGTTTTTATAGCAATTCAATAAAAGGTTAAATTTGCTGAATTATTTATTTCAAAATTATTTTTTTGTGTCGAAAAATCTTACAAAAGGAAGAAGAAAAGGGAAAAGACAGTGGCTTAATACTACTCGCAATGTGCCACTTCCATGTGGCTAAGCCGATTGTCTATACGTATTTTTCTAACTGTTATTAAGCCGCTCGCTGAAGGCTCATATATTCATTAATGACGTGGGAAATTTTGTCTTTAAGCTGATCATCAAGGCCGACGTCTTTGTAAGCTTTGGTTATCTCCCTGTGTAACTGGCGATTGAGATTAATTTTTTCGCCACAGGACTCAAATAGATGATATATAAAAAACAAACACATTTTGTTTTCGTCAGTACCATCGTGCGAGATATTGGTAAGCTGCTGGGCAATAGTGGGATGCAAACTGGAAAGACTCAAGAAGATTACGGTTAACTCATCATAATTAAATGGTTCGGATTTCATATAATTGGCTAAGGTCTGGGCAAAAGCAAAAATGCTAGGGTTGAACGCAGATGAACCTTCCGCAAGACCACGGCCAGCCGTAGCGAAAGGATCACTGTCAAAACCTCCCGGGAGAGCACAACCAGAAATAGCAAAAGGATCACTGTCAAAACTTTCAGGTGCTAGGGCGTCGGGTATTCCAGATGAACCTAGCAAATCATCGCCGCTCTCCCCACGGTATGACCTTGGTGGTGGAGACGATTTCATAATGAGCTTATCCACATCAGATGGTGCAGCCCCAACAATCATCGCACCTGGCGCGAGATAATCAGCCGAAGCTACTTGGGGTACTTTACGTAAAACAGGTAAATCCTCCGCAGGATTTTCACGTTTATCTACCATTAAACAATTGGTGTAAGGCGACATCAATTGATACCGGCAGGCAATATCAATAATTTCTTCCTTATTGTCACAGCTTCGTATCCGCTGTGCAGCCGCCAGGCGCGATAATTGGGAATAATACGGTGCACTCACTTGTTGATCGCCAGTGTCGTGGTATGAACACAGATCTACCTGTTGTGTGAGCGTTTTTCCATCGGACATATGCAGTCGCAATTGCGCTTCATTTGCCGGTTCTTTAGCAAATTCAGCAAAAACATTAACTGTATCGCCGTGATATACAGCCCCTATGTTTTGTTGATATAGCGGATCTTGTGACCACTTGATTTCAACTTTGTCTGTTCCCGGTTGCCGCATTCGGCTAAAGTGGCGGATAATACTCTGTGCCATATTTTCATTGGGGCTCACAAGCTCGCACGCGCCCCCTGTCATACTGGCCAAAGTACGCACAAAGTTTTCAGATACAGCACTACCTACGCCAACAGTAAAAATACGGTGATGGATATTTTTTGCCTGCGCAAAAATAGCATCTTGCCCATAAATTCGGCCATCGGTAATCAATAAAATATCACTGTCGCTTTGCTGTAAGTTTTCTTCTTGATACACATATTTTAGCGCCGGACCAATATTCGTACCCCCCATATTGGCTTCTAATTTTTCGATCTCATGCAAGGCGAAAGTTTTATTTCTCGGTTTCGCCTGTACTGTAGTATTAAATAAGGGATGATGGTCAGTGCCAAATAAAATAATGTTAAAAAACTCGTGATGGCTTAGTGACTTGACAATTTTCGATAACGCAATGCGAGTTTGCTGAATAGAAACGCCTGCCATTGAGCCAGAACAATCAACCACAATAGTAATATTTCTCCCTTGCTCATCAGGCTTTTTATTTTGGCTAAAGCGTTGATACATTCGCTGTATCACAGTTTGTTTTTCTTTACCGGCGTCTGCGGAGGTCATCTCGAAACGAGGGTGAAAACTTGCAAGCACACAATAATTGTCGCCGTCCTGCCCTATTACCCCACAATGATGCTGCTCTTCAGATTCTAGCGTTAAGATGAAGTCTCTATCCATCAAAGTATTTTCTTCTTTGATAATCACTTCAGCACTATCGTCATCACGAACAATACCTAGTGCATGTGTGGGACTTGCAATATTGGCTTTACTTAACGCACCTATAATTTTTAGATAAAATTGGTAGCTATACTTGGCATATATATTTGACTCAGGTACTTGGTGTGGACTAAATGAGGAATGGCCATAACGTTGCGCAATAGTTGTGGGAATAAACAAACGTAAGCTATTCCCTTGCCAGCGCTGAATAAAAGCGTAGTTAAGTGCAATGGATATGTCGCCATCGGGCATCAAATTGCCGATGTTCATGGTATACATACCCTCTTCTAACTGCTCTAACATGATGGCGGTATCGCCATCTGTAATGGCATCTTCATAGCGAGTTTGCGCTTGTTTTTTTTCTATTATGCTAGCGGTGAGTACTCGACCATCAATGATGACTTCAAGTGATAGTAACACCGCGTCAATTGGCAATTGGAAGGTATATACCACTTCAATATTGCGGTGTTCTTTATTTTTATAGTGCTGCGTTAATGTAACGTCAGTCATTAAACCTTCTATTTTTGCTTCGATATCTACTTCTTTTAGAGGTATAAGCTCACCAGCGGGTGTCGCCAGCTGCGGACTAATATAATCTGTCATCAGTCGTTTTCCTTGTTGTTGACGTCGTTAGTTTTAATAGTTTTATATAGCTCTAATATCTGTTGGGATAACTCGCGAATTTGTGACGATGTAAGCCCGCTTCTCGCCGGTTCAACCTGCAGTTCGATGCCATCGTCAATAATAATGTGGGTCCATACTTCTAAAGAGCCTGGTTGTGGACGCTTTAGAGGAAGATGATGAGGATCATCAGGTTGTTGGAGAATTTCCGCGATACGTTCCAGTGACAAGCCTGCGGACTGCCATTTCTTTATTTCTAATAACTTTTGTAAATGAGAAGGAAAATAACGGGCGCCACGATTCTTACCTTCCGGGCCAGGAACTAAACCCTTCTGAATATAAAAGCGTGCTGTCCGCACATTTACATCTGCCAACTGACAGAGTTCATCTAATGTATAAGTTTGCGTCTTCATGGCAAGCAATATAATACACAATCACTGACTAATTCAACTGTATAATAAAAACTAATGACGTAGATAATGAACCACCTAGCCCTAAAGCTACTTGTAAGACGCAACGCATGACAAAATCACTCGAGTCATTTGGTACGAATAGAGTAGCTAGGTCTGACAGACGCTAAAGACGAGAGTAAAAACACTCAGGATATTAAAAAGATAGGGACATACTAAAGCTCAGTAGGCCCTTGGGTAAGAATTCAAAAGCCACTTAGATCCGTGGCTTCCTATTGACTAAATTTAGTATTGATCAATAACGCCAAGCAAACGACAGCGTACCAAAGCGGGTTAAGTTTTCAACGTTTTCATCAGAGCCTTCATCTTGCAAAACGTCAAAGTCACTAAAGGCAAAAGTAAGGGCGTAATTGCCCCAGGAATAGGCAATACCTGTTGTCACCCCTATCGTTGCATGGTCATAATCAGTAGATCGACTATCGCGGAAGGTATTGCCATCGGTGAATATCTGGTTAAAGATATAGTCTAGCTGCAACCCAAAATAGGTATACCAACCACCGTCCACTGCCATAGGATTAATGGTACGGGAATTAGAGAATAGCGTGGTGACGTAGGACTCTTGCAGGTTGCGACCGTAACGAATCATCATACCCGAGCCGACACCACTTTGCAGGGTTCCCGCACTGGCTTCTGCCAGAGTTAACACATCCAAATGATCCGTGGCAGAACTCCAGGTTCGCCAGATTCTCGCTCGCGACAACTGGAACACCAGCTCGTTTTCTAATTGAGTATCCCAACCTAAGGGTTCATCAGCACCAATAATTTTATGGACAAATTTCTGCACTTCTTCCCCTAAAGCGGCAGGACCTACAATACCAATGGTGGTACTTACCCGGTCAGCATGGCCCTGGCTCACTGTGACATAGCTGTTTGTCATTGCCAATAAAGCCGAGTATGGCAATTCATCTTCATCGGGTACTGCAATAGTAATATCACTCGGGGTACTCATGGTTTGACCAAGGGCATAGGCATTAGCCGCAAACTCTATCCCCTGTTTGGGCATGGTCCACATAAGGGGCAGTACCCAAAAATCATGGCTCGGAGGTTTTCCTGATTTTTCTCCCACATCAAACACTGACACATAGAGGCCATTGGTATAGCCATTATCGTTACCTACAAATAGATCGTTATCTAAGGTAACGGATATCCAATCAATTTCAGCTCTTACCGACATAGTCGCAGAACACAGGCACATCAATAGCAGTGTTTTTTTCGTGTAAGTATTCAGCATAGATCTCAACATCGCGCTAGCCATTTAAATAGAGGTTTATTTATTTATATTCCAGTCACCACCTAGGGCGAGGAAAAGATTCACTCGTTGCTCTAAAGCCAAACGCTGCACCGACAATTTGTTACTGCTGGCAGAGAGCACGCGTTGCTGAACCGTCAATAGATCTACCAGTGCTATTTCCCCCTCTTTGTGCCTTAGCTGAGCAATTTTATAGGCTTTTTCCGCTTCCTTAACTGAGACATCCAACTCCTGCTCTCTGAGGTTAAGAGTATTGGCAAGATCGAGATTGGTTTCGGTATCGCTAAAAGCATCTAAGGCTGCTTGGGCATAGGCCGCTAATGCTTGTTTTTGTTCAGCAGTAGCTATTTTTACCTGCGCCCTTCTGGCGCCACCGTCGATAATGGGAGCCAGTAAATTACCCGCAATTTGCCACACCACATTTTCAGGGTTGGTAATATTAGATAAAGCGTTGGAAGAGCCACCTATACTGCTGGTTAAACTCAGCTGCGGCAGACGCGCCGCTTTGGCTTGTTTAACCGAATTAAATGCCGCCGCAACGCGCCGCTCGCTAGCGATAAGATCTGGTCGGCGTTCTAATATATCCGATGGTATTCCTGCAGGGGGCATGGCTGGCAGTGTTGGTAAGTTTTTTTGCACGGAGATATCCCCTTTCGGATAACGTCCAAGCAGTACCTCAAGTGCTCTTAGAGCATCTCGTTGGGAAGCTTCTAGGGCAATAAGCTGCTCTCGCCTCGATGCTAAATCAGAGTTTGTTAAAGCCACATCTTGCGCAGAGGCAAGGCCGTTGTCGTATTGAATTTTGACAATGCGGAAGGTTTCTTCTAGCGAAGTGAGAATATCTTTTAGTATTTGAACTTGTCGTCCGGCTTCGATGGCGATGAAATACGCTCTGGCTGTCGCTGCGGCAATGGAATATTGGGTAAACTTATAATCCGCAGCAGCAGCTTCTGCGCTGGCTACCGCCGCCCGTTTACCGGCAGAAATACGTCCCCATAAATCCACTTCCCAGTTTAATTGCGCCGACAATGTTTGACTGGAAGCGTTAGCGTTAGAGTTTTGCGCAGAGCCACTGCGAGAGTTAGCATAAGCGAGATTCACCTGCGGTTGCAGTTGCGCCCCTGCTTGCACTGCCAGCGCACGCGCGCGTTCCACATTGGCCGATGCTGCTTGCAAATTATAATTATTAACCAGAGCTTGATCTACCAAGTTTACCAATAGAGGATCGTTAAATGTATCCAACCAATTTATTTGACGTGCTTGCTGCAACTGAGAAGGATCCACGTGAGTGGCCCAACTCTGTGGCGTAAATTTTTTATAGCCGGCAATTTTAGACTGTACTTTACTTTCGTTTTTTGCCGTTGATGTTACACAACCTGCACTTAGCAACATCGTGCAGGTCAGAGGCACCAATAATAGAGACGGTATTTTTCCTATTTGCATGTATTGCATATCCTCATTTTTATGACTTGTCATCGGCTTTAATATTAAAAAATATCGCGTATAAAACAGGGACAATAACAAGCGTTAATAACGTAGCGAAGGTCAAACCAAAAATCAGTACCACGGACATAGATTTAAAAAACGCATCAAAATATAAAGGAATGACACCCAATACTGTGGTCAATGCTCCCATCATTACAGGACGCACACGACTAGCTGCGGAATCTATCACCGCATTAAAAGGAGCTTTGCCCTCGTTAATTTCAAGATCAGTTTGATCCACCAGTACAATGGCATTTTTAATAAGTAAACCTGACAGAGACAGAAGCCCAAGTATGGCCATAAATTCCATAGGAGTTTGAGTGGCCACTAAGCCCACCACAACACCAATAATGGCCAGCGGCACCACCAGCCAGATAACAATGGGTTGACGCACTGTGCCGAACAATACAAACACAATGATCACCATTGCCATAAACCCAAGCGGTATTGTGGAGGCTAGATTTTCATTGGATTCTTTAGAATCACCATACTCCCCTCCCCATTCCAGTGAATAGCCGTCGGCAAGTTCAATCGCTTCAATTTGCGGACGTACACGTTCAAATAAATCCGATGCCAACTCACTTGGGTAAGGATCACTTTGCGCTTTTATTTGCCAAAATCTATTTTCTCGCCGCACTAAACCGTCGCGCCAGATAGTTCTGAAACCATCGGTAACTTGCCCAATAGGAACAGCTCTACCAGTGACCGAACTCACCACTTGGATATTCCAGATATTTTCCACATCGAGCCGCTCATGTTCAGGAGCCCGAGAAATAATCGGAATAAGTTCATCATCTTCGCGGTAAAAACCTACCGAACGTCCTGAAAAATTTGTTTGCAAGGCAAGCGCCAGATCTTCTCGCGAAACACCAGCACGTTGGCCTGAGCTTTTTGCGTAGATTGGCTCAATAACACTGACTTTCTGCCGCCAATTATCTTTGATAGAGAGTGCACCACCATCTGCGATCATAATGGCTTTGGCTTGGTTAGCCAGATCTCGTAATACTTTAGGATCGGGGCCAGTAAATTCCGCTTCTATTTTAGAGCCGCCACCGGGACCTAAGACAAAACGCCAGACTTTGCCCTGAGCTTGAGGAAAGGTTTGTTCAAGATGTTCTTGAATACCTGGAATAAGGCCACCGATAACATCGTAATTCTTGGCCCTAACTAACAATTGTCCATAGGCGGAGTTTGGCGATTCTGGACCATATACCAGCATAAAACGCGGCGCTCCTCCGCCCACTGATACTTGAACAGCCTCGACCCCATCTAAAGTGCTGATATATTTTTCGATTTGTTTTATATCTTTGGTGGTTTTACTGATATCCGTACCCTGTGGCAGCCAGTAATCCACCACAAAGATAGGTGTCGTCGATGAAGGAAAAAAGCCGGATTTTACAAAGCCAAAACCCCAAACCGACAGCGCAAATATCACCACCACACCTGCCACAAAGGCAATCCGCTGGGCTAATGCAAAATGCAGAAATTGCTTATATTTAGTAAATAACGGACTTTCAGACTGCTGCTGTTGGTTATTGTTTTCTGACGACTCATTAAAAAGCCAATAGCAAAATAAAGGTGTTAATGTAATAGCGAACAACCAGCTATACATAAGAGAAATCATGATGACCCAAAACAAATGCCCGGTGTATTCAGCAGTAGAACCAGGGGCAAAGCCAATGGGTGCAAAGGCAATAATTCCCACTAAGGTGCCACCTAGTAAAGGCCAGGTAGTGCGTTTGACAATCAGTTTGGCAATATCAAGTTTACGTATGCCATTTTGCACGCCCACTAAAATACCCTCTGTTACAACGATGGCATTGTCCACCATCATCCCTAGCGCGATAATTAAGGCACCGAGGGAAATACGATGCATGGGAATACCGGAGATATCCATGGTGGCTAAGGTCGCGAATATGGTCAGTAATAATACGACGCCAATGACGATGGCAGATTTTAGCCCCATAAAAATTAGCAGAGTAACGATAACAATCACCAATGCCGCGATCACATTGATTACAAAGGCATCCACAGATTCTTTGACGATCTTACCTTGGTGATAAAACTCATGCAGTTCGATTCCCAATGGTCTAAGGTTTTCACTGTCAGTAATTTTTTGATCGATCGCCTCACCAATTTTTACAATATTACTGCCAAGCACACCAGATACTCCCATGGCAATAGCAGGCTCGCCATTGTATCGATAGAGCTTTTCTGTAGGGTCTTGATAGCCCCGCCAAACGCGAGCAATATCTTTCAGAAAAATAACTTTACCTCGCGCATCTGCGGAAACAAGGAGATTTTGAATTGAGGAAACAGAATCAATAGAGCCGCTCGGGTCGATGACAATGCGTCGATCACCAATTTTCACATCGCCTGATGTCACTACTGCATTTTGTTGGGATAGAATATTGTAGATATTGGAAACCGAAAGCCCTAAAGCCGCTGTTTCTTGCCGTGAAATCTCTACAAAAATGGCCTCGTCTTGCAAACCATCTAAGGTAACACGGGCAACGCCATCCACCTGCAGCAGAGAATTTTGCAGAGACTTGCCATAACGCTTTAGTTCAGAAGGTGAGTATCCATCCCCGGTGATAAAATACAGTAAGCCAAAAACATCGCCAAAATCGTCGGCAACATAGGGCGTACCTGCACCTGGTGGTAAGCCTAAGGCGGCATCGTTAACTTTGTTTCGCAGCTTCGTCCATATCAACTGCAAATCAGACTTGGTCGGTGATGCTTCGTATTTTATTTCAACTGAAATTTCGGATCGGCCATCTGTGGAAAAAGACTTAATGGTTTTCACTTCAGCCATTTGCTGAATGGCTTTTTCTAAAGGATCGGTAATTTCCAGAGCGACCTCGCGAGGACTCGCGCCGGGATAAGAGGTTATCACCAGAGCTTCGCGAATAGTAAATTCCGGGTCTTCAAAGCGCGCCATATTTTGATACGCAGACCAGCCCCCAATGATTGTCAAGAGGATGACAATAACGCTCAGCACTCTATTTTTTATGGTAAATTCAGCTATATTCATGAACTTAATTCCACTCGCGTATTTTCATGCCTTCAGAAAGGTAAGCGGCACCAGCACCAGCAATCACATCATCTTGCTTAAGACCTTCGATAATAACCTGAGTATCGCCAACGCCATCTTCTACTTTCACCTGACGTTTGCTTACGGTCATTGTTTCACGGTCGACAATCCAAACATACTGTTGTTCGCCATCACTGGAAATAGAACTCAAAGGAACTGCAACGCGAGTGTCTGTCTTTTCGCTTTCGCGACTTAGCTCTATCGTCGCGTTCATACCGGGAAAGACATTTAAATTTGCAGGTGGAGGAAATGTAAATGTAATGGCATAGGTTTGCGAGGCAGTGTCGGCCAATAATTCAGCTTCTTCAAATTCAGCTTCTATCGGCTGATCCGGCGCTACATCTAAGATAACAAATACTTTGCGCTTTTCACTCTCAGATTCTTCTTTGGGAATACGAGCCAGAAAATTAGCGGGCAAATCAATGGTAGCTTTCAATAATTCTTCTCCCATCAAGACCACCAGCACTTGACCTGGGGAAACTGTGGCCAACCTTTCCACTGTAGTCTGTGCCACAATACCGTCATAAGGGGCTCTTAATGTAGAATCGGCTAAGGCTTTTTCTGCACTATCTAATTGCGCTTTGCTAATATCCCGCTGGGCTCGTCGCTGCTCTAATACGGTTCGAGCAATAGCATCTTCCTCAGATAAGCGAACAGCACGCTGATATTCATCTTCGGCATTTTTATACTGCGCTTTTGCCGATGCTAAGGAAGAATTAAAATCCCGTTGATCCAGCTTAGCGATAAGGTCACCACGCTTTAAGCTCTGTGCTTCTTTTATTGGAAACTCTTCTAATCTGCCTCCTACTTGAAGACTCAGCTCAGATAACCTATTGGCGCCGATAACGGCTGGAAAGCGAGCAATTTCTCGTGCACCGGCAGTTTCTACGGTAATCATTTTAATCGGGCGAACAATTTCTTTATTAGAAGACGCCTCCTCTTTTTTTGTACATGCATTAAGAAGGCAAACAATGATCAGCATGAGGCCGACCTTAAAGCCATGAGAGACAAAACTGCTTTGTAATAACATCTAAACTTCCCCAAGTGAGTCAGTAGAATTTATATTATGAATACCCTATTCGTTTATATTCGACAATTTTCAATTATGGTAAAAATGTAAAAAATTGTTCCTGTTACGCATAGTGTTATGAAAATATTTCATGGCGCTTAAATAGCGGCCTTAAATGAACGGAGCCCAGCATACAATATGATACGGAAAAAACAATTTGTTAGCCTAAGTTATTGGTTAATTCTGTGATTGTTAACCAATCAGACAATAAATTGATGCTTTTTTCATCGCTCAATGATAATGTACATCGCGCGTTTTAAGGATAGTTTTAACGATTTAAAAGTGTGGAAAAAATATGCGTATAGAATAGAAAAGAAAAACGTAAATTGAAAAGAAAATACTTGATGATGAATAAGCAATTATATGATTTAGATCATTGCTTTTGGAGCAATAGCTCTTCGAAGACTCTAGTACAAACTTGCCAATGAAGAGCTAGTAATGAAAAGCTATTAAAGTATTATTTAATGGCAGAAATTATTAACAAACGATCCTTTTTCGGCAAGCATAGGATTAGTCGTATTATCCCGAACACTTAGCCAAGCACTATGGCTAGTGGTATTAAATAAAGCATTAACACAATACTTTCCACCGGCATTATTTTGGCTTAAATGATCACGTTTGATATCCACAAGAATGCTGTTTATACCCCCATCATATCCATCAATCCCATTGATCATCATGGTGCCGTAGCGGTTATAATAAACACCCGTTAGATAATCTTCCAGATGAATATTGTTCAATACAATAGGCCCTCGACCTCTGACAACAATTGCATTTTGAAAAACATCCACTGGCCCTAAAAGAGGTATTGTTGAGGACCGTGTTGTCGCTGACGGCAGAATCGCCTTCGCATTTGACAACGAAATACCAGTAATTCGTTTTTTTGACGATGAATCTTTAATAAGGTTAGTCGTTAAATTGCTGATGGTTAGGTGTTGCGTGGCTGAACCTATGTATACGGGGACAATACGTTCATTGGCATTATCATCTTGGTGACCAATGAGGCTGACATCCTCCACTATCATTTGATTAACATTACCATTCCAGCCAGAGGAACAATTAGCGGCTTCGTAGTCACTATAACATGCAGGAAATGAAAGGCCATTCACTGTGAAACCATTGATCCAAACATCGTGTATGCGTGTGCCTTCCTGCGCTTTTAGTGTAGCGATACCGCTAGTTAAACAGGATTTTGAAATACTTTGTAAATCGATATAGAGGTGTTCCACCGACAGCCAATGTTCAAATACTGAGCTATCGTTGTCTTGGTAAGCCGTTGGATTACCGATAAATATCGCGGCACTCATATTGCCACTGCCATTCCATGGGATTGGGCAGGAGCGATATTTCAATATTGTGCTTGCCGAATTAACGCCAACCAATCGCGTTCTATTTTTTACTGTAATAGTTTCTTCGATATCGTATTGTCCTACTCCCAGCTCCAATATACCCATGTCATAGGTTGAGTCCATGGCTTTATTAATTGCTTTTCCGTCACATATACCATCACTGGCAATGCCCCCCCACCAAGCAGCTTGTTTGCGACCAGTTGTGCTGGCAATACTAGCTTTAGAGCCTTGTTTACCTAAAAATACAGAACCACGGCCGTAAAAAATCTGTTTTGCAGGTGCAATAATCTCACCATAGATATTTAATTCCAGCCCTTGCGGAACTCTAACACCCGCCACGCCTTTAAATTCTATTGAGTAACCAGCAATCAAATCCACACTGTGATTGATATCTACGATACCCTCCACAATGATATGGCCTCGTTCTTTTCCAATCAGTGTTTGCAGGCACGCATCTGTATTACAACGTTCAGTCAGTCCTCGATTATAGTGATGAACAGTAATATTAGGTGGGAAGCCGCTGGGGCCTTCAAGCTCAGGTTGCGTGCAACTGTGAGCAAGCTCACTGAGACCATATAAAGTGATGAACAATAAGTGAAACGGCAAGGTTGGCCATTTAAGTTTCATGTATCCCCCAAGATATATCTAATAAAATAAAGAGATACTTTAAGTTGATACCTGGAGAAAAACGCCCCCTCTATTGGGGGCTTTAAAATAAGGATAAATAGTAGTAAAAGTTATTTTTACAGAAAATTATTTCTACTGGAAAAGGCTATTTTTACTCATCAAGAGAGAGATATAAACCAGATTCTGTACCTTCATTAATATCTTTAATGAGTACTGTACCTGATTCACTGCCATCAGTTTTCCATAACTCCATGCCTAATTGACTACGCGCAAAAACATAAAAAACACCCTCATTACTGAACACCTCAGGCTGAGAATTCATGAGACCAGGATAGATATCTTTAACAAGCACAGTACCATCTTCTGAGCCATCTGTTTTCCAGAGTTCTTCACCATGAACCCCGTCGTTGGCAGAAAAATATACGATGTCATCATCGGTTGCGTAAAAGATAATGGATGCTCCTTGTGGTCCGGGATAGATTTCTTTTACTCGCGTTGTACCTGCTGCACTACCGTCGGATTTCCAAAGTTCATAATTATTATTGTTGTCTGCTGTATCCACTGCACTTAGGTAAAGAGCGCCGTTCAAAACCATCGCTTCACCTGTTACATTTAAATTACTGACCAAGCGCGTTCCCGTTTCACTACCATCACTCTTCCATAACCCTGGGCTTGGTGAGCGAACAGAAAAATATACAGTATTACCAATAGCACCCAATAAAAATGGGAAGGAAGACCCGGAGCCGCTCACCATATCCGTAACGAGTTGCGTACCGCTCTGGGTCCCATCTGACGTCCATAACTCTCGACCATTGATACCATCATCAGCAACGAAATATAACGCGTCGCTGGTGGCAACAAATTCAAAGGCTTGATTATTAGTGGATATATTTTTGACCAAGGTGGCCCCACTGCTGCCGTCAGTCTGCCATATTCCACGGTTGACGCCATCGTAAGCAGAAAAGTAAATTCTGTTGTTAAACTCAATAAAACCTGCCGGATTGGAGCTTCCTGGCACAACGATGGAGTCTATATTTACACCGATAGTGTTGATATCTGCCAGCATCCCGGTTCCCACACTGGTGCCGTCAGACTTCCATAACTCTTCACCATTCACACCGTCATCAGCGGCAAAAAATAATGTATTGCCAATGGCAAACAACTCCACAACAAGATCTCCAGAGTCGTCAAAAAAAGCATTACCCGAAGGGTTGATATCTGCTACCAGAGATGTACCCTGCTCGGTGCCGTCGGAGCGCCATAATTCATTACCATGAACACCGTCATCAGCGGGGAAATAATGAACATCTCCGATCGTTGCTTGTGACAAAAAGCCGTCTGAACTGGACTGACTTGCCGAATTAATATTTTGTGTCATCATGGTTCCTGCTGCTGTGCCATCCGTCTGCCACAGCTCAGCACCATTGATACCATCATCCGCTTCAAAGTAAAGGACATCATCGAGTACAACACGAGATAAGAATATATGGGCGAAGTTTCCTTGAGTATTGATACTGTCGACTAAAACAGTACCCGTAGCACTGCCATCAGAACGCCATAGCCCATCACTATTTTCTGCTGATTGTGCGCTAAAATAAACTTCGCCGTTGAGTTCACGAAACATTGCGGGAAACGCGCTACCATTGCCCGGATAAATATCTCTCACCATTACCGTACCGCTATCAGTACCATCGGTTTTCCATAACTCACTACCATGAATACCGTCATCGGCTCTAAAATAAATAGTATTACCTACTTTTGTGAAGCCACCGGGTGAAGAACCAAAACTACTTGGGTCTGGATTAATATCTTTTACTAACACGGTGCCTATTTCTGTACCGTCAGATTTCCATAGTTCTTGACCGGTACCATCAAAATTAGCGCTAAAATATAGGGTATTATCAATGGCGGTTAGCCGGTTTACAAAGGCGCTTGCACTGCCGGTACGAATATCTCTTACACGAACTGTGCCCGAGTCAGAGCCGTCGGACTTCCACAGCTCTTCACCGAGGGAATCGCTGGCAGTAAAATATAACGTGTTGCCAAGTTTCGTCAGCCAGTTGGGCGATGAGCCATCTTGCCCGGGATTAATATCTTTTACTAAAACCGTGCCAGCCTCGGTACCATCAGATTTCCACAACTCAATTCCGTGATCGCTATCTTTTGCCGCAAAAAATAATGTATTTTCCACTACCGTAAGCAAAGAGATAGAAGCGAAATCCAGTTGATTGTTAGGATCAAAATCCTTAACAACAACGGTACCGGATTCTGTACCATCCGATTTCCACAACCTCTTACTATTATCACTATCATCCACAAATGTGAAAAATAATGTATTACCGACTGGCGTGAGCCAGCCTAAGGTGTCACTGTCACCATTTTTTTTGAACTCTTTTACAAGCTCTGTACCACTATCAGTGCCATCAGACTTCCATAAACCAAACCCTTCAGTATCATCTAGGGCTTCAAAAAATAATGAATCACCAACAACTACCATTCGGCCAGGGCCATCGGCAATGGGGAGTGATCTAAAGTTTTTGACCAATTCGCTAGTTCCGTTGGCGCGGTTAAGAACACGTAATTCTTCGCCATTCTTACCGTCATTAGCAGTAAAAAATAGTTCACCATTAAACTCAATAAAAGACAGTATATCGGCATCGGCGTCGATGGTGTTGATATCACGGGTAAGATGAGTACCCTCTTCAGAACCATCGCTTATCCACAATTCCATGCCATGTTCACCGTCATCGGCACTAAAGAAAAATCCAATCGTTATTGGATCTGGTATGGGGCTAACAGTGGGACTCGGGCTTGATGTGGGTATAGGGCTTGAAGTTGGTGTAGGCGTTGCTGTTGGACTAGGGCCGACGCTAACTGTTGGAGTGGGCGTTGGTGTCGTTGTAGGGCTGGGGCTTGCACTTGGGCTTGGGGCCACACTTGGACTGGGGCTAGGCGTTGGCGTAGTGTTAGATCCACCTTGTGACGGACTATCTGACCCTCCGCCATCACAGGCCTGAAGGGTGAGTGTACTCGTTAATAAAATTACATAGGTCAATGACGAAACTTTCATAAATAACCTGTGGTTCCTTTTTTAAAACACTTTGATATTAGCTACTTTAAACAAAGCTAATGGTTGACTATGATCAATAGATAAATATGAAAAGAGCAATATAATAGATGCTTTCAATTGATAATTATGAGTAGGCATATTTCAAGAATTGCCTTCTTGGGTCAATTACCAAATTTTGTAATTACGACAACGATTGATTTTTACACGTTTCTTTAGCTCCTCCATCTAAATCTAAAATCAACAATTAATGACCCATCTGCTTAAGTCTAAAAGCCCGTGATTTTTATGATTCCTCTCACCTCGGTCAATCCCTAATTTTGGGTATATGCTCAGCCACTACCGCCATCCATTAAACATAAAAAAAACAATAAAAAAGCGGAAAAGCTTTTGATTCTGGTCAACACATAAAAACCATAATTTCATACTATATAAGTAAAGAAAACGACTAAAAGGAATAACAAAAAACCTAAAAAAATATATTCTTGTACCATTAGCAAGGAGACAACAGTGAAACCTTTGATAGTTTTAGTTTGTATATTATTAACTTGTGCTTGTGCTAGAAAAGTAGATTCACCGTACGGTTTTAGTTTACCGGAGGGCGATAGTAAAAAAGGAGAAGAGGTATTTTTATATTTTAGTTGCTTATCCTGCCACACACTTGCAGATTACAAAGTAGATGATATCAAGCAAGATATAGAAAAAAGAGTCGCCTTAGGTGGTGAATATAGCAAAGTAAAGACTTATGCAGAGCTGGTAACATCAGTAATAAACCCTTCTCACAAATTAGCAAAAGGATATACCGTTGACGAGATAAGTAACGATGAAGGGAAATCTAAAATGCGAAATTACAATGAAGTTATGACTGTAGATGAACTGGTTAATTTAGTTTCTTTTCTACAGCCCTACTACACAGTTAAGCCGGCAACACATACACAGTATAAAGTATATTATCCTTAAATTTACACAATCATAAAGGTAGTTAGTTGAATATTTTTAGTGGTCGAGTAGTTGTGAAAAAACTATTCATTATCTTTAAGTTA
The DNA here is from genome assembly GCF_002157225.2 of Agarilytica rhodophyticola. Taxonomy (NCBI): domain Bacteria; kingdom Pseudomonadati; phylum Pseudomonadota; class Gammaproteobacteria; order Cellvibrionales; family Cellvibrionaceae; genus Agarilytica; species Agarilytica rhodophyticola. The sequence goes on from NZ_CP020038.1 coordinate 3,735,661, forward strand.
TCGTTGAAATATAGAGGAATAAGATTATGAGCTTAATGTCACATGACTCAATTTTTAATTTTGATGATTTATTTGAACATTTTTACCCCGCTTTACCTAAGAGCAGTTTAAAAAGTGATTTTTTCTCTCCTCGAGTGGATGTAAAAGAAAAGAAAGATCACTATGAAATAGCGGTTGATTTACCCGGCGTCGATAAAAAGGATGTTTCCGTAACGTTAGAAAATGGTGTACTAACACTGGAAGCTACTACTGAAGATGAGAGAACAGAAGAAAAAGATGGACGAATTATTCGCAAAGAACGACGCTCAGGAAAATTTATGCGCAGCTTTACCATAGGTAATAATGTGCACGAAGCGGATATTAATGCAAATTTCAAAAATGGTGTGTTAACTCTGATCGCACCTAAGATACAAGAGTCTACCGTGCAATCTAAGAGAATTGACATTAACTAGGAGGCGCCCAAACAAGTGGCACAAGGATGTGCTTTGTTGAACAATAATGTAGTTTTCATTGAGTGCCTGTTAACACTAACTTAAGAGGCGTTTATGGAGCATCGTAAAGGTTCGAGAGTTACTATACATTACCCGGTTACGGTTTATAAAAATAAGAAAAAGTTAGGTACATATCTCACACGTAATATCAGTCTTGGCGGCTTATTTTTAGAAGGCTGTTCACAGAAAATATCACCAGATGAGGTACTTTCTCTTGAAATCAAACCATCAGCTAAAACACTAGCAAACATCACCCTATCTGCAAAAGCCTTTGTCATCCACTGTTCAGCGCAAGGCGCAGGACTTATGTGGATCGACAATAACGATATATTTCGTCAACCACTATATGACTTCATACGAGATTTATCACAAGAAAAGTCTACTCGGTAAACTCTTTGCCAAAAGACTCTAAAGTGCTGGTTTTTCTCAACTTACCTTTATCAAGATATATGTTTATAAAAAACACATAATTTTTTAGCTGCGTCTTAAGTGGATTACTTGCAAATAAATTAAGGTAATGGCTCGCATTTGTGGTAAAGCCTAGTATAGAAGTATTAGGCATCGTATCGCGGTGAAGACTCAATCCCGAATAGCCTAAAATATGACGTTGCTGTTGAAACTGAGCCGCGTTTTGTATTTCTCTAAGGCACCGATAATGCTAGCGCCAGCACTGGCTATAGAATGAACGACAATACCTCACTGTTAGCGTAAAGCTGTTTGTCACGGAAAATAACGTCGCCTGTTGTTTCCATCTACAGCTCTTTTTGTAAAAGGCAAAAGGAGTAAAAGGCAAAGTCAGTCAAATAGAGAGGTTGATCAGAGACAAATTTCTCTTGGCATCACCATGGCATAGAAAAATTCGTCAGGTCTATGTTTCGGTTAATAAAGACACAATTTTCCGTTAGATAGACACTTTTTCGACTTAGGTGAACTACTCACGGCAAGGATCTAAAAAACTAGTGGCTGGCTAAGATAGATCTAGTCTGCCAGGTGATAGGAATCGATCGAATGTGATGTGTTGAGCATTTCTCAGGAAAAACGACGGATTTACATGGCGTCAGTAGTGATGACAAGATTGAAAATATCAGTGCCATCACTTTCGTATAGAGCGCTTGACGATGAAAAGCTCAGGCACTAATAATAAATAAAATAGGTGCCAAACAGATAATAAAGCCAGTAAATTTCTGCCAGACCAATACTTAAAGTAAGATTAGAAATAACTTAACATAATCATTATAATCTATTGATATTTATAGATTTTAATATTTCTAAATAATTATTAGGCATACGCATCAAATCTTTGATGTGGAAACAATTAAAGCAGATAGTCGAAAGGAATTGTATGAGCATCCAGTATTTATAATAGTCTAAAAAAAGAGCTGAATGTGCATTTATACCCTTCCCCTTGGCTTACCAATAGTCTAGGGGCTGTTCGCCCCAACTTAGATCTTTGTAAGATATATCGCACACGAATAATAGATTCTGCGCCGTTTTTTTTCTTTTCGATGCATGGTAACTTTTATAAAAACCTGCAACAAAAACCAGAGATAAAAAACTGCGACAACCACTTGCTTTTGGATATAGGAATGTTAGCCGTCTACCTTGTATTAATGATGACTATGCTGTCATTTGGAATTCTCATCTTACATAAAAAACACTATTCAAACATGTTGGGCTATTTCTGTATCTCGATGGCACTTTATCAAGGCTTGGTTGTACTTGATGCCATCGATATCTATATAGCACCACGCTTATATTTTTTATTACTGGGCATTTGTTTCCTACCTGGGCCTCTTCTACTAGGATATGTGGGCGAGATTGTAGAAAAAAAATTGATCTATTTTCGCGATTTTCTGTTCGTTTTTCTTCCATTTTTGTTGGCCATCTATGTCACCAATATCAATTCCGTCGACGCTTTCTACGGTTTTTCCAATAGGGAGAATTACCTGGAAGATAATTTTGTCGACATTTATAACGTGGTGTCTATCCTTGCTGGCGCCCATATTATTTTCTATGTTGGCCAGTCCATAGCGCTTATCTATGAATATCGAATTCAATGGTACAACATAAAAACCCAACCGCTGCCGCTTACTTGGTATCAAATGGTGTGTACCATTGCGTTTTTTCTTGTGTGTGCACTTTGCCAAGTGATCAGTGCTTTTCTTCACCCCGATGGTGATCCTATATCCATAGGCGACATCACCGCTGTTATTTGGATGGTCTATCTTAATATTATCTTACTGCTTTATCTCTATAAGGCATCCATTGTCAACTTAAAACTCAGCAAAATCCGTTTCTTAAAATCAGACAATGCAGATGGAACCCCAGAGCCAGCGGTGCTTACTGCCACCGAGAGTGAACCACTCAATGATGATGCTCTGGACTACATTTTAGCGGAGATTAAAGAAAACAAATATTTTCTCATGCAAGATCTCACCTTGCAGGAACTATCATCTCGTTTAGAAATAAAACCCTACTTACTTTCAGAGTATTTAAATAAAAATAGTAATACGAACTTCTACTCATTTATTAATGGATTAAGAATAGACGAAGCAAAAAAGCTATTAAAAGAAAAACCTCACCTATCCGTTAGCGTTGTCAAAGATATGTGTGGATTTAAATCACGTGCCTCGTTTTACAATAATTTTAAGAAAAACGAGGGTTGCACTCCCTTGGCTTACAGGAAAAATAATTGTTTGTCATAATTATTAGCCAACAAGATAGACATGAGTTTTTTAAACCGCTTTCGTAGATTTCACAGCAAAACTTTACAAAACTTTATTTGCTTGAATTCGTATGCAATAAATTGGCTTTACACCTAACGTTTACTTTTCCATTGCTACTATTCCCAGAACAATAAAAATAAATTCACCCGAGGATAGTAATAATGAAACGTTCATTAAATATAGCGTTACGCGCAGTATTTCTTCTTCTCTTTAGTCAACTAGCTCATCTTGCTCACGCAGTGCCGAGGACGGCATTTGTTCATTTATTTGAATGGCAGTGGAATGATATTGCTGCCGAGTGTGAAAACTTTTTAGGCCCGAAGGGATTTGCAGCCGTGCAAGTTTCACCTCCACAAAAATCTATTAACGGTAGTCAATGGTGGACCCGCTACCAGCCTGTTAGCTATGCTGTTGAAGGCCGCTCAGGTAGTCGAGCACAATTTGCTGACATGGTTCGTCGCTGTAAGGCGGTTGGTGTCGACATTTATGTAGATGCGGTAATCAACCATATGGCCGCTTTCGATCGACGGTTTCCAGAAGTTCCTTACGACCCCAATGATTTTCATACCTGCACAGACGACATTGACTACAGCAACGAATGGTCAATTCAAAACTGTGATCTAGTGGGACTCAATGATCTAAAAACAGAGTCTGGCTATGTGCAATCAAGGATTGCCGATTATATGAATGACCTTATTGGTATGGGTGTGGCTGGATTCCGTATAGATGCAGCCAAGCATATGCCTGCCAATGATATTAATGCGATTAAAAACCGTTTAAACGGCAACCCTTATATCTTCCAAGAAGTCATTGGCGCCGGCGGTGAACCTGTACAACCAGGACAGTACACTTTTGTAGGAGATGTTACCGAGTTTAATTTTACAAATACCATGGGCCATTATTTCAAATTGCGCTCACCTCTTAGAGAGATAAGCAATATTGGCAGCTGGGGCGGCTGGTTAAACTCCGACGACGCCATCGTATTTGTGGCAAATCATGATAATCAACGGCAAAACACCAACAATACCATCACTCATAAAGACGGCAATAATGCGAACAATGTTGCACATGTGTTTATGCTTGGCTGGCCTTATGGTTACCCTAAAATTATGTCAAGTTATGACTGGAACGATCATGACCAAGGCCCTCCAGGACAAGGTGCCAGTAGCTGCAGCAGCGGTTGGCTGTGTGAGCATAGAAATCGTGCGATCGCCAATATGGTGGCCTTTCGAAATAATACCGCTTCAGAGTTTCGCGTTACCAATTATTGGGATAATGGCAACCACCAAATGGCTTGGGGCCGCGGTGGTTTAGGTTTTGTTGTGGTCAATATGGAAGGTTTCAACTTAAATAATACTTTACAAACCGGTATGCCAGCAGGTACTTATTGCGACATAGTCCACGCAGATTTTAACTATCAGAACGGCACATGTAATGGACCGACAGTGACGGTAGATGGCAGTGGAAATGCATCTTTTAACGTGAGTTTCAGAAACGCATCTGCTATCCATGTGGGCGCAAAAGTTGGTGTCCCCTGCCCTGATTGCAGCGGCAACCCTGGTGGTGGCACAGGCGGCGGTAACCCAGGAGGCGGTGGTGGTTCGCAAACTGATGTGGACGTACAATTTACCTGTAATCAAGGAACAACATATTTTGGACAAAGCGTTTATGTGGTGGGTAACAATTCTCAATTGGGTAATTGGAACCTCGCGAATGCAAGAAAGTTAGACCCGGAAAACTACCCCACCTGGAGCAGCGTAATTAATTTACCTGCCAATACAGACGTGGAATGGAAGTGTGTGAAACGTGACGAAAACAACCCCAGCAATGGCGTACAGTGGCAAGGTGGTTCAAACAACTTCTTTAACACCAGTAACAATGCATTTCCAGAAGCCAGTTTCTAGGTAGGAATTGGCTAACGATTAGTTTTGCAAAAAAAGGCTGGTTCATCCAGCCTTTCTTCATCAACACCTTCATATATTGCCTAGATTTACCCACTAACCATCTAAGCTTGAGTCACAGCAGGTGGCACCCATAAATTTCCCCACTTGTTAACTTTTTCCCGATATTCTGTGCCCGCCGATTGGATAAGGTCTCTATACTGCATACGTTCGTTATCGTCGCCACTTCGGTCATATAGTGATACCGCAGCTCGATGAAAAGCTTCAAAATAAGGGCGTTTCAAATCGCCTTTTACATTGTTATCGACTTTATTGTCAGCACAGTATTGTTCAAATTGATCGCTGACATCCACATGTCTACTATTCGGATCAGCGCTAGCTAGGGATTGCATTGCCTTTGCCGTATGCTGACCAATTGAAGCACTGTAAGGTGCAGCGGTTGTTTGATAGCTGAATCCCTCAACAGCCCACTTTTTATCTTCAGCGACTGGAAAACGTCCGGCCCACTCACCACGTTTTTCCGAAGGAGAATGAGGCCTCATAAAGACAGGCTCCTTGAACTCTCCATCACTTTTCGACGGGCCGCGCAGTAGCGACAACATGTCTCGAGGGCTGCTTAATGGCTCCTCAATATTAACAATACTCGCGCTTAAATTATCTCTCACACCACGAACACTAACGCCACTACCAAGCTCAACGTTATGAGTAGAGTTTTTCGCGGTGTGTGTCCACGTTGCTTTTCTATTTAATAGCTCCGCAGCGGCTTCACCCAACTCCTCTTTCGTTTCTCTGCGGGCGATTTCTTCAAACCCCTCTGGCGAGCCGTCTGTTCTTGGATCAGCTGTTCCTCCTGGTCGAGAAACAGTATCACAATAAGCTTCATTAGTGTCTCCATGTTTGCCACTTATACCGGCTAAAACAAGTTCGACCGATTCATTACCATCTATGGGCTGACCAGACTTAACAAAGGTATCGTAGGCATGGCGAGTTAACAAAGGCTCATTTTCTAATAAACGCTTAAATTCACTGGAAACATTATCAACTCTAACTTTGATTAATAAGTTTGCAGCATTTTTATATAAACCGTCAGGTGATTCAAATAAAGCGGGTGCCTTTGAATTATTAGGAACATACATGGTTCCATCTTTAGAGTGTGTGTTAAAATTTTCAGGTAATTTACCGGGTCTTGGATCAAAGCTAACATCATTTGCACTACTATATTTACGATAACTATCTGGTGCCTGGGCATGAGATGCCAATAAGATATTACACTTCTCTCCCTCACAAGCACTTGCAGCTTGAAGAGCAAGGCCAAGTTTATTACCCGAAAATTGTCGCAAATCGGCAACAAAAGTACCAAACCTTCCAGGTTCACTGCAACCTGCACCTAAATTTTGGAGTTGAGTTCGACACTGCTCTGCAGATAATAGTTGTTCTGTAGGTTTTAACTGTTTAGCAATTGCATCGCCATAGGAAATTGCTCCGTTCTTTATTGGCAAGCTTTGTAAACCTACTAAATCATTAGTACCAACAAAAGGTGATGCTAATTCAGTTTTTCCTTGTAAGAGACTTGGAATAGTCTTGGATGTAGTTTGGTTGTGTCTTAAAAATACCGGTTTTTCTGGTGTTGTTTTTTGATATGAAGAATTCTCATCAGACGAGCCTTGTGTCGACAAAGCGCTAATAGAATTTAATCGGGCTATAATATTTTGAGATGAAGCACTAGATACCATATATACAGTTATCCCCTCGCGAGCTATGATATATTTTATATTATTGATTATTGTGAACAGTTTTATTCATTAGTTCATTTTTTTAATATAATTAATAAATTAATGTAACTTATCGTATTGAACCACCTTGTTGATTAATTCCCTTTTCGTTTAACTTTTTACACTCATGAAAAGAACACAGCGCTTTAGGTGCCAGAGAGGTTTAAAATAGCAGGTATGGCGCAAAAAATATCTTTAAAGCTGTTTAACGATATCAATAATGGTACAAAAACACTGTTCAGTGTTTATACTAGGGCCTGTTCACACTAATTTAACCGCTCCTGTTTGCACTCAAAGGCGCTAATCACCAACAGTAGGCACTTTAAGCGAGGCGCGAAGAGTGTAGTTTAGTCGCTCTAAATGAGCGATGAGTAACGCAGAGTGGCGCCGTTGAGTGCAAACCCGAATAGCCACATGGATGTGGTGTATTAGGGCAGTGCAGGAGCAACTGCCAAGGGCTGGTAGCATTTTTCCGCCTAGCGTCGTTAACACGCACTTATTTATGCCTGTATGGATACAGGTAATTAGAGCAATGCAGGAGCAATTGCCGAGAATAACTAAACGGCGTTTGTGTTGCTAGCTAGTCGAAAAAATGCTTATCAGCAGGTACGATTCCATTAGAGTGAACAGGCCCTAGGGCAGGATAACAATAGAGAATACATCTACTCTAACAGTAAAATAGCTAAATTTAGGTGCCGATATGTCTCATCTTACAATGAAAGATCTTGCAACGCCTAGTGAACACTGGTTTAAAGGAAGTGTTGGTGCCTTTGAACCGGATCAAATTCATAACTACTTGTACGAATTGAAAAATGCGCTTGGCGATATATTTAAAATAAGTTTTTATGGTAAATCTGTTGTGGTGTTATCTGAACCAGAGGCCGTGCGCTATATTTTGAAAAACCGTCCTGGGCTATTTCGCCGAGTTTCCCGTATTGAATCAGTCTTTGAGGATTTAGGCGTTCATGGTGTTTTTTCGGCAGAAGGCGAAGACTGGAAAAAATATCGAAATTTTCTTAATCCCGCTTTTAGACCATCCCAAATAAAGTTATTTTATCCATCAATTTATTTGGTAACCCAGCGTCTTTGTTCCGTTGTTCCTTCACAACAAAAGTCTTTTAATTTTCAGCAACTTATTGAACGCTACACAGTGGATGTTACGACAAAACTATCTTTTGGCTATGATTTAAACACTTTGGAAAAACCCGTTTCAGAACTACAACATAAACTCTCTCTCATTTTTCCAGGAATTAGTAGTAGGTTGAGATCTCCTTTCCCATATTGGGAATATTTTAAATTATCAAAAGACAAAAAAATTGATGAGGCCTTGGTTCTTATCCGTGACTACGTTGCTAAGTTTATTGCAGCGGCTAAACAAAGAATTGAGAATAATCACCAAGCCTCCAATATTTTGGATTCTATGCTAATGGCCGATCCCGAATCAGAGCATGAAATTTTTGGCAATATGATGACGCTTTTGTTGGCGGGTGAAGATACAACAGCCAACACTATTGCTTGGGCAATAGATTATTTAACAGATTTCCCCGATATTCAAGAGCGAATATTTCATGAAATTCGCCAGCGTTATCCAAAAGACGGCCAGTTAAAATGGGACGACTTGGATGACTTTCCACTGACGTTCGCCGCTGCCCAGGAAGCAATGCGAATAAGACCTGTAACACCATTTGCCCAGATTGAAAATAACAATGACGAAACCATATGTGGTTATAAAATACCCAAAGGCACAACCTTCTTCGTCTTACTGAGTGATAAGGGTATGAGCCCTGAATTATTTGAAGAGCCCCAAAAGTTTAATCCTGACCGATGGCTCAATATCGATGAAGAAAAGCTCAAAACTATTGCCAAGGATATGCATCCATTTGGCGGTGGTGCTCGTCTATGCCCGGGACGTCAGCTGGCATTGATTGAAATGAAAATAGCACTTATAGAACTTCTCTACCGCTTTAAATTCACCAAAGAAACTCATGTTGGCTCAACCAGAGACAGTTTTTCTATGACGGTTAAGCCACAAAACCTCTTTGTCAGAGCTACCGCTAGAAACATATGCAAGCAAGAAACTGAAAAGGAAATACCTACGCTAGCATGATGAGAAAATAATAAATATTTTCAGGCTATTATTGTAGTAATAGCCTGCACATTAACGTAATTTTATGAGACCACAGGCGCTAAAGAGAATACATATAATAAAGAAAAGTAAGAAAATAAATACCACGTTCAGTTCATTTTAGTATCTTGCCCCACGAGCAAGAAGCCCAAGATCTACTATATAGCAGTCATGTCCTTGTTTTTTATGGCTACGAAGAGAATTTCATTTATCAATACTGTCGAATACTCTAGACTCTACCTTGAAAAACACGGGAACCTGAGATGTCAGCAGCGAGCATAAATAACTTAGATCACTTACTTAAAGAAAATTTTGGCTTTGATGATTTCCGCGAGGGACAAAAGCCTGTTATTGAAAAACTTCTTGCAGGTCAGTCATCGTTGGCTATCTTTCCGACAGGCTCGGGAAAATCGCTCTGTTACCAGCTAACTGCAACGCAGCTTCCACATCTTACGCTAGTTGTGTCCCCCCTATTGGCCTTGATGAAAGATCAATTAGCTTTTTTACATAAACATAGTATTAAGGCTGCCAGTTTAGACTCAAGCCTCGATTACGATGAATACAATAAAGTTGTCAACGATATCCGCAATAATACACTTAAGATATTAATGGTGTCGGTTGAGCGTTTTAAAAACGAACGCTTTCGCTTACTTATTGAAAACACAAAAATCTCATTACTCGTGATTGATGAAGCCCATTGTATTTCTGAGTGGGGACACAATTTTCGCCCCGACTATTTGAAATTACCGAGGTATCAAAACGATTTAACTATTCCACAAGTATTGTTGTTAACCGCCACCGCAACCCAGCAAGTTAAGATGGATATGATGGCGAAGTTTTCAATTACACAAGATGCCGTTATACAAACGGGTTTTTATCGAGACAACTTACATCTTAATGTGCTACCTGTAAGCGAAAGTGATAAGCCTCAGTTGCTTGTGAATCTCATTGAGCGTCAGGGTGCTGGCTGTGGCATTGTCTATGTGACCTTGCAGCAAACAGCTGAGAGCATCGCCAAGTATTTAACAAATGCCGGATTAAATGCTAAAGCATACCATGCAGGCATGAACAATGATGCGCGCAAACAAGTACAGGATGAGTTTATGTCTGGCGCTACACCTGTAGTTGTCGCTACGATTGCATTCGGCATGGGGGTTGATAAATCTGACATTCGCTTCGTCATTCATTATGACTTGCCCAAATCGATTGAAAATTACAGTCAAGAAATTGGTCGTGCAGGACGAGATGGTGAGACATCACATTGCTACGTGCTAGGTAACCTCGCAACGTTAAATACTCTTGAGAATTTTGTTTATGGTGATACGCCAGAATTGTGGAGTATTCAATTTGTCATTGATGCAATTAAAGCGGTGAAAGAAGGTTATTGGGAAACCCAACTCTATTCCCTCTCCTATCAGAGTAATATTCGTCAGCTAACCTTAAAAACATTACTCGTTAAGCTGGAAATGGTCGGCGTCATTACCCCCAAATACAGTTATTCAGCCGAATATAGTGTGAAGTTACTGATGGATCAAAAAACCATCATCAATTACTTTGACGCTGAGCGCAAGCAATTTGTTAGCGCTTTGTTAGATGCTATCGTGTTTAAAAAAATGTGGGGTACGGTTGATTTTGACAGGCTCTTTAATTCTTATGGCGGAGAACGCAAACGTGCGATCACCGCTTTAGAATACATGCGCGATAAGCAATGGCTGGAGCTAAAATCTTCCGGCACAACAGAAGTATTTTCAGTGGACACCTCGTTACTTCATCAACCTCAACTTGCAGAAACTCTTTATCAGCAATTTAAACAACATGAGCAGAGTGAAATTAATCGTATTAACAAGTTATTAAAATTTCTGCAAAGCACTCGCTGCTTAAGTTATGATTTAGCACGTTATTTCGATGACCTCAATGCACCAAAACATTGCGGCCATTGCTCAGTATGCCAGGGAAATGTCGCTATATTATTGGCACCTGGCAATGATAATGTTATCCCAAAAAATCAACTTTATAGTATTGCCACAACGTTAAAAGAGTATTTATTAAAAGCCAATGTTACACACTGTTCAAATGATTTAATCGCGCGTTACCTGGTCGGTATTAATGTTCCAGTATTCACTAGCACCAAAGCAAAGAAAAATGTTACCGGTTTTGCTATCGCAGAAACTATGCGCTATCAAGATGTTATTGATTTTCTGGATAGCGCCTTATAAAACGTAATAATGGCATTTAGCATGCGTCTTCTGCTAAGGCGGCTTATTATTACGGTTGCGCCGATACCGCGGCCATGCGAATTCCTGCAAAAATGAGAAAACCACCAGCCAATTTATTCAGGGTATTTACCATCCAGGATTTAACACTTCCCTTAGCAATTTTATGACCGAAATAACCATAGAGCCCGTAGGCAATTAAATCCACTAAGAAACATGACACTCCCATAATTAACAACTGAATATATAGAGATTCTTCCAAATTGATAAACTGTGGTAGTAAAGATGAAAAATAAAGCAAGGCTTTCGGATTAGCCAGCTCGACAATAAGCCCCTGACGAAATAAGACAGATAACTTAGATGGTTTGCCCTGCTGCTTAACGGTTATCCCTTTACTGTTGCTAAAGATAACGCTAACACCCAGGTAAACAAGATACAGCACACCAACCCACTTTATCATTGAAAACAACATATTTGATGCGATAATGAGTGATGCGATACCAGTTGCCGACAAGACAAAGTAGATCACATTGGCATTTGCCACGCCTAAAACCCCCAGTAAGGAGGGTTTAAATCCGTTGGCTGCACCTTGGGAAGCCACGGTTATGGCAGCAGGTCCCGGCGAAAAAACGATGATAACTGTAGTTAAAAGAAAAAGTAGATATACATCTATACTCATGTGCACTGTCCGATTTTTGCCCGATTCACAGGTGTTTTTAGTTAATTTTTATCTTTAAGAAAAGTCTTGCCTTTGACCAACCAAGAAATACCAAAAGCGGCAATCGCAATGGTTTCCAGCCAAAAAGTGGGTTTGTATGTTGCCAAAAACTGCTCATCATGCACTCGCACTACAGTCAGGTGTATGCCCATTAGCAACATGCACACTATCATCACACAACCACAAGTGGTGTAAATTTTATTACGCGCTAGCTTTTGTGCCGTGGCGGGTTTATTGGGCGCACTCTTAGTAAATAGATACAGGCAAAAATACGCTAGCGTAGCGAAAAATAGCACAGAAAACCCCACATGGATATCACTGATAATACGGGGAAAACAGGCGTTGACTAATAACTCACAGTCGGCATTGGTAGGGAAAACCGCAACGCCGATGGCAAAAATACAAGCCAGATCTCCGGTCACATCATCCACACGGGTATAGCCCTTGTAGGAAAACAGAAAAAAACCAATGGCGAACAAGACTCCTACGAATACGTCTCCCATTCCTGTGTGGTAGAAAGCACTGAGAGAATTTTGAAAACCCTGATCAAAGATAAACACATTCCCCAATACTAGGATAAAGGGAAAGCTGATACCCAAAATTCCAACAGTTCTGCGAAGGGTTAAATAAGAGACGGCAAGTGCATCTTTATGATCCTGATGATTCGACATGATAGGACTTCCTTTTTATTTTGAAATGTTATTAGAAAAAGTCTCATAACCTGAGCCTCGTAACTTAAACCTCGTAACGTAAAAACCTTATGACTTCAGCCTCATAACATACGCCTGGCGAATAGCGCCTATTAGTCAGCAAATCATATGTCATCTAATAGTATATTTATCAATGAACAAGACGTCATTAGATTTATTCTTCTCAATGGCTTAGTGGATAAGATAGATGTGGGCTGTAGCGTATCTGCTTGAACACGACTACTAATGAGTAGTGGCTATTAAGAGGTTAAACTACCTCTGACCATATACATACATTGGGCTGTTAACCAAAGCATACGCGTGGCGAAAGTACTAAGAATAGAAGGTATTTTTTAAAATCCAAAAACCCTGAAAAACTCGCGCAATAACATCAAGAGCTCCTAGCTATGGCTTTGGCACTTTTGGCTGGTTTAGCGATCCAGAAGGTAATAAAGTGGCATTGTGGCAAGTCGCTAAGTGATACATTGGTAATATCACTAATTGTGGAGATAGAGGGCGCTATATATGTGAACCCTTTATCTCCCAATATCGCTAAAGTCGCACCTATTATTTTTTTCTAAACATAAGAGTGAATCGATCCGTATTGCCCTTAACAGTAGCTCTGCCTACTTCATAGCGAAGCTCATCATCTGGGCGATAATGCATGTCGGCATAATCGACAAATTCAAAACCAGCTTCAAGAATCTCTTTAATCGCTAAAACAGGGTCGATTCTACGTCTATTTTCAGCATTTTCGGGTTCCATATGACGAGCCGTATGATCCACAACACCATATATTCCCCCTTTTTTGAGTGCTTTATAAGCCGCCTCATTCATTGCTTTACGGCCTTGCGCACTGAAGTTATGGTAGTTACGGAAGGTCAATACCATATCCGCCCGCTTCACATCCATGCCACCTATGGTCAGGTCATAAAAACGCGCACCTTCGGGACGATTAAAGGTGGACTTTTCACCACTTACTTTAACTTTATCAAAACCTGGCTTGTCCAACAGGTTTTCTTTTACACGTGTCGCACCAATAGCAACAACAAGCTCACCTTTGTCGGCTAAAACAGGGGCAAGTAACTTTGTATACCAACCTCCTCCGGGAATTAGTTCGACCACTTTCATATTATCTTTTAGGCCAAAGAACTTAAGCGTTTCGATCGGGTTTCTGTTTCTATCTCGTGCTTTTTCGTCCTCCCCTCGGATATCAGCACTCATAGCTTTTTGTAATTTCTCTCTAACCACAGAGAAATCATCAGCCATAGCAAAACTGCTGGCGAATAGGAACAATGCGACGATCAAATGTTTCATAAATTACCTCGAATCTAGGTGTATGTATGGATATAGTCTGCGCGAGGATTATAGCCCGGTCTAGAGGTTGTTAACACATATCAATCCTGCTATTTATTTTTGCAATCCAATTGTTGAAAAAAGCGCCAAATCTTTCCAAGATAAGATGACAGTATAATGTCACTGTGTAGTCATTAACAGATAACGCTCTAACGACACCTATTGATAACACACGTCTTTGATCCAAAGCTCTCTCACATAGTTTTTTCGCCCCACGATTAACATATGAAGCAATATAGCCAAGCTTTTTCATTCCAGGGTCAGCGTTAACAGGTAAATATTGAGCTAAGTCAACAATGCTTACGGTTACAGTCTCACATAGTTGTATTGGAATTACCTGCAACTTACTATAAATCATAAATAATATATTTCGAAAGCTTTATTCATAGCGTATCAGCGTAGCTGACATAGCTACCATGAATTTACTGATACATCGTTGGTTAAATTACTTTTCCCAATATATGTATTACATATATTAAGTATAAAAAACCGTTGAGAGGCTGTTATGTCTAATACAGACATAAATACAAAAAGACATGAAAGGCGTTTGCTTTTATTTATTTTTATTATTTTTTTCCCTCTGGTTTCCATCGCTTTAGTCGGTGGTTATGGTTTTATTATTTGGTTGTTACAAATATTTTTTGGTCCACCCGGGGCGTAAAAAATATTGCTGCTAAATTATAGGAAAAATATCATGTTAGACGAAACACATATTAGCAGTTTTATTATTAGTACCAACCCACCCCATCTACAGGCCGTGTGTTCTTCGCTGACAAGAATAAATACTATAGAAATAGCGTGCTTAGACAGTGATAGCGGCAAAATTGTTATTGTTATGGAAGCCTGTTCACTTAACTCTGTCAACCCCTGTATAGAGCAAATTAAATTTTGGCAGGGAGTTATGTCAGTGACCTTAATTTATCACCATGCTGAACATTCACAACGATTAGAAGAGAGCATTATATGAGTATCACGCGCAGACAATATATTAAACAACAAGCAGCCGCAGTTGCGGCGTCTGTCGCTGGCATTAGTTTACCCTCTTCTGCTACTAACTTAATTACCGCCATCGACGACACCAAGCTTACATGGTCAAAAGCACCCTGCCGTTTTTGCGGTACCGGCTGCAGCGTCAATGTCGCCACTAAAGATGGTCATGTAGTGGCAACACACGGCGACATCAAATCGCCAGTTAATCGCGGTTTAAATTGTGTTAAAGGTTATTTTTTGTCAAAAATAATGTATGGCGAGGATCGTCTACACAAGCCATTGCTTAGAATGAAAGATGGTCAGTATGCTAAAGATGGGGAATTTACACCCGTAAGTTGGGATACCGCTTTTCGCGTGATGTCTGATAAATTCAAAAAGGCCTTACAAGAAAAAGGGCCGGAGGCAATAGGTATGTTTGGCTCTGGTCAGTGGACGGTATGGGAAGGCTATGCAGCAGTGAAGCTTATAAAGGCAGGCTTTCGTTCCAATAATATCGATCCCAATGCACGCCACTGCATGGCCAGTGCTGTGGGTGGATTTATGCGTACCTTCGGTATCGATGAACCCATGGGCTGCTACGATGATTTTGAGCACGCCAATGCTTTCGTGCTTTGGGGTTCAAATATGGCAGAAATGCACCCAATCCTATGGACGCGCATCACCGATAGAAGGTTAAGTGCCCCCGAAACACAAGTAAGCGTGCTGTCTACTTATCGACATAGAAGTTTTGAGCTGGCGGATTTACCGATAATTTTTACACCTCAATCAGATTTAGCCATTGCCAATTTTATCGCCAACTACATTATTCAGAACAATGGAGTTAATCACGAGTTTGTTAACAAACACACTAATTTTAGAATGGGAAATACGGATATTGGTTATGGTTTACGGCCGCAAGACCCTTTACAAAAAAGCGCAGCCAATGCCAATAAAGCAGGCGGTTCCAAAGCTATAGACTTCGATAGCTATGCAAAGTTTGTCAGCGAGTATGATGTTACAAAAGCCAGTAAGATAAGCGGTGTCAGCGAAGCAAAACTGATAAAGCTGGCCAAGCTCTATGCAGATCCGAATATTAAAGTTATGTCGTTGTGGACAATGGGGGTCAATCAGCACACTCGTGGTGTATGGATGAATAATTTACTTTATAACATCCATCTGCTGACCGGTAAAATATCACAACCCGGTAATAGTCCCTTTAGCTTAACGGGGCAGCCATCAGCATGTGGCACCGCAAGAGAAGTAGGCACCTTCTCCCATAGGCTTCCCGCTGATATGGTAGTAAAAAATCCTAAACACCGCGCACTGGCGGAAGCCATATGGCAACTACCTCAAGGTACTATTAATGAAAAGCCCGGGGCACATGCGGTTTTGCATAATCGTAATTTAAAAGACAGCAAAATCAACGCCTATTGGATTCAATGTAATAACAACCTTCAGGCGGCGGCAAATATTAACCATGAAGGTCTTCCCGGTTATCGTAATCCCGATAATTTTATTGTAGTTTCAGATGCCTACCCCACGGTTACAGCACAAGCAGCTGACCTTATTTTACCCACTGCCATGTGGGTTGAAAAAGAAGGAGCCTACGGTAATGCCGAACGGCGTACACAGTTTTGGCATCAATTAGTTGATGCTCCTGGAGAATCAAAGTCTGACGTTTGGCAAACCATGGAGTTTGCTAAATATTTTAAAGTCAGTGAAGTCTGGCCTGAAAAATTAATCAGTAAGAAACCTGAGTATAAGAATCTTACGCTCTTCGATATCTTATTTGCTAATGGCCAAGTGAATAAATTTGATGCCAACGAAATAGATCCAAAATACAATAACAGTGAATCTAAAGATTTTGGTTTCTACGTGCAAAAAGGCTTATTCGAAGAATATGCACGTTTTGGTCGAGGCCATGGTCATGATCTTGCCGAATTTGAGACGTATCATAAAACACGCGGCCTACGCTGGCCCGTTGTCAACGGTAAAGAAACCCTTTGGCGTTTTCGTGAAGGCAGTGATCCCTATGTAGAAAAAGGCAAAGGCTTCCAATTTTATGGTAAACCTGATGGCCGTGCCACTATATTTGCCCTTCCCTACGAGCCGCCTGCAGAAGTACCGAACAGTGAATTTCCGTTTTGGTTGACTACAGGTCGCGTACTTGAACACTGGCATTCAGGCTCTATGACACAAAGAGTGCCCGAGCTTTACAAAGCTTTCCCTGATGCTCTGTGTTTCATTCATCCGCAGGATGCGAGGGATAAAAAGCTTCGGCGTGGAGATAAAGTAAAAATTAGATCAAAGCGCGGAGAAATCATTACTCGAGTGGAAACTCGTGGGCGCAATCAGCCTCCCCGAGGGCTTGTGTTTGTTCCCTGGTTTGACGCACGACAATTAATTAACAGAGTTACATTGGATGCTACAGACCCGATATCAAAGCAGACAGACTTTAAAAAATGCGCTGTTAATATTGAAAAAGTGTGAGGAAAACATAATGAAACTATGGCTAAGAGGCTTAACTGTTTTTCTTGTACTAAGTGCTATCGAGCTAAGCGCGCAAGGAATATCCACATCCATGGATATTGCAACACTCAGGCAAGGTATTGATCTTGAAACTATAAATATAAACCTACCAAAGTTGGGAAATGCCAGTAACCAAGATATCAAACGCTCTCGTGCCTACCCTATGCAGCCGCCGATAATTCCCCATAAGATCGACGCCTACCAAGTAGACCTACGCGTTAACAAGTGTTTGAGCTGTCATTCTCGTAGCCGCACTGAACAATCTCAGGCCCCCATGGTAAGTGTTACACATTTTATGGATAGAGATGGCAATTTTCTTGCCGATGTTTCACCTCGCCGGTACTTTTGTCGGCAGTGCCATGTTACGCAAGTTGAACGTAAAGACCTAATTAAAAATAACTTTAAAGATGTTCAACAGCTACTAACACAAAAGCCAGGGTATAAGGAGAACAAATGAGAAAAATCTTTATCCGTTATTGGCAAATATTTCGTAAACCTTCGGTTCACCACAGTCTGGGTTTGCTTAGTATGGGTGGTTTTATTGCAGGCATTATTTTCTGGGGTGGTTTCAATACTGCCTTAGAAGCTACCAATACAGAAACGTTTTGTATCAGCTGCCACGAAATGGAAAACACTGTCTATCAGGAACTACAACCAACTGTACATTTTAGTAATGCCTCAGGAGTACGTGCTACCTGCCCCGACTGTCATGTCCCCCATGAATGGACAAACAAGATCGCCAGAAAAATGCAAGCTTCAAAAGAAGTTTGGGGCAAAATTTTTGGCACCATCAACACACGCGAAAAATTCGAACAAAAACGCTTAACTCTCGCCCGTCATGAATGGGCACGGCTAAAAGCTAATGACTCACTGGAATGTCGCAATTGTCATAATTTTGAGTATATGGACTTTACCCGGCAAAGCGCTAGAGCCAGCGCTCAACACAGCACCGCATTGGCATCTGGAGAAAAAACCTGTATTGATTGCCACAAAGGTATCGCCCATCAGCTGCCTGATATGTCGGGCGTTAAGGGGTGGTAGTGATTGCTTTTAGGCACTAGAATAGAAAAGTTTTATTAATAAACTAGATATTAAATATTTTTTTGAAACTACAAGATATTTAATTGGCATCACTAATAATAAAGATGCTTCGTTAAATACGCTTAAAAAAATCCTATTGTAAAATCTTCTATGTTTGATTGCTGTGTATAGCAACCAACCTGATGCTAAGTAATACAACAATAATAAACTGACAAACCCTAATTTTAGATTTAACCATGTACTACGAAAGCCAAACGATAGCCATCCAACTGATTATGAGTACTCTATGTAAAGTTTTAGCGATAAAGTAGATAATCTATTCTTTAGTTCAGCCGTTGATAGTTCATAATATTCATGTTTTTTATGTACACTCAACATACTGCCATTGCTCAGTAAGTTCCAAAACAATATCTGCCTTAGCTTTATATGGGTGTACATTGTGTTTGTAGCGCTCTAACTCACTTACCAAATTCTTAAGTGAAAAGTCAACGGACTGCCGCCGCTTTGATATATCTGCCTGATGCCTAATTTTTTGAAGTTTACTATCACGAGTGAAGATAAAAATAGCATAATCTATGAGTGAGTTTATTTCACTGTGCATTGAATGAAGGCCATCAAGAATTAGTACGTTACACGTAGTAATAACTTGATCTTCACCATCGGCAACACCGCGCTCATGATTATATTCTTTGTAGAAAACAGGGGCGCTATTAAGAAAGGTCTGTAAATCAGTCTTTAAGCTGTCTATATCATATGATTCAGGATCATATCCACTTACACCAAGAGAGATTCTCTTAGACCTTGGTAATAGATAGGAATCCATCGTTAAATGACCAGCACATACCTCCTGCTCATGCAATAGAGCCTGTAATTCCTTAGCAAAATAGCTTTTCCCTAAGTCGGCTGCACCACAAATAGCAATAATAGTGTGCTCGTGTTTCTTACTCAGCTGGATAAGATTATTCACCAAGCTTTCTTTTATTTCCATAAGACAAATACGTTGTAAATTTTAAATACATATTATTAAGTTATTTCACAATGAATGTTAGCCTCAATATCTCGCCAGATAGGTTCACAAAGATCTGGGCGATAAACAGACTTTTTAAAAACCTTATGTTCATCTTTATATATATCCAATAGTCTAGTGTTCTTATCTGCCACACAAGCTCTTACATTTGACAACCTATCTGCAGCCTTGACAATAAGCGCCATTTCTAAATCACCCGACACCTCACGCATTTTTTTATAGGTCTTAGCTTTACGCTCCTTGCGGCTATCTCCTGGCTCATCGGTAAGAATCGCAACACAATTAGCAATAAAAATCCCAAACCTTGTCTCTATTTCCTCAAGGCTAGTATCCGTATCTTCCACCACATCGTGTAGATAAGCAATTATTATGGCAGTATCACCATAGGGTGTGGCAATGTCCGCGACAGCCTCCAAATGGTTTATGTACGGATGTTCACCGTATTTTTGGCTACCGTGGCGTTGTATTGCGAACTCGCGTGCTAGAGTTATCATTTGGACTCGTTCTATAGTATGTGTTTATATGCGCTATCCCCTATTGGATCTAATAGTATTAAATATAAGTTAAGATGTGAAATAAAACTAAAGCCGAAGAAAAAGGCCGATCAAAATAGTCCAAAAATATAGATCAGATTTACTACCAGTCGCTTATACAGGGTTCTTTATATATTAGGCAGAACGCCATATTGCTAAGGCTCGCGGGTTACTCTGGGTTTCTGGAGGTGTACGATGGTAAACAGCCTGGTTACCAGTATCATTTCCTAAGAAAATAGTTAAGCTACGATCTGGTGCCCTTTTTATGTGAATATCCTTATCAAACCCGGCGGTTGAACTAAAATGTTGCAGAGTATTGTTTTGTGGATCGCTCGCAATATACCTATATTGTTGAGGGATATAATCCATCCCTGTTCTGGCAAATGTTGATACAACGGTGTGTCCATCGGTGTGAAAATCTACAGCACCATGATCTTTTTTGAACTGCTGGACTTTTTGTTCGATCAAGCTTAATCCGGGCGAGAATCGTAAAGAAGGGTTTCGCGATGAAGATGAATCATAGACAGCCTGTTGGAGGCGTAAAACAGCTTGGTTTAGAGCCGTATTTTTTATGTTTTCATTAGATAAAAGCTTTTGGCTGTTTCCAATACGGCTTTCCCCAATTCGTATTACCTCTTCAAGACCATTTCTTGCGGTTTCACTAAGTTTGGGGAAGGCAATTCCGTATCTATTGATGCCAGCGGCAAGTTCCCTGAGCTGATCTGTATCATTTGCTATCGCATTTATCTCGTCGATCGCTGCTTGAATACGTCCATTTTGATCAGTAACAATGGAACGTCCAACATCTGATGTCATAGCGGTGGGATTAGCCTCCATGCGTACACCAAAGTTTTTGTTGAACCACTCTGTTGAATGATCGAGTGAAGCCGATAAGTTCGGAGTGGCCTGGGACATAGTGTAAGCACGTCGATGAGAGCCATCGGCGCTAACTAATGATTGTCTTGCCGGTGTAAATGTGTTGGCCACACTGGAGGCTCTACTCGCTAGTTGACGGGGTTGCCTCATTACGCTTGGTGGAGTCACCCCGAGACTCCGGGAACTGATCGGAGTGGTAGTCATATGATAATATCTCCATAGTAAGATGAATACGTACCGCTAACTTAGTGGCGCAATTAAAAGGTAAAGTTCTGAGACATATAGCCCATTATTGACATATAAAAAGTACGATAAGGTTGTTTCTTCGCTCCTACAAACAAGCACGTTGATCTATTTAAGAAATGAGTTAGTTAAAGATTATGGAAATTCGGAGTTTATTAGGTTGCTTATATTGGTAATACAGAAAGGCTAAATATGATTAAAGTTGGTTATCGTTGATATTCATCCCCTAATTATTATCATTACAACTTAGTTGATAATAGGTATCGTCAATATTGGGTAACGATCGATATATATCAACACCGTATCCAACAGCGTTAAGACGTGTATTTATATCACTGTTGTACAGCTGCTTTCTAAAAATAAGATATGCTTGTTTATCTTTAGCAGACTGATCGACATCGGCATTATCGCTTACATGGTTATTTTTATAATTATAAAAAGTGACAAGATGCTGATATAAACCCGGCAGAGTAAAAACCAATCTCCCCTGCTCCTGATAAATACCGTTTTTATGTGGAGATAACTGTTCAAGCGTTGATGGGTCTTGCTCTATAAAACTACAAAAGAATGTAAAGATATTATCTGCTGTTTTATTCACTGTATTCCGGCCAAGTGTTTTCGGACAACATATTTTCAAGAGGTAGTTCCTCAGCCCACTTTTCCATCACCAACATAGGTTTTTCGTAGAAACTATCCACATGTCCAAAGCATAAAATTGCAATGGGCAAACTACCGCTAGGCATATGCAACAGTTCCATTAACTCATCGGGATTAAATAGTGATACCCACCCCATACCAATACCTTCAGCACGGGAGGCTAGCCAAATATTTTGTATCGCACAAGACAGAGAAGCTAAATCCATATCCGGTAAAGTTCTGCGACCAAAGATATGCTGTTCGCGTTTATTGGGTAGTGCCGCCACAATAAGCTCAGCACACTGAAGAATACCCTCCACTTTTAATGATAAAAATTCACTTTTTCTCTCACCTAGCGCCTCTGCGGTTAGTTGCCTTTCCTTTTCAACAATCCCTGCAATGTTTTTTCTAAGGGCAGTATCGCTGATACGAATAAAACGCCAAGGTTGCATTAGCCCTACACTGGGTGCCATATGGCCTGCTCTTAACACGCGCGCCATAAGCGCTTTATCAATACTTTTATTATTAAAGTGGCGAACGTCTCGACGTTCTGCCATTACTTTATAAATAGCCTGTTTTTCGTTTTCACTATAACTATGCTTGTCTTTCATTCGCGTATTGATTCCTATTGCCCCTCCTGCCTACCGTCGATGTCTAGCAAGAGATCTTGTAATTTATCCGCATAACTATCAGCATTTTGCCATAACCCTCGCTGTGTCGCTTCTAATAAACGCTCAGCCATTTCTTCTAACGCATGAATATTTTGCGCTTCTAAAAACGCGCGATTTTCTACATCAAATACCAGTGTATCAGCCACTTTTTGATATTGATAATCATCGATAAGATTGGTGGTAGCATCGTAGGCAAATAGATAGTCAACACTGGCTGCCATTTCAAAAGCGCCTTTATAGCCGTGCGCTTGCATGGACTTAATCCACTTTGGATTTAATACGCGAGAGCGTATTACCCGATTAAGTTCTTCTTTAAGCGTTCGTACTTTCGGTTGTGTCGGATTGGAATGATCATTGTGATAGATAACTGGTGTTGCACCTGAGTACACCGCGACAGCATTGCTCATCCCTCCTTGAAATTGATAGTAATCATCGGAATCAAGAATATCGTGCTCACGATTATCTTGGTTTTGTACTACCACATCTATCTGCGTGAGACGCTGCCACAAAGCATCCCTGGCCTTGATACCATCTTCACTCTTTTTATCGTGACCATAAGCATAGCCCCCCCAATTTAAAAAGGCTTCGGCCAGGTCTTCACGACTTTGCCAACAGCGTTCATCAATTAAACCTTGCAAGCCAGCACCGTAAGCGCCTGGCTTACTGCCAAATACACGGTAACTTGCTTGTCGCTTAGCTTGTTGCTGATCGATCCCTTGTTCCTGCAATTGTTGTGTTTGTTGCTGTACATTGTTACGAACAGTATTCATGCCTCCTGGGTCTTCATATTCTGCCAACGCCTGTACAGCGGCATCATAGAGTTTCATAACATTGGGGAAAGCATCGCGAAAAAAGCCGGAAACCCGCAACGTGACGTCCACGCGAGGACGATTGAGCAGTATCGCCGGTGTAATTTCAAAATCTACCACACGTTGCGAACCCTCTGCCCATATAGGCTTGATTCCCATTAACGCGAATGCCTGCGCAATGTCGTCTCCGCCCGTGCGCATAGTGGCAGTTCCCCAGACAGACAGAGCCAGTTGCTTAGGATAATCACCATGATCTTGCAGGTGTCTCTCTATCAGCGTATGAGCGGAAGCTTGACCGATGGCCCAAGCCGCCGCAGACGGTATCGAACGATTATCTAACGAAAAGAAATTTCTTCCGGTAGGCAAAGTATCCAGTCGTCCTCGGGTAGGTGCTCCGCTTGGACCAGGGTCAACAAATTTTCCGGCTAAACCTCTAATTAACGCGTTAACTTCCTGCTCTGCACTTTGTTTTAAAGCTGTTAATACGGCGCTTTTCGCATAGCTCAGCTGCTTTGCGCTAGCAGGATAGCGGTGTTTAAAGGACTGATCCATAGCCGTATTTTCTAGCACATAATGTTGCACCCAATGAACTGCCAACAACTCCAGACGTTCTCTGGTATCGGCTTGAGAATACCACGGACGAGTATTGAGCTGTAATAATAGCTCTGGCTGATCACCACACCATTTTTCGTTAGCCACGCTTAGGGGGTCAAATAGCTCACCGTTATGCCGTAAATCAAAGTCAGCCACTAAGTTATGTAAGATTCCTTGAGCCTCTTCGGTTTTACCTCGAGGCAAACGCAGTAAAGCAACAATGGTTTCGGCCATTTTATCAACGGTAGGCAAATCACCTAAAATATGCAGCCCGTTGCGAATCTGTGCTTCTTTAATATCACACAAATAAGCATCGAGATTTGCCAATACTTGTTCTTGGTTATCTTGCTGACACCCAAGCTCTTGTAAAATATGGCCATCTTTCACTTGTTGTAAAATTTTTTCTCTCAACCAGCGCTCGCGCCGCTGATCTAAACCTAATGCTTGATAATATTCATCCACTAGATGTTCCAGCTGAGCTAACTCGCCATAGACTTCTGCACGCGCCATAGGCGGCATTAGGTGGTCAATAATGGTCGCTTGAGTACGGCGCTTCGCCTGGGCACCCTCACCTGGATCATTGACAATAAATGGATAAAAATGTGGTATAGGGCCCAGCGCGATATCCGGCCAACATTGATCGGACAAAGCCGTGCCCTTGCCTGGCAACCACTCTAAATTGCCATGTTTTCCCACATGAATGAAAGCATCAACACCATAGCAATAACGTAACCAAAAATAAAAAGCCAAATAACTATGAGGAGGAATTAAATCTGGATCATGGTAATTGGCCAGTAAATCCATATTAAAACCGCGGGCTGGTTGAATACCAATAAAGGTTTCACCTATGCGCATACCCGCCAGCATAATTCTATCGCTGCGATACTTCGGATCATGCTCCGGCATTCCCCAACGCTCAATTACCGCCTGTTGGCAATTATCAGGGAGTTTTTGGAAATACTGCCAATAATCTCGCACATGAATACTCTGCCAACAAGGTAACATGTGTAATGTATTGGGATTATTGGTAACCGATCCCAATAACGCCTTTATTAAAGCCGTGCCATTTTCAGGAATATTACCCAGCTCATAGCCACTGTTTTCCATTGCCCTTAAAATATTGATCGTGGACTGGGGCGTATCTAGGCCGACACCATTGCCTATACGGCCATCTTTAGTAGGATAGTTAGCGAGAATTACCGCAATGCGCTTTTCACTATTTTTTTTGTTGGCTAGCCGACAATACGCCAAGGCCAACTGGGTAATAAACTTAGCTCGCTCTTCATGTAACTCATAGGCGACGATGGAAATCTGACAACGCTGGCTGTAATAGGCTTGGGATTTAAAACTTATTGCTCGAGTAACAATACGCCCATCCATTTCCGGTAACACGACTTGCATAGCAATATCACGACTGCGCAGACCAACATTGCGCGTCTGCCAATCGTCAAAAGTACTGCTCGATAAAATCAGCTGTAACACCGGTATACGACGGGAAAAAGGTGATAAAAACTCGCTGGGCTGAGAAGACAGGTCGGGACTCGCCACTCGATTACTCGCAAAACTTGTAGTATTTATAATAACTTTGGCATTCGCCTGTTCTATTAATGCATTGGCAAGCGCGATAGATTCCGCATCTTTAAGTGAAGTAATGGCAATGGGCAGAGGCTGCAAGCCTTCCTCTTCTAATAATCTTATTAGCCCATCAAACATTCCGTGGTTAGCACTTTGCAAGTGGCTACGATAAAAAATAACCACACACACGTGATCTACTTTTATTTTTTTATCCGAACCAGAAGACGCTTGCCAGCGCTGTTGCCAATCTTTGTAGCTAGCTTGATTATGAGCTTTAACACTTTTAGCCCCGTAGTAATTAGCAAGACTGGCTGGCATATATATCATGCAACGAGGCAGTACTTGTGCAGCGTGCCATTGGTAGTGTTTTTGTAGATACCGGTCTGCAACAAAGTAATACAGCTGCTGATTATTGGAGACACCACCTTCTCGTAAAAAACGCCAGACACGCAAGGCATCCTGCTCATTTACAGAAGAGGCACTAAATAAAACCTCATCTGGGCTATCATCGCCCGGTACAAAAATAAGTGTTCGTGTTTTATGCTCCTGTTGCGACGCTTGTTCTGACCAAGCAAGCAAACGTTCGTAACCGTAATGCCAATAGTTAATACCACCGAGCAACGACACCACCACAACCCGAGCTTGACTAATAACTTTTTGCTCGTAAAGATCATATGCCGCAGGCTTAATCAATTGCATCCAATTAGCGAGGCGTATACTAGGAAAATCGTGAGGTAATGATTCTGCCGCCTGGGCCAGTGCCGCTAAGGCACTATCTGCCGCCGATAAAATAACAATATCGGCAGCGGTTTGATCAAGGTCGATAATGCCTTCATCATCGCTATAGCCTCCTGGCTGCGATGCTAACAGATGCATTATTTCACCTCAGCCGGTTGCCCCTCTGTTTTCGCAGGCTTTTTTAAGGCGGGCGCTAAAGCGGCTGTTAACGTTGCTTTATCAATATTTTTACCAATAAATACCAAATTTGTTGCACGCTCTTCTCCCTCTTTCCAAAGGCGATCAAAATGTACATCCAAACGCTCGCCTACAGCTTGTAATACTTGTCGCATAGGCTTGCCCGGTAGTGCAGCAAAACCTTTTGCTCGAAAAATATTGTATTGGGCTAGGAGTTCACGCAAGATACTTTGCAATTTATCCGCGTCTACTTCACCAAGGGTAATAACAAAAGAATCAAAATGATCGTGAGCATGATCGTGTTCATGGCCATGGGCATGATGATGGTCGTGATGGTTATGTACCTGATCGATCCTATCTTCAGTGGCACTTTCCATACCCATAAGCACATCCATTTGTACATCACCGTGACTAATATAGGCAGTTTTAATTGAAGGCTTAACCCGGTGGCTGACAATATTTTCAACACGCTGACGACTGCCTTGATCCAACAAATCATTTTTACTCACCACCACAAGATCAGCAGCGCTGAGCTGGTCGTCGAGCAATTCTTGTAAGCTTGGATCATGATCCAAGCTATCGTCGGCTAAGCGTTGCGCTTGCACTTTTGCCTCATCGTTGGCAAAACGACCAGCAGCAACCGCTGGCCCGTCGATAACCGTAACCACCGCATCGACAGTGCAATACTGTTTAATTTCAGGCCAATTAAAGGCTTGCACCAAGGGTTTAGGTAGCGCTAAACCAGAAGTTTCAATCAAAATATGATCGATATCCTCTCGCCGTGCCACTAGTTGTTTCATAACCGGTAGAAACTCTTCTTCCACAGTACAACAAATACACCCGTTGGCCAGCTCATAAATACCGTCTTCGCCTTCACTGCTCGTATTGGCGTTCTCACTATCATCACCGGCAATATCAGGGCAATCAAGAGGACAACTGCGCAGTAAGTCTGCATCAATATCTAGCTCACCAAATTCGTTAACAATCACAGCAATACGCTTACCTGCCGCTTGTTTTAACACATTTGAAAGCAAGGTAGTTTTACCACTACCTAAAAAACCTGTCACCACCGTTGCAGGAATTTTCTTTAGTTGCATAATAGCGTCCTTATTTAGTAAGGAAGCCCAGCTTCCCCCAAAATGATAGAGATGTAACATTAATGCATGGTATTAAGTTAAGGCTATTGTAACCTGGAGCACCCTTAGATTTACAGAATTTTGCCGCTATTCTAAATTTATCTCGAAATTTTTCGAAAGTTCCATGTTCTTTTATCCACTGACAGCCTTATCAAAAAAACAACAAATTGGATACCATTTATCTACAGCGCAATATCCGCAGCAGAACCCTATGAACATTAATAAGTTAGACACCGATGCTACAACAAGTTTTGCATAGTCTGCAGTAACATGTCGTTTAAGACTATCTTTCGTCATATATGATTTTGTGCATAAATTACACTAAAAACGTCGCATTGATGAACTTACCCGTAGCATAAACCCCTCTACCAATAAAAACTAAGAATTTATTGCCAGGTGGAATTCTCATGTATAAAGGTTCTAAAAATACAAAGCAGCTTATATACATAAAATTAGAACTCAGCTACACATGGCAATGAAAAAATTTATAAGGTTATCGCCTCTTCAATAAATTAAATAATAAATATCAATGGACTTTGGCCTCTATAAAAATTCGGATACAAGAATATTTATTTAATGTGTTAAACAAAAAAATAGCTAATAGCGTTTATCTAACAAAACCCAACAATATATACCTTTAAGAAACAACAAAACATCTTAGATAACTCATCCCTACCTGTATATCTAACCCTAAGAGTTATAGGTTTATTTAATATTATAAAACATCGGTATAAAACATTTTTTCATTTATATCTACTAATGGGCGTAAAGTATGAGAGTGGTCAAGATTGAAAAAAGAACGTTCAGCAAAATGAATGAGCATCTGCGTTATTTTTAATCCGCCCGACTATGATCGGCAAAACCTCACACTAAAAAGCTCATTCAATTATTTAATTTAATTAGAGTAGAAATATATTAATGGTAAATTTTAATACAGCATTTAATACAAATCGTGCAAACCTAGCCTTAAGTCCACAACGACCACCTGCCCGAAGTGGAAGTTTGGCCGCATCAGCCGAAGCAAGAACCAACGTTTTTGCAACAGCAGGCCTCGGATCCATGCTTACGTCACGAGTAGCAAATGCAGCAGCAGGTTTTATTAATCACTCCATGCAAAATTTTATGGCTCAAGGTGGTAGGCAAACTGTAGCTATGGCTTTAGCAACCACTACCGAGCGATCTGATTACCTTTTTGAACAGGCAGGAAATTATTCTAGTAGAGCTCAAACCGAAATAAACCGTGGCAATAAAAACAAAG
Source organism: Agarilytica rhodophyticola (assembly GCF_002157225.2). Lineage (NCBI taxonomy): Bacteria > Pseudomonadati > Pseudomonadota > Gammaproteobacteria > Cellvibrionales > Cellvibrionaceae > Agarilytica > Agarilytica rhodophyticola. Next base: position 3,764,464 of record NZ_CP020038.1, read on the forward strand.
CTAAAGCAAACATAGAACATGCCAGGTCGTGTATGGATGATGTCAATGAAAATCTCCTGTCTCCACATTGCAGAAGGTATTTGGATAGGATAAAGGAGTCAATTACGAGCGTTGAGAATCAACTTGGATAAATCACTCTCTAATTAATTCAACGCATACTAGGGTTTTAGCATGGCAGACGAAAGTTGGCCATGCTAAATAAAATCAACGCTTTTTAAACGCTAGTGATAAACTCGCTTATTTAAATCCTCTAAAAGCGAATAGCAACCACAGCCCCTTAAACCCAAGCCCCTAAAACCCAAGCGCCTTTTACTCCTTACCTTTCCTTTATGAGTTAGTATCGTGTAACAAGCACCCCGACTGGATAATTTCTAATCTCCCAAAAGCAGCCATCACACTTGCAGGGATTTTTTTTAGCGGCATAATGGCTTATTTTTTGGGGCCATCTCTAAGAATGGGGTTGATTTTCTGTACTTTGATTTGCAGTACCGTGATTCTCCGTACTTTGAATCTCAATGCTTTGAATCTCAGTACTTTGAATCTCAGTACTTTGAATCTCAGTACTTTGAATCTCAGTACAAGGCTCGAGCCCAATGCCACGTAGTGTAAACATGATCATATTAAAAACACCCCTACCACCTTTAATGGAAGGGATAAGGCCTATGATAAAAACAATCTTGTCCAGTAGTTTAATTGCTCTATTGCTTGGAGGATGTCAGCAGGAAAACGATGTTGCGGATAACAGTACAAATACTAAGCACGACCACCAAGCACATCATCATGGCTTACTGAATATTGAAAGTGTAGGTAACGCCGCACCCGCCCCCATGGTTACTTTGAATGCTGTCGAAGACAGCATGAATGGTTGGAACCTGCATATTCAGGTAGAAAACTTTACCTTTACCCCAGAACATGTCAACAGCGAAGTGAAAGTGGGGAAAGGTAACATTATTGAAGGCCATGCCCACCTTTATGTGGATAACTATCAGTGGGCACGCTTATACAGTCCTTGGTATCATCTTAAAAATCTAACGCCAGGCGAACATATTCTTCGCGTCAGCCTAAACACCAATGATCACGCCATATGGGCATCGGCTGATGAAGAAATTTCTTCTAGCGTGACTATTTTTCAAAAAACACTAACAGAGTAGATATAACAAGAACAGAATCATCACTATGACCAAAACTCACTTAATTGAACAGCTGCCAAAGCATGCAGGTGTATTAATTTGCGGCCATGGAAGTCGTGCAAAAATTGCTGAAAAAGAATTTAGTTTGCTCGCTAAAGGGTTGAAACAACGTTTCCCAGATTTACATGTGGAATATGGCTTTTTGGAGTATTCATCGCCTAATATTCATATGGCTTTGGATAAGCTTGTAGCACAAGGCGTTAAGAAAATTTATGCTGTACCTGGAATGTTATTTGCGGCGACTCATGCACAAAATGATATTCCCTCAGTGCTTACCACCTACGCCGAAAAACATCAGGATTTGGATATTGAATATGGCCAGGAGTTAGGTTTGCACGATGAAATGATCGCAGCGTTTCAAACCCGCATTCTGGAGGCCTTGCAGTTAGACCACGTTCATACAGGCGATCTTTATGACACCATGTTAGTGGTAGTAGGACGCGGAACATCGGTGACCAAAGCCAATGCTGAAGCCAGTAAACTCACCCGTATCGTATGTGAGAATTTAGGTTTCGGTTGGGCTGAAACCGTATATTCAGGCGTCACCTTTCCTTCCGTCGGACGGGGCTTGGAAATGGCGGTTAAACTCGGCTTTAAAAAGATTGTGGTAGCGCCCTATTTCTTGTTTGGCGGCAAGTTGATCGATCGCATTCATGCATATGTAGATAAAGTTGCCGCTGAAAACCCCGAAATAAGCTTTTTTAAAGCAAATTATTTACGGGATCAAAGCCATGTTATCAATACATTTATCGAGCGTATTGCGGAAACCATCGACGAGGTAAAACCGGCTGTTGGCTTGATGCAGAGTTTTAAAGAACGCCTAGCCCGAGGCGAAGTGGATATTCATCATCACCACGCGGAATTTAAACCAGATCCGCAAGATGATGAAGCCCCCGCTCCGACAGCGTCGTCGCATGCTCGCTCGCATACACATGACCATGCACATTCTCATAGTCATAGCCATGGTCATTCACATACTCATCATGGTCATCATCATGCACCATATAAACATATCGGTCACCCTCACGGTCCACGCAGCATGATTAATGAAAACCTTTGTTGCTGTTTTATGAGCCAATTTCCCCAAGAGATTATCGACGAAGAAAAAGCGAGAAAACCCGAACTACCCGGCACACCGAGTTGTAAAAGGTAAAACGTATTCCTGTTGTAAAAAGCCACCTGTATATTTGCGTGGCTTTTTGCTCTAGCTATCGGATAAACGAACGTTCGGTAACTCTGGAAATAGAGGCAGTGGCACCGTATCCTCTGGAGGCGTCTTGTCTTTTAACTTCCAGTGAATAGAACGCAACTTATTAAATTCTTCCGCCGCCATATTAAGTGATTTGGTTGTTTCAAATATATCCACCGCGATCATTTCTTTACTTAGTGGCTGATCCCCAACCTGCACTAAGCCTGTACTGCCATCGGACCGAGCAGTGTCATACTGCTCAAATTTGCTTTGCAGCCTTTCTTGTATTGCTTCCATATGAACCTGAAGCTCTAGCATCTTCGACGCCACTGCATTAACTTGCTTATCTTCTGCTTGTGCAGTAAAAGACTGGGAGGAAATTGAGCCTTTTACAAGTCCGCGCAATGCTTCCCAGGAAATATGGTTATAGGCACTGTTAACAAATGATGCCAAAAGTTTGGTCGAACCTGCCGAAGGTAAAGAACCAAACACGGTTGTTGAACGTCCGTCTAACTTACATGCCTCAATATTGCTCTGCACACCTTCAACAAGTTTTTGGGCATGACTGATACAGGTAGGTAATTCTTTGATTTGATCCTTTGTTAATTCTTGTGCAGGCCCATCTAAAGTAAGTTCCTTAAATTCATCTAAACCAAACTTGGCATAGCTCTGCGCTAAGAGCACACCTACCAAGCGGGCACCAATTTGGGGAACAATATAGCCAACCGGTACATCCCACAGATTTTCTGGCCGCGTAAAGAATGTACTTAGCATTTCCCCAATGCGTTGGTTTACACCTTTATCCGGGTCTAACTTTTCTCTCTCCGCTTCACTGGCAGCTTTGGTGTTAAACAATTTCACGCGATAGTTTTCACCTTCAGGGCCTTGCATAGTCGTAGTTTTCGACAATGCAGCAGTTTTAATGGCCGCTTCACTTACTGCGCGCCCCAAACCACTGGCGGCGAATAAAGAAGGAATAACGATGGCCATAACACTACTATTTTGATTACCGACGGCCGCACGACGCGCGACAGACAGTGCTCCTGACACCACAGCATGTACAACTTGCCCCAAGTGTTTCTTTTCTAGGTGTTCCTGCCAACGCTGCAAAGATTTTCTGTCCGCTTTCACTTTGTTCTCTTCATTGGAGAGCGCCAGCTTTGTTCGCTCTTTATAGCGATATGTCACGCGGCCATCATCATGTTTGTCTTCAATACGCATTACTGGATTAGGCTTAGGCACCACCACATCCAGAGGAATTTTAGAAACAAATTCATAGCCATTGGCTTTGAGGCTATTTGTCACCGCCTCGACCAAAATTTTAGCAACAGGGTACGTCAAGCCTACAGGTAAACTGGCAATAATATTTGCGTCCACATCTGTATCTAAAATTTCGTTTGGCCGACTGTTTAATTTGGATAACAAGGCAACACCTGTATTAGTCACCGGGTTGCGAAGCGCCGTGGTTGGTACTGCAAGCGCAGACTCACGCATAACCGCTTTTACATTACTCATAAGTGTCGAATAAGAGGGTAAAGCATATTGCGCCTTTTCCAATAGAGACTTGCTATCCCACTCTTCCAGCGGAATGTATTCAAAATTTTTATCGTACTCACTGTATTTATCAAAGTTGTCTTGAAAATGTTGCAAGTATCGAGTTTCTAGATGGCGCTGTACTTGGCTGTCGTTCGTCAGTGTTTTCCGTCCTGCACGTAAAAGCGGAGGCTCGGTCTCTACATTATGAATATTATGATTGTCATCGACAGCTCTAGGGCCTGTATTGCGTAATGAATTAGAACGCTCACTGTTCACTCCTGTTCTGTCGTCACCTTCAAAACTGCCTCGCTCAGGCAAGGTCAAAAATGCTTCGTCTAAACCATCAAAAGCACCATCGGTAGAACTACTTGGCGAAGACCCAAGTGCAAGGCTTCCCGTAAACTCGGACGGTCTGGGAGAGTGAGACCAAGCACTTTGATATGAACTATCAGAACTTCCATCACTCTCACTCAATAAGCTTTGTCGCGCTTCAAATAAGGGGGGCTCTGGTGTCGACCGCTGAGCCAATTGAGCATTGCCAGTCGCCACGTCAATATCCTGTGCTCTGATATTTAAAGATGCGCTTTGACTTCTATGTAAGTTAGGCCCGTCAACCATACATAATATCCATCTTGTAGCCTGTGAGAGTTTGCCTTTGACTGAAAAATAAGGCACTACATATATGGCATTTGTACCCCAACCTCGTAGTTAGGTTCATTTTTTATGTATGATTTATTTTATGGTATATAGTTATCGGTAAATTATTAACACAACCGTCAACTAATATAGGGGCCCTTAAATTTAAAAGGTTGTTTAAAACATTCTGGCCTGATAGTACGAACAATAATTTTAGCAAATCTGTTAAGTTTTGATATAAAACCCCAGAATCCAAACACTATTAAAAATTTACTATATATACATGTCAACATTGTTATTGGTGAAGGAGCTTTTAGAAAGAAAAACAATACGGAAGCTAATTTTTTCAAATATTCCACAGGCACATACCGCCATAAAAATGACAGAGTCGATAGAGGGATTTTGCCACACAGAATTACACCATAATCCATAGAGTTCTCATGAGGAAAATAATTGTGTTTAATTGCGACGATCTTATGAAACCCCTTATTGTAATAATAGTGTAATTGAGGATCTAATGGTTTTTTATCACCAGGACGCTTTTTGTAAACATATTCTTCAATACTAAGCTGTGAGTTTTTTTCAAGCGCACTTCTCAACCCTGGGATAGGTGAACCAATATAGATTTTTTTGTATCCCTTTTTTAAAGCAATAGGATAGAAAAACTCAAAAATGGCCATTGTGGCAATAGAATTAACACTAGTAAGGCTAATTCCGAAAAGAACGGTAGTGCTTGCGGTTCGATGTTGTACTGATTCACTCCATTTTAAGATTTTTCCTTGCCCGCTTATTGAATCAGTAGGCTTCATAAATAATGATGCTAATGCACGTCCTGTTTGCAAACAAAAAGCACCTATACTTAATTCTGGAAAATCTGTAATTCTCGTTTTTATATCCTCCGCTGATGGTATCTGCTCCGCCACCCACTGTTTCTTTTCCAATATTAAAATTTCAGCTATATCATCATAAGTTAAAACCCTAACCTCTACGCCTTTTCTCATAAGCCACCCGCCATTTTATTACGTATTTATTTTATTACGTATTTTATTGCTTACTACATTGCAACTCATGTGCAAAAACGTACATATCTAAGTTTACAAAAATATTAAATATAACAATAAATAATATTTGTATTATTTATAGATAATTTTGTTACTAAATTATGATTTAACTATAAATTCATAATAATGCAACAATCACCGATTAGCGTTAATTATGTAAATATCTCAGTGGAGTAATATATGGTATCGGCAACCAGCAAGTATAAAGGGAGTGGCGATAAGATTTTTTGGAATGAGGGGAATGCTTTTAAAACCTACCTTTTTGATGCGTTCTCAATCATTATTCCTCCCTGTGAACACTTCATTATTGATGCCGTTGAGTCATCGGTGAAGTCAACCTCGTTATTTTCATCAGATAAAAAAAATACGGAATCACTCATTAGCGACGAGGCACGTCATAGCCAAGTGCATAAGGCTTATAATAGAAAATTAGCAGCGTCCGGCTACGCCATTGAGAAAATTGAGAAAAGAATTAACAATGCTATGGATAAGCTAATTGCTTTACAACCAGAAGAGAAACTCATTATTGCCGCAGCAATTGAGTATTTAACTATGATTATCTCGCTTATCGTGCTTAAAAGTGCTCGTTGGGTAACAGCTGAAAAAGTCTATCAAGCAAATGTATGGCGCTGGCACTGTAAAGAAGAGATAGATCACCAAGGCGTTACCGAAAATCTACTAAAAAAATCTAACGTCACTTACTTTCGCCGAGTAAGTATCTTTACCAGTGTTACCATGTACCTACTGAGCGATCTGTTTATCAATATCTGCTCACTTTATCATTGTGATAGAAAAAACCAAAAGATTAGCCGATATCGATTCTTTCGATCATTTGTGTTTTTTGTTGTTAATAATGGATTAGATTTATTAACATTAACATATCAGTGGGCAAAGTATTTCCGTTCAGATAGCGGAAAAAATAATAGAAACAATAGAAATAACAAAAGTAACAATAACATTCTACCCGCGTAAACTAGAAAAACATGAACTAATGATAAAAGATTATCTATGAAGGAAAGCAAGATTGCTCAAAAATGTTCTAGTATCATAATTTTAAGTAGCAAAACTACTTCTTTCTCACCAGATTCATTCGTTTTATTCTACTTGTGAGTGTTGTGGGTTTCATATCCAAAAGTTTTGCGGCGCCATCTTCACCAAATAGCTTCCAGTCACACTGTTCAAGTGCGGCGAGCATATTGGCTTTTACTTTTTCTTGCATATCATTATCTGAATAAACTGTGATAGAACACTCTTGTACATCAGCACTATTACTTGTCTTTACCGAGCTTATCGCGGGTAAATCTATTTTTATGGTATTATCCACTGCAGTGATAATTGCTCTTTCAACAACATTTTGTAGCTCTCTAATATTTCCAGGCCAAGAATAGGATTGCATTTTTTCAAGATCAGTTTTCTTAAGTTTATTGGGCTTGTGTTCCGAGTGTTGATTTATTTTTTCTAAAAAATGAAACGCCAGTAGTGGAATATCTTCCTTGCGCTCTCTAAGTGGTGGCGAGTGAATGGGAAATACGTTCAACCTGAAATATAAGTCCTCACGAAAACGTCCCTGGGCGACTTCTTTTTTTAGGTCCCGATTGGTAGCGGCGATCACTCGCACATTGACATTGCGTGTTTTTTCTTCACCCAGACGCTCCAACTGTCCCTCTTGTAAAACGCGCAGTAACTTGCTTTGTAATTCAATAGGGATCTCCCCTACTTCATCGAGAAAAATAGTGCCACCATTGGCCAGTTCAAAACGCCCCAAACGATCTTTTAAAGCGCCGGTAAAAGCGCCTTTAACATGACCAAAAAATTCGCTTTCAAATAATTCTCGCGGTATGGCAGCACAATTTACACGGATAAGGGGTTTGTCACTTATGGGGCTGGCTTCATGAATTGCTCGTGCGATTAACTCCTTGCCTGTACCACTTTCTCCCGTGACGAGCACACTAGCACCGCTTTTCGATACCAGCTCAATTTTCTTAAGCACACTTTTTATCGCGTCACTTTCGCCAACAAAGCCGTGGAATCTCTGCTCAATCAGCATTTCTTTTTGTAAGTATTCATTTTCATCTTCAAGACGAGACTTGAGAGCACTTAACTCCACCAATGTATCTTTTAAGCGCTGCTCGGTTTCAAGTCGTTCGCTGATATCTCTAAATACCACTATCGCACCAATAATCGTGCTATCGCTGATAATAGGTGTGCTAGTAAATTCCACTGGAAAAGGCGTGCTATCCTGTTTCCAGAACACTTCTTGTTTACCTTCGTGTACCACACCATCACGGATAGCTGCATAGATGGGGCATTGTTCAACGGGATAATGACTGCCATCGCCGTGGCTGTGATGATGCACATAATGAATATTTTGGCCTAGCACTTCATCATCACTACGACCGAGTAAACGTTTGGCCGCAGGGTTGATAAAAGTGCATATACCATTGGTATCTACGCAGTAAATTCCGTCGCCTACCGAGGTGAGCATCAGCATCTTATCTTGTTCACCCTCCTGAAAAATACTCTGCAAATACTTCCACTCTAAAATGCCACCTCGAACCATCTTATCGGCATTGTTCAACTTTTCTAAGGCTTGTTGTTCCTGTAAGTCGGTGATTGCCACAATCAACATTTCACGCTGATTTACCACTGTGCGCGCCGCGTTGAGTTCACAAGGTAGATAGTAACCGTCCGAACTGCGATATCGAATAAGGCGACTCACCGCTTTGCCTTGCTCGAGCACCTGCTCGGAGAAAACAATGAGCTGTCCTAAGTCGCGCCCATGGATGGAGGAAATAGAGGTTTCTAATATTTGCATGCGATCATAGCCAAGCAATCTACACGCGGCTTGATTGCAATCCACATAGCGGTTTTTGATGGGATCGAGCAACATTAAAGCCTGCGGACATTGTTCGAAAGCAGCACTTCTCATCCAATATGCCAGCTTGCTCCATTCATCATTTGCATCATTTCCAAACATGACAACTTCCTTCTATAAATTCGTACGCCTTAATTCTTAGCTCTACAAGGGGTCTATTTGATCATACGGCGGAGCTAAAACTACTCTTTTGCGTCATCATTGTCTACGCATTTGCATAATATTACGCAAATGCGTTGTTAAAATCAGCCAAATAATAAAATACAAACTGCCTTAAATTGATCATGTAACTTATTGTTTTATATAAATAAAAAAAATTAATTTCAAATTTTTGAAAGCTTGGAATAATTTTCGCCATAGTACTGGAGACACGTGTTACCGCATTTATTTAGACATAATTTAAAACGAATATATCAACCATTGAGGACAACCCTATGCCTGTTGTGGACAAACCCCACTATCAAACTGGTGACTATCTTGTAGATTTCGAAGAGAAGGTATTCGAAGACGTTCAAGCAGAACCCGGACAGAAAGCTCTACTAACTTTTCATACAGTGGCCTTTGAGGGCTCTATTGGCTTGGTCAACCTATTACAAGCAAAACGCCTATTGCGAAAAGGTTTTGAGACCAAGGTGCTGCTCTATGGGCCGGGCGTCTTACTTGGCGTGCAAAGAGGCTTTCCTAAACTTGGTTCTGAGGCTTTCCCCGGTCATCTTGCGTACAACTCTCAACTTGAAGCATTTATGTCCGAAGGTGGTGAAGTCTATGCTTGCCGCTTTGCTTTGCAGGCCCTTTACGGCCAAACCGAAAAAGCCTTAATTGAAGGTATTCGTCCGATAAATCCATTAGATGTTATGGATCTACAACTACTGATGACAAGAGAAAATGCCTTCATGGTACACACCTGGACCACCTAAACATTGTCTGGCCCATATTTTCTGACCGCGCTCGATGCTCACATCCTTGTGTATTGAGCGACTCTACAATCATCAATAGAGCGATCTTAAAATGACAAAAGTCGTTGCCGCTGCGGTGCAATGCAGCCCGGTATTATATTCATGTGATGGCACCGTGGACAAAGTGTGCAGCTGGATTCATAAGCTCGGCGCTGACGGTGTTGAGCTTGTGGTATTTGCTGAAACTCTGATTCCCTACTACCCCTATTTTTCTTTTGTGCAAGCCCCTTATGAAATGGCGAGTCAGCATCTTCAGTTATTGCGCGAAAGCGTAGAAGTACCGTCTTGTCATACAGATAAAATAAGTAAGGCCGCTAAAGATGCCGGCGTGGTTGTTTCAATTGGCATTAACGAGCGTGTTGGCGGCACTATTTATAATGCTCAACTGCTATTTGATGCTGATGGTAGCCTTGTTCAGCATCGGCGTAAAATTACTCCCACCTATCATGAACGTATGGTCTGGGGACAAGGTGATGGCTCAGGGCTTTGCGCTAAGAATACCAAGGTTGGTCGTATTGGCTCTTTGGCTTGCTGGGAGCATTATAATCCTCTCGCTCGTTATGCTCTTATGGCAGATCGCGAGCAAATTCATGTCAGTATGTTTCCCGGTTCCTTGGTAGGCGAAATTTTTGCGGAGCAAATCGAAGCCACCATAAAACATCATGCACTTGAAAGCGGCTGCTTCGTTGTTAACGCCACCAGTTGGCTAAGCCCTGAGCAACAACAACACATTTGCAATGATACCGGCGGCCCCCTCAAAGCCATCAGCGGTGGTTGTTTCACGGCTATTGTTTCCCCCGAGGGCAAATTACTGGGCGATACACTGCGCAGTGATTCAGGTGAAGGGGCTTGTATCGCAGAGTTAGATTTCGCCCTGATCGACAAACGTAAACGCATGATGGATTCCGTCGGTCACTACAGTCGCCCCGAATTACTGAGTTTATTAATCGATAAGAAGAGCACCGCTCACACCCATGCTATGCCCCCCTCCGTTGAGCTATTAGCTGATGAAGAAAAAACCTCTGACGTCAGCAAGGTAAAATCTCGCAAAGATGAACTCCCAGCACAACCTCATCATAGGGAGTTACAAGCTCATGCTTAGTAAAGAGAAAATCACTGCATTGCAAGCGCAAGGTTTGCGTTGGGTCGATGATAGCTCGATGGGTTTAAATCGCCGTGGCGGTGCTGGCCCCACAGATCATAAAGCGCTGAGTTTCGACAAACAAACATCAATGATCCCGGTGTTTAATGAGCAGGTAGAAGACTCACCTTTTAGCGCGCAGGTTGTAACAGATAATACCGCGGCACTATATGAAAAAGGCACGTTTCTCACTGAAGTTTCTCTGCCTGCTCGTCCTAAGTTTTACGACTTAAAAACACAAGAAGGCATCCCCTACTCCCATATTGCTACCCTACACAGCAAAGATGTATTAGCAACTACAGTATTGCAAACGTGTGTGCGTTATCGCAGTCGGGAAACTTCTTGCCAATTTTGTGCTATTGAAGAGTCTTTAAAAAATGGCAGTACCATTGCGCGCAAAGACCCCGAGCAAATCGCTGAAGTTACCAAAGCAGCTGTTGAGTTAGACGGTGTATCACAACTTATTATGACAACAGGAACACCGAAAACCTCGGACCGTGGAGCAGAAATTCTTGCCAGGTGTGCTAAAGCAGTAAAGCGACAGGTGAATATTCCTATTCAAGCCCAGTGCGAACCACCAGCAGAAGATTACTGGTTTACGCGATTAAAAAATGCCGGCGTAGATGCGCTAGGTATGCATTTAGAAGCAGTAAGTGATCGTGTCCGCAAGGCCATTATGCCAGGTAAAGCAAGCGTACCATTAACACGTTATTTTAGCGCCTACAAAAAAGCCGTGGAGGTATTTGGCGCAGGTAATGTCAGCACTTATATTCTTGCTGGTTTAGGCGATACTGAAGAAGAAATTATCACTATCAGCCAGGCACTAATTGATATCGGTGTCTACCCTTTTGTGGTGCCTTTTGTTCCCGTCGCCGGGACACCTTTGGAAAATCACCCAATGCCTAACCCAGAGATGCTCACTAGAATATTTAGCCGACTTGGGCCGGCGATAAAAGCGCGAGGCATTCAATCGGATACCTTAAAAGCGGGCTGTGCCAAGTGTGGCGCCTGTTCTGCATTAAAAAGTTATGAGTAGGAGAGCTTAAGTATGGCGACCCAAAACTATGCACTTATCGATGACGTCTTTACTCCTTTTAAGTCGGCACATTTAAAAATTAAAGTGGCTAAGTCTGCTTGGGAAAAGCAAGGCTATTTTCAGCTGCGAAAACAAATCTTTTCCCAAGAGCAAAAGCTACTGCCTAACAATGAAAAGGATGCAGAAGATTTCCGCGCAATAGCGATTATCGCTCTTGCTAACGCCTGGAGTATTGGTGATGACATTGTAGGTGCAGTACGAATTTTTCAAAGCCAACATGAAGTCAACACTTGGTATGGCGGTCGCTTGTGTGTTAACCAAACCTATCGTCGACATTTGGGTATCGGTAAAGCTTTAATAAACGAAGCCGTATCGCTGGCAAAAGATCAGGGTTGTGAAAACTTTTTAGCAAATGTTCAAGTTCAAAATGAAAAATACTTTCAACAACTTTATTGGCAGTCTATCGAGTCCTGTGATATTGCCGGTCATCCTCATATACTAATGAAAGCTCAAATGGATAAATATCCCATTATGTCGAGGGATACAGTATGAGTAAATACGGCCATTGCCATAGCTCGTACCATGACGAGCATAGCTTTCTTACGAGTTTATGTGAACAGCTGCGCGGGCTGCCAGAAATTGAAAGTAAACGCAAAATCCGCCACGCGGCAAACTTTATATCACATGATAAATGCAGCAAAGACGACAAATATGCCATGCCTGGAGATGATTGTGCAGCCATAAAGAGTGGTAATGGTTATCAACTTTTGGCCATGGAAGGGATGTTACAAAAATTTGTACAAGGCGATCCGCGAGCAGCAGCCTGGTCTTCAGTAATGGTAAATATTAGTGATATTGCGGCAATGGGAGGAAGACCTACAGCTATCGTTAACGCACTGTGGCATGACGATGATGGCAAAAGTGCAGAAATACTTTTTCACATCAAACGCGCCTGTGATGCATTTGGAATTTATTTTGCTGGGGGACATTCAAGTATTGCTGCGAATACATCTCCCAACCTAGGCGTTGGTATTTTAGGTTTCGCACATACCCTTCTCTCTTGTCATCACATAAAACCAGGCCAACAGCTATTTCTATTAACAGACCTTAATGGTAGCTGGCATGGTGACTTACCCTACTGGGGATGCGTAGCAGGTAAAAGCAACCAACAGCTGCGCGAACAATGGCATATTCCTGCTTCCCTCGCTGAAAAAAACTTAGCTGTTGCAGCGAAAGATATTAGTAACGGCGGATTGTTGGGAACACTTATCATGATGTTAGAACTCACCGGCTGCGGAGCCAATATTAATATCGAAAAAATTCCCACACCCAGCGACGGTGATATTTTTAGATGGCTAAGAGCGTTTCAAAGCTATGGTTTTTTACTGGCGGTGGAACCTGAACAACACCATGCGCTATTAGAATTTTTTAAAAATACAGCACTTACTTGTGTTGCAATTGGCGAGATGAATAACACCGCAAAAATTAGCCTACACATGCAACAAGCATCAGAAGTTTTTTGGAATATAAAAAATGACCCTTTAACTCATATGGGAGACTCTTATGCCAGCAGTGCACTTTAATGTAGCATGGCCTGATGGAATATCGAATCGATATTACTCACCTTCAACTGTTATTTTCCAATACTTAAATGAAGGTCAGGCTTACTCCATCGAAGAATTTTCTGAAAAAGTAATCGCAGCTCTTGAGAACGCTTCTATTCGCGTCGAAAAGAAATATGGCTACGCTTGTTCTGCCGCTGCAGATGAAGCATCAAAAATTAAGCAAAAAATACATCAATTAAAAACAATGAACGTGCAAGGTAATGTCACATTCAAGAACTATTCCTAGCCGGAGAAAACATGAGCGTCGTTAATTCTATTTTATCAGCTAATAAAACCGCAACACATCACTCAGTGATTATTATAGGTGCAGGCCAAGCAGGCATGTCGATGAGTTATCATCTGAAACAGAAAAATATCGACCATATTCTACTGGAAAAAAATGTAGAAATTGCAAAAAACTGGCAGGATGAACGTTGGGATGCCTTTTGTTTAGTAACACCCAACTGGCAATGCCAATTGCCGGGTTATCACTACAACGGCGACGATCCTGATGGATTTATGGTCAAAGATGAAATTATTGAATACTTAAAAGGCTATTACGATAAATACAAACCTCCGGTTAGATTTAATACAACGGTAAAAGAATTAGTTAAGCACGATGAACTATTTTCCTTAGTCACCGACAAAGGAGAATTATTCACTGCAGACAGTGTTGTTCTCGCTTGTGGCAGTTATCATCAAATAAATATTTTACCTTTTGCCAAAGACCTTGACGAAAATATTACGCAGGTTCACTCAAAGGATTATAAGAATCCAGATTGCTTACCTGAAGGTGAAGTACTTGTCATTGGTACAGGCCAAAGCGGTTGTCAAATAGCAGAAGACCTACATTTAGCCGGGCGCAAAGTCCATCTGTGTGTTGGTCCTGCGCCTAGAGTCAATCGTCGCTATCGTGGTAAAGATGTTGTCGCTTGGCTAGAAGAAATGGGCTACTACAATACCACTATCGATCAACATCCAGATGGCTCTAATGCACCCCACTCCACCAATCACTACGTTACCGGTAGAGATGGCGGAAGAGATTTAAATTTGCGAATTTTCGCAGAACAAGGTATGCGTCTTTATGGCTTACTGGATAACATTGAAAATAACACATTAAAATTGCGAAATGATCTGCAGGAAAACCTAGACTACGCGGACAATGTGGCAAAAAGAATCCGAGACAATATTGAACAGTATATTACACAAAACAATATTGATGCGCCTAAAGATGATAATATTGACAGCTCATACACACCGGAATATGTCAAAGAAGTGTCATTGTCTGAGCACAATATAACCAGCGTTATTTGGGCAACCGGTTTTAAAATGCAATTTGATTGGGTAAAACTGCCTATTTTTTCAGAACGAGGACAGCCTATTCACAAACGAGGAACTACCGCCATAGATGGAATATATTTTCTTGGGCTTAATTGGATGCATACCTGGGGCTCTGGTCGTTTCTTCCACGTCGGTAAAGACGCAGAATATCTCAGCCAGCAAATTGCTCTACATTTAACTCCAAAAGAGAATTTATGCATGACCACAGCTTGAATATTATTAAGGTATAAATAGGCCTTATAATTAGTTTTAAATATAAGACATATGTAAGTGACTAGATGCTGTTTCATAGCGCGCAAATACAGACGAAACAAAGAAAAAATAACCGAAAAACCGGATTTTACTTGAAGTAAATGAGTATTTTGAGGTGACTTTTATCACGGTATCGGCAAGTACGGCAGTTATAAAATGGCTTCTAGCTACAAAGTATATTGAGTGGCATATACTGGGTAGAATATATCGAAAGGTACGTTGCATGCATTAGTAGTTTATTCCACGCATAGAAATATTTTCCGAGGCCAGTTACAAAAGCATACATTTAAACATTATTAAAAGTATAAAAACTGTGAACTTTTAACAAAAGTACGCAACCTAAAAAGGAACATATAGACAGTCTACATATCCACCATACGCTTGTATTAAATCGGTATTGAATATTGAAACCTATACTTCATTTTCTTAGAAAACCTAAATTAGGCACAACTCCTCAAGTCGAAGCTCATCAGAACCAAGCCAATACAAAAACAGCCTCCGAACTTGCGGGTAGAATTGATAGTGATCCAGCAAGATCAATGAGTATTTCAAGCTTTGAAAGACAGGAGTACAGTAAGCCTCGGGAAAACCTGTATCAGCACCAATACATTGATAAAGATCCTGCAAGAAAAACTCTTCCATCAGCCTTTAACACCCCTTACATAGAGCGTGACCCAGCTCGAGACTTTGGCCCTGCACATCGTATTAGAACGAAAAATACTATCCCTGTAACAACTGTTTCACAGCATAAAGATGACTTAAAACTGCCAGAAAATATTGTGAGTCACTCATTAATTCAGGCAGGTATAGGCGTGAGTAACTATTCAGAGACTTTTTTACAATCGCCTGAGCTATTGGAAGCGATGAAAGTTCGCGGTTTTATTCTGGATAAGAATTTGGACGATCAACAGGTACAACAAGATCTTAAATTCCTGGTCGATGATTTAAATAACAAATTCGTAATGAAAAAGCCTCTCATTCCGAGTTTGGACTTAAGAAATAAGAGTCATATACTCGCGGTATCAAATAAGCTAGCTCAGACGTTATTTAAATCAGGCTATGGTGAAACAGCTAAAGAAATCAATCGCATCATTCAACAGTCTCTCGATTCTGACAGCATAACAGTAGCGGACACTTCTCGCGCACTATCGCAGTGCATAGGAAAAACACTACAAACGGGGCCCGTTGGTAACGAACCAATCATGCTACATAGAGCATTACAAAGCTTTAAAAACCACCTTGATATAACATTAATTGAGGAAGCCCAAACAACAATAAAGCAGGCACTCGTTAAGCAAATGGCACATTTGGCCAAGCCTGGTGCCCAAAATAATTCTGCTTTAAGTTTTTCTGTAGGAATTCCATTTGCAGGCATAGGAGTAGTAGATCTTGACTTTGAGATTAAAACAGGATATTCAACAGGAAATTCACTTTCGATAAAAAGTCTAAACGAAAAAAAAATGAGTGTCTTAGGTGGCATAGCATTCCCTATTTCCAGCATAACTCTCGGCTTATCCGGTTTACATGAAGTAAGTACCGTAACTAAATCCGTCGAACAGTTGGTGGATGATGAAGCAGGAAAGGTTTTAAGCCATATACTTAAAGCTCCTGTGCAAGGAGTAATGGATAGTGGAAAAATGAAGGAATTTAAAGATTTAGTTAATAACTATGAAACAGCTAGAAATAATACCGATCAGCTGGCTAAAGAACTCCGAATAATTGGCGTTATAGACAAAGATGTTGATATTAAGGCCGCGCAAGAAGATACCAAAAAAAAATTACCGAAAACAAGAATTATTGATGAAGGTAGTCCCATCGCTCGTCTCGGCGCCGGTGTTACGCGACTTATAAAAGGCGACGGGGAGATTGCTTTTAGGCAGCGTACTTGGCAGAAAGACTTGAATCCGGAACGACCGTTTAGTGCAATGATGGAGTTTCCTGAAGTACTCAAGCACAAACTAGACAACTACAAATTGGCGGATGTAGATCAATTGATACAGAAAGCTGATGAGCTAATCGAAAAAAAGGACTATCAAAACAGCCATCAACTACGAGAACAGGTGAAAAAATCAATTATTGATAATTTGGACACCTTCTACAAATATGAAAGTAGTGTTCGTAAAAGAGACTCTTCTCTACAAGAGGCAAGTGGTCATGTATCAAAGCAGCTACTGAAACATCTTAATAAGAACAACAATGAAAATAAACACAAGATTGAGGATGAGCTGGGCACCAAAGGCCGTGTGCAGACTTTTGATAAACTTATTGCCAAACATGCAGGTCTTGTTCAAGTATATGATAAGCTAATGTCTGATTTATCTAAGCCAACACCTACTAACGCTGAAGCAGTTAAACATTTAGACCACCTCGATCTTGCGATAAGCAATAAGACCACTGATCATGCAGCTTCGGAAAAGCAATTTAAACAACTATTAGATAATATAAGTCACTCCTTTGATCATCCAAGTGTCAGTTTTAGTAAAAAACAACTAGATAAATTGAGAGTGATCACACAAGTTAAAAATACCGAAAAAAGCGAGTCTTTCAAAATTGATGTTTCTTCATTTTCTCCCGGCTTTAGTGTGGAAATGACTCGTTCTAGAAGAGATCACTTCGACCCACTCAGGATTGATGGCACTTTTTATAATTTTAAGCTACAAGGCTCGATTGATATTAGTGCAGAAAAAATTGACACCCTGATCGATACTATTAGGCATGGCATGCCAGGCGGTGACGAAGAGAAAAACGCTGTACTTGCTCAGTTAAGCCAAGGACTCACTGATGCTGTTAGCGCCGGTTATAAACAAAGTGCAATCATTGATTGCGAATTTTTTGATGGCGATAGAAGTTACTTTCGTGTCCTTAGTGAGCAAAAGGCAGAAGCAAGATTTGGTTTTAAGCTCTATAATGCTGGTGCACGACTAACAGCTTCTAGCGCACAGAGAAATAATCTTTATGAACGGGTTGGAACCGATTCATTCTTTTATTTACAATCGCAATATAACACTCTCTACTCAGCACAAAAACTTGCTAAAGGAAAAACGGATGCGGATACTACAGATGGTTGGACGGAGTTAGCCGGAAAGCATGCTAAGGATCTAGCGACTGCCATAGTTAAGCTTAACGACGAGTCAAGTGGTACTAATAGACATCTAAACAAACTAGTAAATCACATAAAAAAATACAATAAGGAAAACACTGAAGAAGCCTTAGAAAAGATGCACGGGGCAATAAACAACTTAAAACTTAGTGCTTTTTCTTTACAGTCTATTGACCTTAACAGCGATGACATTGCATCTTCACAGGAATTTAAGCAAGCCATAGAAGATTTAAGGCAAGTTTTTGCAATTCATGGAAAAGAGGTTATCAAGGTCCGTAAAGATGAAAGAGAAACGGTTAAATTACACAGAGGAATTAAAGGGCGTATTGAGAGTATAAAGCGTAATCTTAAGCCCACTTAATTGCGCAAATGCCGCCAAAAATTAGCAAGACTGAAATCATACGGCTAATTTGAAGCGACTCTTTTAAAAAGACCACGGAAATAATACTGGCAAAAAGCACCGAACTTTCGCGCAGAGCTGATATGTATGCGATAGGTGCTTTTGTCACAGCCCACAATACTATGGCATAACCACTAAATGATAAAATACCGCCGACAACACCATATTTCCAATGGCTAACAAGATAATCAATACAAGCCTTTTTGCTACGCAAAAAAACCACAATAGTGATAAAGGTAATCGCTTGAAAAAAAGAGAACCACGCAAAAAAACTTGTGCTATGTCCACTAATACGAGCACCTAGGCTATCCACAAGAGTATAAGCAGCAATCATTAATGCTGTCGCCACCGCGAAAATGACTAATTTCAATGAGTGCCCAGAGCCATGTTTATTCATAATCGCTAGAATTATGATTCCAAAAGTGATTAAAACTACGCCCAGACTACCGTATGTCGTTAAGGATTCATCAATAAGTAGATATCCCCCTATGGCAACCAGCACTGGAGGTAAACCACGGACGATGGGATAAACAGCACCAAAATCGCCCATTTGATAACTTTTACTCAGTAGAAAAAAATAACCGTTATGAATAATTACGGCCGCTGCGGCATAGGGCCAACTCTCAATATTTGGCAAAGGCAGGCTCACCATTAAAAAAAGACAAATTACCAACCAGACACTACATAGCATCATACTTGCCAGTAAAGGATCTTTACCTCCCTTTATTAAGCTATTCCATATGGCATGAAACAAAGCAGCACATAAAACAGCAAGCGTAACGCCAATAGACATACTATTTTATACTCGAATGAACTGAAGCACTGGCCGGTATTTCTTTATCTTTTTTATTTTTTGTGTTTTTTTTAACTTTCGGCCGATAAATATGAGCTTGATTTTCATTGTATAGATAAGAGTCATCAAATTGCGATGTATCCAGTACTCGACCAACAAGAATTAACGAAGTACGCGTGAATTTTTTGGCTCGTACTTTCTCAACGATATTATCTAAACGGCCTATCACTTTATCCTGATCAGGCCAGCTCGTGCGATAACATACCGCTACAGGACAATCAGTCCCGTAAAAGGGAATTAACTGTTCAACAATTTTATGGATATGGCTTACCCCCAAATGAATCGCTAGAGTCGCGCCACTGGCCGCCAATGCGGGCAAACGTTCTTTTTCAGGAAAAGGCGTTTTACCTTCGAAGCGTGTCATAATAATGGTTTGTGACACTCCCGACAGAGTCAGTTCCTTGCCCAACCATGCTGCTGAAGCGCTGGTGGCAGTGACACCAGGAATAATTTCATAGTTTATACCTAAGTTCTCTAAACGACGAATCTGTTCACCAATGGCTCCATATAATGAAGGATCTCCAGAGTGGACTCTCGCCACATCATGCCCGTTTTTATTTGCTTGCTGGATATGTTCGATAATCTCATCAAGATGAATGGGCGCCGTATCGATAATTTGTACTGAACTTTGTTCTATATCATGAAAGATGTCACGCGGTACAAGAGACCCGGCATACAAGATAAGGGGACAACGATTAATTATTTTTTGTGCCTTGACAGTAATAAGCTCGGGGTCACCAGGGCCTGCACCGATAAAATAGACGGTCATAAGAAATTCTCTTCACTTAATAACAAATAGCTCAAAAATAAATGGCTTAATAACAAACACTTTACAATTTTTTCGAATAGCCGCGAGGAGTATAAATCCACGAGCTTCTATTATGGATAATACTGCGAGATTCACTATTACCAACGGTCACTAAAGTGAACATGTCTACATCCTTAGCATCAAGAGCTTCAAGTGTGGTAGTAATAATACTTTCATCCTCACGTGTTAACTGACGGCCCAATAGTACAGGTGTTTGCGCTGGGCGATATTTTAATAAAATATCCCGTGCCCGATTAATTTGCCAATCTCGTTTTCGCGAACGAGGATTGTAAAAAGAGACAACAAAATCTCCTTCTGCGCAAGCATAAATACGCTTTTCAATAGTCTGCCAAGGCGTTAATAAGTCAGATAACGATATTGTGCAAAAATCATGACCCAAGATTGCACCTATACGGCTTGCCCCTGCTTGCATTGCGGAGATACCAGGTATCACTTCGATCTCAACATCTTGCCATTGTGATTGACTTTCGTGCGGCTCAGTTGCGTGTTGGTTTCCCCCTTGTTGATCAAGTAACTCAAATACTAAGCTTGCCATCGCGTAAATACCAATATCGCCGCTAGAGATTAACGCTGTATTTTTTCCACTCGCGGCTAAATCTAAAGCCAAACGGGCCCGCCCTACTTCTTCACCGAGAGGTAAATCGTGATGGTTTTTACCGATACATATGTCACCGAGTAAATCTAAATATAAGCCATAGGCCACTAGATCCGAACATGTATTTATTGCAGCTATAGCCCGTGGTGCTACTAAGTCTTTAGCTCCAGGGCCTGCGCTTACCAAAAATAACTTATTCATTTTCACCTTTTTATGTTTTCCTTATAGGCCTTGGCAATTGCACAGGTAGCTCTAGCGTTTTTCTGTTTATTTAATATTAATTCAGCTGCGTTATTCTTCGAGCAAATATCAGCAGCTATTTTTGCATCATATAAAGCAGCAGACTCCGCCACACCGTATACACCAACGGTGTTGTAAACGTAGTCAGATTTAACACTCAGCTGTTCTTCAACGCTTGCCAATTGTTTCGCGCCATAAGTATGGTAGGGTTTGTTATACGATTCAGCCAAAGCAAGTAAACCTCTTTCGTCTGCTTTAATATCGATACTACTAATACTATGTATCTGATGTATACCTAATTCTACTTTTGCTAAACAATCCTCGAGTAACTGTTTTAGTTCTGCTTCAGGACAATCTCGTTCGCAACCCATACCTACCGTATAAATAGGCTCAACATACTGATTCGCCGTAGTTATCACCAATTTAGCATCAATACTTTTTGCCAGCTGTGCAGCCAGTTGGTTTGCACCACCTTCGTGTCCAGAGAGCAGAGGAATAACAAACTCGCCTCTTTCATCCAGTACTAATACAGCGGGGTCTCGATATTTATCTTTCAGTATGGGAGCCAGTGTTCGTATAACAATTCCAGTAGCGCATATAAAAATAAGTGCATCTTCTTCTAAAAATGCTTTCTGGACAGTATTTTTAAAGGATTCAGGTTTGTGCGACAAAGTAGCTTCAGGGTGCTTTTCCTGTAGCTTTTGTGCTAACTGCAAACCATTTGAAGTAAGTGAAATAATTCGCATGGACTTTATGTGTGCACTCATGAGCCAATACTCAAATTAGGCGGGTTGGCACTTCCAGCTGAAGTATTGTCCACAACAAGATCTCTTATATGAGCATTTCTTGTCACAACAAATAGTGAAAAATACGGCCCCTCTTGATGGAGCAATTGTTTTACATCTTGCTGTATATATTCATTTTCTCTACCGATGTACTCCAGGTAGCTCGCATCTTCAAGACGCTGGCTGTGCCTAAGGGCCGCCAAAATTTTTGTACGACTACGCCCTGCTTTCATAATGACAACACTATCGTTTTGCTCAAGTATGGTGACTAGCTGCTGTTCTGAGTGACGACCGCTGGCGATAGCAAAAGATTCTTTTAATAAGGTTAAAGGCAGTTGTAGTGCCGCTGATGCAGCATGTACAGATGAGATTCCCGGTATAACTTGACACTGACAGTGATCCTGTAAGCGCGTTAATAAGTACGCAAACGAAGCAAAAAATAGAGGGTCGCCTTCACATAAAAACACCACCTGTTTACCTTGCTCGATAGACGCCTTAATATTTTTTGCCGCTTTATCATAAACTCGATTGGCGATTTTTCTATCTTCGCACATGGGCATAATGACAGGAATTTCTTGTGCTTGTGTGCTTCGCTCAGCCAAAATATCTCGGGCGATACTTTTAGCTTGCGACTGTCCTTCTTCATTGGCAATGAAACTAATAATATCGGCACTTTTGATAATATTTGCCGCTTTTAATGTAACTAACTCAGGGTCTCCAGGGCCGACACCAACACCAACGAATTGAGCGCTCATATCAATTCACCTTTAACAAACTTAAAAATTTCTACTGGAAGCTTATGGGTATAATGCATATCTTTTTCATCATCTTTTTTTTGTAGATAAGCGCGTTTAACACTAATTTCAACACTTTCAACTTGCGAAGGTTGAAGCTTTTTTGCAAAACTTAATAATATCTCGCGGCTCTCTTGAATAACTGAAGTTGCCATTAATATGCCACCATTAGGCAATACTGACCAAGCGTATTTAAGTAAATCATGCAATTTCCCATCGCTACCTCCGATAAAGATTTTGTTGGGCTTGGGTAATTCCATTAAACACTCTGGCGCGCGATCATGTACAAGATGCAGATTATTGACAACACCAAAACGCCGCTGATTGGCACTGAGATAACGAAACCGTTGATCATGGCACTCGATCGCATAAATATTCGCACGATCATTCCAGTAAGCAAGCTCTACTGCAAGACCACCACAACCAGCACCAATATCCCAAATAACATCCGTTGCTGCAGTTTGCATTAATGATAAAATGGATAGTCTTACCTCACGCTTGGTAATCATTCCTTTGCCGGGTATTTCACCTGTTATGTAATGATGGTCGGGAATACCTGGAAATTCAGGGATAACGCAGCCAAAGCCTGCTGTTTGTATAAGCGTAATATGTAAAGTGGAAAAACTAAAGGGGTTTTTGTCTAGTAATTCACGTACGGTGTACTGAGAAATTTTTTCTCCTTTATAGCCAAGATCTTCACACACAGTTAACAGAGAATTTTCAAGCTGCGCTCTTGCGCACTCTTCTGCCAATGCTTGAGGGTGACTGTATTTATCGGTTAACACGAGAATATCTGTATTATTGGTTAGTACCCGTCGTAACTTCTCGATGGGGCGCCCATGCAAGCTAATCACCTCTATATCTTGCAAAGACAAGCCTAAACGATGACAGGCCACTTGAATACTGGATACAGCAGGATAGAAATAACAAGGCAACGGCGATTTGGGTTGCTGTTGATGGTTATAATGCTGATTTATCCAACGGCCAATACCATAGTACAACGGATCGCCCGAAGCCAATACACTAATTATTTTATCCGAGTTTTGATCAATAAAAACTCTTAGCTCTGATAACTTGGGCAACACTACTTGTTTGGGGAGTAATTCATCATTACTTTCGTTTGGAGTGTCAGTATTATCAAAAATCTTGCGAATAATATGCAATTGACGCTCAGAGCCGAAAATCCAATGGGATGTTTTAAGTGCACGAATAGCATCATGATTTAATTGGGCATATTCACTAACCCCCAAACCAATAACATGAATCGCCCCTGTATTGTGGTGAATGGAATTATCGGACATGGCTAATCGTCTATCGTTTTATTTATAAGTGTATTTTAATGAGCATTTCTAATAATATTCGTTGCGATTACAGCGCAATAAAGCATTACAACTCGCTGCGGATACCGCGCTTCCACCCTCTCTGCCTAGCAGAGTAATACATTCTAAGCCGAGATTTTTATGGGTATCCCAAAGAGCCTGTTTTGATTCTGCAGCACCGACAAAGCCCACTGGCATCGCTATTACCAAAGCTGGACGCACTTCAGTGGCCGCCAATATTTCCAATAAGCGAAACAAGGCTGTAGGTGCATTACCAATAATAATGACACTCCCTGCTAGGTGTTCACGCCATAATTGAACGGCAGCCATCGAACGGGTTTCACCATGAGTTTTCGCGATTACACGTGTATCACTATGATTTAAAAAACACATAGGTTCTTTTTCTATCATACGCTTAGTAATACCCTGCTTGACCATCTCGACATCACAAATAATATTGCAATTTTTAGCAAGTGCCCCCATACCCTGTGTACAAGCGCGTTCGCTAAATTTAACTTGGCTCGCCACCTGAGGCATACCTAAGCTATGTACAACACGCATCACCACTTGCTGCTGTTGCTGATTAAAATTATCTAATTGGCTCAATTGTCGAATAATTTCAAAGCTTTTTTGCTCAATTTTTTGAGGGTTTTTTTCGTACTCAAAAGACATTTATCGTATTACCTAGGTATATGCTACTCATTTTCAACTTAGAAACTGCTTCATAACTTGTGTTAAACCTTATGCTTTTCAAACAAAAAATATTCACACTGTTCCAAGCTGTTAAAGACTTTATCCGCCGGAGGAATGTGCGGACGTGTCAACATAAATACTGGAATCTTTAAATCTCGTGCAGCGTATAATTTTGCAATGGTGGATTCACCGCCGCTATTTTTACTCACCAGCACATCGATTTGGTGGCGTATCATAAATGAGTTTTCACTAGCGATATCAAACGGGCCAATGGCTTTAATCCAATTAACATTGCTAGGCAGCTCTACTTTAGGTACTGCCGCCGTTCGCAAGTAAACTTTACATTGAGAGTTGCTAGCAATGCGATTTAATACATCTTGTTGCAATTGTCCAACCGTCATAAATATAGATTTTTTATTGTCTAGGTGTGGTAACAATTGCGACCAGCTTTCATAATAAAACCAATTGTCATCGGCCTCTGCGTGCCAGGGAGGTCGCTGGAAACGCCAGCAAGGAATACCACAACTGTGAGCGGCCTCAATGGCCTTGCAACTTATTTTTTTTGCATAAGGATGGGTAACATCCAATACGGCACTCATCTTATTTTCAATAATGTAACGATCCAAACCGCCAAATTGACGAAAGCCTCCGCTGACAACATCACATGGGACGTTTGGCGTACGCACAAGCCCTGCCACGCTATAAGTCACTTTGATATCTTTTTTAAACAAACGCTCAGCAATTTTGCGGCCATCGGCAGTGCCACCTAAGATTAATATATGAGGCTCAGTGCACTCACTTATTATCATGATGTTATTTCGCTTGCATGTCCGACAAACTCCCCTCGCCTATTGATCGCCCAGATTTCTACGGCCACAGACTCAGGCACAATGCTCTGTGTTTTACGTAACGCTTGGTCACATATAGCATTGGCTAAATCTATACTGCTACAAAGCTCTAACACTTCCATGCTGGTATTCGCTTGAATAATATTATGTTGTAAGGATTGATTGGCACCCAAGCGCTTAGCAACAGATGCCATATGTTTAAAATCAATCGCTGACGCACGACTATTTAAGTCAAGGTGGCCATTGGCTAGTTTTGTTATTTTACCAAAACCTCCACAAATACTTAGCTTGTCGATAGGGGCTTTTTTCAAATGTTTAAGTACTGCTCCGGCAAAATCTCCCATTTCAATCAATGCTATATCAGGCAAGTGGTAATGCTGTCTTATCGCAGCTTCACTCGTGTTGCCTGTTGAGGCTGCAATATGAGTAATACCATTGGCTAATGCCACATCTATACCCTGGTGAATAGATGCCACCCAAGCAGCACAGGAAAACGGCCTAACAATACCGGTGGTTCCTAAAATCGAAAGGCCACCAACAATACCTAAACGAGGATTCATGGTTTTTGGCGCGATACGTTCACCATTTTCAATACCGACGGATACCTTAAAACCACCAACATAACCGTAGCGCTGGGCATAATCCGCTAAATGCTGACAGATCATTTGACGCGGTACGGGGTTAATTGCAGGCTCACCTACTGCCACAGACAGACCTTTGCGAGTAACGGTGCCCACCCCTTGAGCCGCCTTAAACTCGACGCCAGTTTGCTTAGACAAATACACTTGAGCAAATACTTTTGCACCATGTGTCACATCGGGATCATCGCCAGCATCTTTGATTGTGGCTGCGCGCACATGATCAGATAACTGCTGGCATTCAATAATCGTTAGCTCAACTACCTTACCTTTAGGAAGGGTTACACTGACTATACGAGCGTTTTTATTGGTAAATATTTTTTCTACACAGGCAACGACGCATGCAGTGGCACATGCGCCTGTGGTTAACCCTGTTTTTAAAGGACGAGCGTGCTCATCACTTTCTTTCCACATCTACCTTGGTCTCTAAGGCCTGTTGGCATTTCATTTATGATAAGGTTTGACTTAACCAAAAGCTTCCAAGGGCAATAGAAGTCGCGGCCAGTAGTCGGCGACTCCAATAAAATAGATGCTCATAGCGCTGCTTCAAAAGTTGTTGTGAATAGGCAAACCCCAAGCCAAAGATTACCATGGATAACATTACGCCGGCGGAAAACAGTCCTAGATAAAATAAAGCTACTGCGACTTTTCCCTGCGTCACGGCAGGCACCAAAGCCAGTGCCGGTGCACTGCCCGCCATACCATGCATAACACCGATCATTATCGGCTTGTGCAGATCCTGTACCGGCTGTTTACCGTTGTCACGGGTATTGTGAATATGCTCAGGTTGATGCCAGTGAGTATGCTCTATGTCGCCATGCTTATGGGTGTGCAGGGTAATGCTTTCCTTGCGAAACTGCCAAAAGCAACCGAGCCCCAAGGCAATCAATAATACGCCGACACTGGCCTCGGCGAACCATTGTAAAGACTCAGGTATGGCGGTACCAAAGGCAAATACAAGGATGCCGAACAATAATAAAATGGCACCATGACCCAGCGCCCAATGGGCACTGTACAGCAAGGTTTTTCGAAAGCCCGGTTGCTGGTTACTTAACACAGATACAGCCATGACATGATCGGCATCTAGCGCATGAATAAAACCTAAACCAAAGCCTATAGCAAGAAGTGGAAAAATCTCAATAAGCACTGTTAATACCTTTTTCTGTGGTTTTTTCTTTGGCTTCTGGTATGGCGCAATCGAAAGAATTTGTGGTAAATATTTTGGCCACAGCTTCTGGATTAGAAGGAAAAAACAAATGTAAATAACTGGCGATTAGCGAACCTTGACGATAAATCGCCTCTCCTGGCGCTGGATGGCGTTGACGTTTGCCGTAGGCTATGGGCTCAGGGGTATCGCAGCTGCGCGAGCGATGATGGGCATGGCCGCGCACTTCACCTTCTGGTAGCAAAGCCGTTTGCATACCCTGGCATCCACGCTTACCTCGCATGACGCCATGGCCCGCCATTAAACCTAGCATAGGATGCTCGATCTGGTCTAAATCCGTCAGGCTTTGCAAGCAATATAAAAAGCCTCCACACTCGGCCAAAATAGCTTTTCCTGCGATAAAAAAAGCTTTTATCTGTGTAATCAAATTATGATTATTAGCCAGCTGAGCAGCATGTAGCTCAGGGTAACCACCAGGCAACCAGAGAGCATCCACTGCGGGAAGGTCACTATCTTGTAGTGGCGAGAAAAATCGCAATTGCGCTCCCATATCTTCTAGTAGTTGCACATTAGCTTGGTAAATAAAGCTAAAAGCAGCATCTCTTGCGATACCAATTTTAAGCCCTGTTAAAAGGGGGGCTATGGGCGGTAAATCTTGTTCGTAGAATTCACATTGGGGCAAGTTAGCAAGGGCCTTATCTAGCTCCGCTTTGGCAAGTAAATCGGCGGCGGCCTCAAAACGGCTTTCCAGTTGATCTTGCACTTCACAGGCTTGCACCAAGCCTAAATGGCGTTCAGGTAAGGCTATATTCTCCCCGCGTTCAAGCGCGGCCAACAAAGGTAAGGACTCTGGCAATGCATCTTCAATAAGTTGCCGATGCCGTTCACTGCCACATTTATTAGCGATTAAGCCATAAACATGACAGTCATCGCGAAAGCTCGCTAAACCGTGAGCAATGGCCGCGGCCGTTTGTGCCATACCTTTAACATCCATGATAATAACAATGGGGATCTTAAAATAGGCAGCTAAATCAGCACTGGATGGTTCACCATCAAACATCCCCATAGCTCCCTCGATAAGAATAAGATCCGCCTCTTGCGCCGCTTGATAGAGTTTGTGTCGACACCAGTCTTGACCAGCCATCCACATATCCAAGGGCTCTACTTGCTGGTCAGATGCTTGCGCCAATATTTGCGGGTCGAGGTAATCTGGGCCGGTTTTAAATACCCGTACGACCTTACCCTGCCGTTTTAGTAAACGAGCAATACCCGCTGAAATAGTCGTTTTACCTTGACCAGAAGCTGGCGCAGAAAGAAACAAAGCTGGACATAGGGCACGTCGGCGAGACATAGTATCGGATAAAGTAGGTTTGCTCATCAAAACTCGATCCCAGCTTGTGCTTTTACCCCCAGGCGAAAAGCATGCTTTTCATCATTCACTACAGAAATAGTATCGGCGATCTCCTGTAGAGGCAGGGCCATGGTACGACCGGTGATTATCACGTGTTGATGCTTTGGGCGCGCAGTAATAGCCTTAACCACAGGCGCGACTTGCAGGTAGTCGTACTTGAACATATAACTCATTTCATCAAACACCAGCATCGCGTAGCTATCGTCTTGCAGCAGTTGTTCGGCTAGCTGCCAAGCTTTTTGTGCTGCAGCGATATCCTGTTGTTTGTCTTGCGTCTCCCACGTAAAACCGTGTCCCATAATATGCCAGTCTACTAGTGGATGATCTTTAAAGAATTTGTATTCACCGGTTTCCACTCGCCCTTTGATAAACTGAATCACAGCGCATTTTTTACCATGGCCTAGAGTCCGAGCCATCGTGCCAAAGGCCGAGCTACTTTTACCCTTACCATTACCTTTTAATAAAATTAACACACCTCTCTCTTCTGTCGCCTTGGCGATGCGTGCATCAATAACGGCCTTCTTACTTGCCATTTGTTTTTTATGAGTGTTATCGGTCATAGGTTATGTCTGAAAAAGGGTGTTTTAAATGAACAACAGTTTTTA
Organism: Agarilytica rhodophyticola; assembly: GCF_002157225.2. Lineage (NCBI taxonomy): Bacteria > Pseudomonadati > Pseudomonadota > Gammaproteobacteria > Cellvibrionales > Cellvibrionaceae > Agarilytica > Agarilytica rhodophyticola. The sequence continues at coordinate 3,793,556 of NZ_CP020038.1, forward strand.
TCAGATTACGTCGTATTAAATTTGTATTAGATAAGTTACTGCACGACTAAAGAATACTTGTATTAATATTCAGGCCCCAGGCCCTATTGATACTAATTTATAAGAGGTAAATACCTTGCATTTAAAACATCGGCAATCCTCTCCCCTCTACCTCTTTTCACAGCAGATTGTTCGATATCAATGAGCACTATATCTCCCATTAATGGAATATCATCAAAGCGCTGAGTAGTTTTGCCATCGGTTATAATATATGTTCGTAAATGCACCTTGGGCATTTGCCTAAGTTGTTGCTGCTGAAATTGTTGCGCGCGCTGTAGTGCTAAACGTAAAGGCGTCCCCCCCGTTGCCGGTATAGTATCCAGTAGGTGTGACAGCGCTTTAGGGGCTTTTTGTTTGCTTAATAACACTTCTACTTGTTGATTGCCAAAGCCCAGTATAGCCAACTGCTCGCGAGCCCAGTAGGCATGTTTAGCGATATCGACAATGACTGCCTTAGCCTGACTAAACAAAGATTTTTCAAGAGTCGAGGCTGAGGTATCCAATAAAATTAAATGGATTGTATCTTGCCCTTTGTGGCGGCTTTTAAAATGCAGTTGTTTAAGGGGCCAACGGCCCGCACTGGCGAGCAAACTAGTAAACCAGTTAACTTTTTTACCTAAGCCGCTGCCTACTTTTTTATCACGATGTGAGGAAAATAAACGGCTGTATGTATTGCCTGACAGGCGATAACGAGCCTGCCTGTCACTAACAGCCATAGCAGTTCTTATTGGAAGTCTGTCGGCTGAAATATCCAGGTTCATAGGTATAGATGCAGCTGTTTTTTGTTGCTGAGGAGGTAAGGCGCCCCAATCACTCTCGTTATCATGCCTGTCTTCAGATCCGACAGAGTATTGTTGCCCTCTACTTGGATTTTTTTCATCGCCAGGCTCTTTAGTAGATTCGGCCCGGGGATTAGCTGAAGGCGGTCTTGAGAAAGGTGGACGAGGAGAAGAATCTTCATCTTTCGTTTGACGACGATGATTCAACACCAGGTCTTCCACCGCCGCAATATCATCATGAGATACCACCAGGCGTCCAGCGAATGCCGCATGAGCCATAGCGGCGCGCAGCCATACAATATCACCACGCATACCATCTACATTGGCGGCTTGACAACGCTGAGCGATGATACGACGCAGTTCCTGAGGACAGATTACTTTGCCTAATAAGTCACGTGCGTTGACAATATCTTGTGCCAGTGACTGTTGTTGGTCTGCATATTGTTGTATGAAAGTGTGCGGATCAGCATCAAATTGCTCGCGCAGGTTGACAATCTCTACCCGTTGGTCGATGTTGTAACGATCATCTAACGCCACACCCAAACCAAAGCGATCCTGCAGTTGTGGACGCAGTTCTCCCTCATCAGGATTCATAGTACCCAATAAAATAAACTGCGCACTATGACGGTGGCTGATGCCATCTCGCTCAACAATATTGACGCCGCTACTGGCCACATCCAACAATAGATCCACGAGCTGATCAGGTAACAAGTTAACTTCATCCACATACAAAAGGCCACCGTCAGCCTTGGCCAACAAGCCCTTTTGAAACGTGACATTTTTATCCTGCAAGACTTGCTGCAAGTTAAGTGTGCCGACCAGCATTTCTTCCGTTGCCCCCAACGGCAGTGTCACAAACGGCTGAGAAATTAATGAGGTGTTACACAACACGCCAGCCAAGCCTCTTGCCAAGGTAGATTTAGCTGTACCTCTGGGGCCATAGACCAAAACACCACCAATGGCTGGATTTATCGCCACTAAGCACAAGGCTAATTTATAAGAGTGCTGAGCGACTACCGCAGTAAAAGGGAAACTGGGTTTATCGCGTTTTGCGCCTTGCTCACTATTTTCCTTTGCAGTAATTTGACCATAATGTTCAGTCATTGGCCTTAAAGCCTTTCAGTACATGGCGGTTTAGCGTCCAGGCACAGAACGCACCTAGTACCAACCAAAATAAAAAATTACTGACTCCACTAGCAAAGAAAAACTGCTGATGGAGGTCTGTTAACGCGGCGACTGCTGTAGGGTCTGGATGAGCGAAAGTCGGCCCGCTGTGGTGAGGAATACTAACCACATAAGGCAGAGCGATCAGGACAATGCCAATCGCCTTAATTTTCATCGGGGCGAAGGCAACAACCAGCATACCGACACCAACCCCGGAAACCGCAAACAGCCACCACAGCTGTCGCGCTTCAATAGCAGCAGCCTGCACACCGGGTATTTCAGGAGGCAACCCCAGTCCAGGCGCAACAAAGAAAGTAACAAAACCTGCCACACCCCAGAGTAGCCCGCGGCTATTACCCAGCTTGATAATATTTTGCAGCTTAAGTTGACACATAATCGCCAACAGTAAAGTAGCAAAGCCAATACCTGCAAACATATTAGAAATGACAGTGTAGAAGGTTCTCTCATTGCCATCTTCTGGAGCCCAAGCCTGAGCACTATGGTCATGACTAGCGTGATCATGCCCCGCTGAGATTTCAAAGGTTTCCGCTGCAAAAATTATCGGGTTAACAATAAATATTTGCGCAAGGCTTAAAATAAACCCAGCCACAATACCTACCAGTAAGGCGTTAACAATGATTCGACGAAACAACATAATGTGGCAGCACCCAGTATATAAACATCATCGACCTATCTAAGTACGGAAGATGAATGATGGAAGGCAAATTTAATGGCAGGGAAAAGCCAGAGCGTGACGAGTATCATGGGCTGCATTGTGAGCAGCTTCCATAGGCAAAAAGCCAACGGCAAACAAAACCACAGTTCCCAATATTAGTGCGGCGATATTCTGAAACAGAAAAGAAACACGGGGTTGAACCACAGCTTCTTCAGTGGCAGTGATTTGAGATGGTAATGGAGTCGACATTTGGTTATTGCCCTTTCTATCCCTTCACTCTCGCAAGACGTGTATAGGTTTTGTCAGTTGAAAATATACACTATTGGAGTGTGCATAAATGTATGATGGGGATGCTACCAATAAAATGGAAATATTTAAAGTTAGGCGATGGCACTCGGGCAAGTGTTTGAAAAGATAAATTCCTTAATATTTAAGTCTGAGGAGCTACGGATGTTAAGCTGTGGGGCATTCACCTGGGATGAACCAGGTGAATAAAACACGAGAGATTCTATTTTACAATCCTTTTTAATGAAGTAAACGCCACAGCAAATAAGATAGCAAGCATCCACAGATCATTACTGCCACCGCCACCACCGCTACGAGTATTAGGATTATTACTTGGAGTTGTTGCTGCGGTAGGGCTATTATTAGATGTTCCATTTTGTTGTCCTGTGATAGTTAATTGGCGAACCAATAAATGACGATCTTCATCAAATTTATCGTCGGAAATATAAAGCCACGTCAACAAATGTTCTCCTGCGGCAATATTTATCGTCTGTTTTTGCCAGCTCTCTCCGTCAGGCGATAAGGGTCTTTGTTCATCATCGAGCACTTCTTTGTTATCGAGAGTTACAGTAGCAAAGTCCAATAATTCACCCTCTTCATTTTCACCCAATTTTGAATATCGCCACTCAAAACTTGCGCTAGCAGGGCCGGTTACAACCGTCTGTAATACTGAGGGCTCAAAACTGTCCTCTGTTAGTGTTCCGCTGCGAACAGTGCCACCTTCATTGCTGGCATTTTTCCAACGACTGGCACCGCCGCTGTAAAATGCTCGCGAACTGAAGCTATTATCTAACGAGACCTTGGCCATAGGCGAAGCCATAACCGTGGTTTTTAGAGTCGCATCGGAACCTTGGTTATTAATGTCACTCTCTAAGGTTAGGCGAAAGCTTTCAGCCTGAGAGGATTTTATCTTCACATCAAAAGTACAACTTGCGCCGGCTGTGATGGTTTTGTTGATACAATTGTTCGCTTGAAGTGTGGCAATATTACTGTTGGAAGTTTTTTGTCTAAAGACTGTCTGTGCTGAGTCAGAATTATTTTGAACACTTAATGTTAGCGGCATTGTATGATCAACAGGAATATACCCAAGTGACACCTGTCCAGTTTGACTTAAATGACTCATATTTTGCGCTAACCAGTCTTCGAACGAAGATACTTTCGCATAGACACCAAACTGGTTTGCGCCGCCACACTCAGTACCCCAACTGACAATCCCAATTTGTCTATATTCTCCAAGCTGCTTCACAACCAGAGGGCCACCGCTATCACCCTGACAGGAGTCTTTACCGCCCTTAATATCACCAGCACATAACATTACTTCAAAATTTTGTTCATCTTCTTGCCTCATAATTCTTTCACAAGTAGCACTGTCCACAAGCGGTACATCAACTTCTTGTAGGATGGCAGGCAGTTTTTCCGCGTCAAGAGATGTTAACCCCCACCCCATTACGGTTAAATTCTCTCCCGCTCTAACACTGGCAGCCTCAACATTATTAATAGGTTTAACTTGAGACATATTTGCGTCGGAAGCTAACTCTAACAAAGCAATATCGTTATTAATTGTAGAATCATTATAGTCCCAATGAGAAATGATACGCTTTACCGAAAACTTGGTGCCTGCCGTACTTTCCTCACTCAAATCATGTCCGCCGATGCGAACTTCAATATCTTCTGCAGCTCCACCACCTAGACAATGAGCAGCAGTGAGTACGTAATTTTGTGCTATTAGACTACCACCACAAAAATGTCCTCCGCGCTCGTTAAAAGGTGCTTTAGAATCTTTACTTTGAATAGATACCATCCAGGGATATGCGCCCTTCTTAGCGTTTTCACCTAAGATAATATAAGGTGTTATTTTTTTTGTTTCTGTCGCGTGAATTGTTTGCCCGTATGCAATAGTAATTGATATGACGGACAACAGAAGCTTGGATACTAGTGGGAGTTTCACAACACTTCTCCTTTCTTTACTAAATTATTTTCAACTTAAATGACAAACCATCACTGCTTTAAAAGCTTCAAAAAATTTATCAGCGACAGCGGTTGGATTTTAGTATATGTAAAAAGAACGGCGAAACTGTATCAAATTGTGTGAGTTTTAATTGACTATGAAACACTTTAAGAAATGAGTATTTATTAAAAAAAATTAATGTTTTACTCAAATTTATTTAGATTAAATTTAGTTCATTATTTATTTTATTGGTACTAGTTAACATTAATTAAATTATATCTACTAATAAGAATTTTAGTGACTAGAAAAACCCCGTAATGCGATCAAAAATGAAAAAATATTTATCAATAATCTGCAAAATTAAAAATCGCTATTAGCATCAAGCTCTTTTGCTAAACTGATAGGTATCCATAATGAATTAAGTAACATTAACAAAATCTAGATCATATAAAAAATTTATAAATAATAGGTACAAACTGTTGAGAACGAACTATCGAGGGTAAACAAGGTGTTTAATATAGAAAGGGAAATATAAGGTGTAGAGAGGGAAATATAAGATAGCGAGTAAAAAAGATAATTTGTGTGTTGCCACCGTTAATGACAACACACAGAGTTTTAGCGTTTAATCCATTTACCACTGGATGTTTGCACATAGTGGCCGGCTTGAGTTTTTGATTGTGCCTTTTCCCCAGCCAGCTGCTCCACTACATTGAGAGGTTTCCCCACTTTGGTGGCCACTTGCTGATATTTAGCTTTACGCTTGGTATTGATATCGCGAATTAAGGCTGCCACTTCCCCAGAAGGTTTACCATTGGGGGCACCTAAATAACCATTAGTGGTTTCGCCAACGAGTCCTTTGGCCTTGGCCGCAGATAGATCGATAGCAAAGGCAGCACTGGGTAATATTACGGCAAGCAATGCCAGTGAAAGAAGTATTTGTCTCATATTCATTATCATTCCCCTAAAACAAGCCTGAATCTTCCGACAAAATTTCGTCGAGTTCTTTATCAACTTTGACACGAATTTCATGTTCAATTTTAACGTTGAGGTTAATAGTGATGGGTTTATCTGACGCTTCGACTTTAACGGTAGGTGTACATGCACTCGCCCCTAACACTAAAATTAAAACGGCTACAATACTCCGCAATTGTATTAAATATCGAAACATGATGTTACAACCTCTGTTCACATATATTAGTATTGGACAAACCGCCCAGGTTATTGTTTAGCAATTGTTCTATCTCGGCTTCCAGCCCTGACTGCAAACGCAGCAATTCCATAGTTGAGCTCATATCCACCTCTGTATTCAAATTTAAATCGACTCTTTGCCCTCCCGCTACATCCGGATTGTTGCCGGAAATTTGTGACTTAAAAATCAATCTTCCCTTGTTGAAGTTCACCTGTGTATTAAGTATTTCATAGTTGAAGTTCTCTAATACATCCAAGGTTAATTTTAACTGCTCATTTAAATCAGTACTGCTATTTAGGGGCGAGGAATAACGAATCAACCCTCCATTGTTGTTATGCAGTTTACCATCGTCAATTACAGCACTACCAGCGCTGATGCTAACAGGTAAAGAGCCTGAAACCTTGCCCGTAGTTTGTAACCCATCAATTTGCTGTGTTCTGACAACCTCAGATAAATCTACATCTGTAATATTCACCCTAACGTCCATATTGTCGCCAAAATCTATGCGTCCAGGTTGCAGTGAAATCGTGCCGCTAAATAGCTTTGCAGATGCTTGATTTAGTACTATGTAGTCATCCTTATTGTCGTCTTGCGTTTGTATATTCAGCACTCCAGTCGCTTTAATATCGTGCATATCAACACCTACATTGGCTGTGGCAACGGTGGTTTCAAAACTAAACTCTTGCCTATTATCAACAGAGTCTGAACTAGGTGTACTGAACCGTAGCTGAACACCTTCAAAGCTACCAAACTCGCCAAGAATATTGCCATTTAAAAGCTTAGCTTCGGCTGCAATTGTGGTTTTCTCCCCTACTGTATCGATATGCAGCTTTGCACTTAACTCACCCTTAGTTACATCTAGGGGTAAACGATCGATATTGAGCCAATGTTTGGAGGTGGACTGCTTAGAAAAAAAGGCATCGGCTTCAAGCCGCAGCTGAGAAGCTCCTTCACGGCTCTGCCAGTCGCCTTCTACTAAACGTTGTTGGCACATATTGTTTAACCAAAAATCCGCCTTGGTCAGTCCCTCTTCTGCTAAGTCGAGGTTGAGATTAAAAATATAAGCAGGCAGCTGATAGTCATCGACAACTAAGGGTTCGGAGATGAGTTCAGCATGAATATTCTGTCCTGATGAGCGCAGTATAAGATGGTTTTCTAAAGATATTGCCGGCTTATCATAAGAAAGCGTAATGTCGGCGTTGATGGTTTTATCAAAAAAACCTGCCGTATTATTACCATGATTGACAATAAAATCTTGCGGCGGAAAAGCAAGGGTAAATTGAGATATGTTGTTATTTTCCAGCGATCGAATCGCAAGTTCCAGCGTTTGATCTTCTGTGAACGCAATTGCTGTAGATTGTTGGTTTGTCTTGATGAATCCATCGAGAACAATATCCTGTTGTTTATCACTAAATATTCCGTCTTCATTTTTTTTATCTAGTTCAGCTAAAAGAGCGCTTAAGCCTTTACTTTTAAGGGTGGTACGTACATTAAAACCTAACTCTTTGGCGGCAAGATCAATGTTAATGTTTTTTTGTGTGATGGATGCTAAATGCTCCATCGTATTATTGACCGCCCGCATAAAAAACACATGGGTTTGCAAAGGTGTTTCTACTTTTATGGCTTGGCTATTTAAATCCATTTCTATATTTAAACCATCATTCACGCGAACATCAAACTCAGGTAGATTATCTATTTTGTATGAAAGGCTATTATTAAATTCTGCGTCGTCGAATAACGATAGGTATGCTTTATTATCTTTAATTTTTACCTGGCCTTGAGTATCCAACCTTGCACTTAATCCATGCTGCTGTTGTACATTGGCATCGACAAATATGGCTAACTGCAAGCCTTCCATGCCAGCCCCTGTTTCTGGCAAGGTAAGCTGGTTTTTAACACGCACATCTCCAAACATGGATGGCTGAGGTAGAAACTCTGAAACCTTGGATAACATAATATAAGAATTGATTTCACCCACCAACATGCTCTGCTCTTTAGTCATGTCTGCAGATATATCGAGCCAACGCTGCTCTTCATTATCTTTAGTTCCGTAAAAAGTAAGGTGATTCTTATTATCTATAAGCAGATCGAATCTATGAGATAGCACTACATTTTGTGTTTGCACTGACATCTGCGCCTGTCCTCGCACAGAGTTTGCATCTGCGGTTAGCATGATATTAGAAAATTCCAGATCAGCGAATTTAATTTGCGCAGAAATATCTCCCGGGACATCATGTGTTAGGCGCTCAACATAAACCGATAATTGAGGGGCACGTTTTAGCAAGACACTTGGTAGATATTCTGATCGAACCAGTGTTGTTGGCGGCTGAGAGCGTGTCGTATTTTTAACCTCATCATACGCTAAATGTACACTATTAACATATAATGACAGCCCTTTGCTGCCCTCATAGCTCAGACGTCCTCCCTCTAACAATAATTGGCCTATACTCTGCCGTGCGAGCACGAGTTTACGAATATTAAGGCGCTTCCATGTAGGATAACCTACCTTCACACTGAGCAAGCGAAGCTCGCTGTCTTTTAGGAAATGAGAAATTGCGACGGGAAGGTAAAAAGGAAATAACACATAAGCAGCAAGTAAGACGCTGAAAAAAATAACAGCAAAATATGATATTGTTTTTAGCAACCATCTCCTTTTCACATGTATTTAGCTCTTTATTTATTTTACTCGTCTTATTAGTGATTAAATATTACATCAACGTTCATATTAGCCTACTATCAGATCAGCTCACCAAACTTACTTAGTGTTTTACCAATGTCAGCTTTAACATTAGCATTGAAATTAAAAAATTGGATCATTTACTTGCATCCCTGCAAATAACAGCATATCAACTACCGATACGCCCGCCTCCAATTTTTCGCGTTACCATAACGGCAGGTCGTGGTGGCATATCATCGGAAAAATCAGGCCAGCGAGTGCTAGGCTTATCATAACTTGAACCACTGGCAGGATGTTGTACAGAGCAAAATAAGTTTTCGCTATCGGGCGTAAAAAACGGGCCACACATTTCAGCACCAATAGGAATACGCATAAAGCGCTTAGTCAACCCTCTATGGCTGCCACTAACTTCTGTTGCCCACATACCATCGGCGATACCAGAGTGCTGCGCGCCGTCGGAACAGATCCATAAATTGCCCAAGCGGTCGAAGGCACAGTTATCGGGGCAAGATAGCCAGCCTCTATCACTAGTATCAGGGTGGTAAAGCGCGACAGTTTTTTTCGGGT